>JAFAUH010000141.1 GCA_019243445.1 Streptomycetaceae bacterium | reverse complement strand
CGGGATGTCGGCGTAGGCCTTGGTCGTGACCTCACCCGCGACGTGCACCAGACCGGTGGTGATCAGGGTCTCGACGGCTACGCGGGAGGCGGGGTCCTGGCTCAGCAGGGCGTCGAGAATGGTGTCGCTGATCTGGTCGGCGATCTTGTCGGGGTGGCCCTCGGTGACGGACTCCGAGGTGAAGAGACGGCGGGACACATCGCTCCCTGGGGTTGCAGCGGCTGCTGACTCATACGGGTCGGTCCGATGCGGGGCTGCGCCCGTCGGACCACGACCAGTTTATCGGTCGATTCCAACAGAGGGGAAAGTGTCTCGCACCTTGGATCTACTGGGGCTCGGGACACTGCTTCACCGCTTCGGAAGCACCAGAAGCACCAGAAGAGGCCACACGGCAGGCATGTCAGCGGCGCGAAGCGCCTCCGCTGAGGGTGGCGGTGGGAGACGGGCGGGCGCGTCAGAGCCGAGGTGTCACGCAATCCCAGACCGCGTCGGCCAGGGCTTCCTTGGGGCCGTAGGGAACGGGGATCTCGTCGCCGTCCGCCCCGAGGATCACTGCCTCGTTCTCCTCCGATCCGAATGCCTTGTGCTCCCCCACCTCGTTGACCACGAGCAGGTCGCATCCCTTGCGGGCAAGCTTGGTGTGCCCGTTGGCGAGGACGTCGTCCGTCTCCGCAGCGAAGCCGACCACCACCTGGCCGGGGTGCGGGCGGTCGGCGGACAGCTCGGCGAGGATGTCGGGGTTGCGGACGAGTTCGAGGGGCGCGGGCTCCTCACCGTCCTTCTTCTTGATCTTGCCTTCGGCGTAGTGCGCCGGCCTGAAGTCGGCGACGGCTGCCGCCATCACCACGGCGTCGGCTTCGGCGGCCACTTTCAGCACGGCTTCCCGCAGCTGCCGTGCGGTGGTGACGCGGACGACGTCGGCTCCGGCCGGGTCTGGCAATTCGGTGTTGGCGGCCACGAGAGTGACACGTGCACCGCGTGCGATAGCGGTACGGGCGAGGGCGTAGCCCTGCTTGCCGGAGGAACGGTTCCCCAGGAAGCGGACCGGGTCCAGCGGTTCCCGGGTGCCTCCGGCGCTGATCACGACGTGCCGCCCTGCAAGATCAGCCGCTTTCCCCGCCCTCCCCGCCCCGCCGACCAATATCCGGCGGCAGGTCTCGAAGATCTCGACGGGCTCCGGCAGCCGTCCCTTGCCGGTGTCGACGCCAGTGAGCCGACCGACGGCGGGGTCGATGACGAGCGCACCACGGCGCCGGAGCGTGGCGACGTTCTCCTGAGTCGCCGGGTGCTCCCACATCTCGGTGTGCATGGCGGGTGCGAAGACCACTGGACATCGTGCGGTGAGCAAGGTGTTGGTGAGCAGGTCGTCGGCGAGGCCGTGGGCGGCCTTGGCGAGGATGTCCGCGGTGGCGGGCGCGACGACGACGAGATCGGCGCTCTGGCCGATGCGCACATGCGGGACTTGGTGGACCCCCTCCCAGACGGCGGTGGACACCGGGTTCCCGGAGAGCGCCGACCAGGTGGCCTCGCCGACGAAGTGCAGCGCGGACGCGGTCGGGATCACTCGCACCTCGTGTCCTGACTCGGTGAGCCTGCGCAGCAGCTCGCACGCCTTGTAGGCGGCGATGCCGCCGCTCACGCCCAGGACGATCCGTGGCTTGTCCATCACTTCTCCCGCTGGTGTCCCGCTGGTGTGAAGCACCACGGGTCCGGCAGCCGCGACTGCCGGACCCGTGGTGAAAGATGAACGGCTGATTGCCCTTATGGGGCCGTCTCGACGGCCTCGGAGGTCAGCATGCCGGCGTTGATCTCGCGCAGCGCGATCGACAACGGCTTCTCGTGGACGTGCGTGTCCACGAGCGGGCCCACATACTCCAGCAGACCCTCCCCGAGCTGCGAGTAGTAGGCGTTGATCTGGCGCGCCCGCTTGGCCGCGTAGATCACCAGGCTGTACTTCGAGTCAGTGGCCTCGAGCAGCTCGTCGATCGGTGGGTTGATGATGCCCTCAGGCGTGGTGATGGAGGAGGACACGCTCTGCCTTCCGTTACACAGATGGATGCAGCATCAAGGCTAGCAGCTCACGGGCCACGTCCTCGACAGAGGTGTTGACCAAGGTGGTGTCGAACTCGGACTCGGCCGCGAGCTCCACGCGAGCCGCTTCGAGCCGCCGCTCGATCACCTCGGGTGATTCCGTGCCCCTGCCAGTGAGTCTGCGCACCAGCTCGTCCCAGCTGGGCGGGGCGAGGAAGACCAGCTGCGCATCGGGCAGAGACTGACGCACCAGCCGGGCACCCTGCAGGTCGATCTCGAGCAGGACCGGCTCGCCGGCGTCCAAGCGCTCCAGTACTGCGCAGCGCGGAGTGCCGTAACGGTTCCCCGCGAACTCGGCCCACTCCAGCAGCTCGCCATTGGCGATGAGCTTGTCGAACTCGTCGTCGTCGACGAAGTGGTACTGCACCCCAGGCCGCTCGCCCGGCCTGGGTTTGCGCGTGGTGGCCGACACTGAGACCCAGACTTCGGGGTGGACTGTACGCATATGAGCGACGACCGTGCTCTTACCGACCCCTGAGGGGCCGGAGAGCACGGTCAGCCGCGGATGTTCATGAGGGGGGACGGGGGTCGCGCCCCGGCAAGGTGCAGCCATGGAGCGATTATCCCGGTTACCCCGCGGATACGGAAAACCTCAGGCCGCGCCGCCGCCGAACTCCCGTTCCAGAGAGGCGATCTGGTTGGAGCCGAGACCGCGCACTCGGCGGCTCTCGGAGATGCCGAGCCGCTCCATGATCTGCTTGGCGCGGACCTTGCCCACTCCCGGGAGGGATTCGAGCAGTGCGGAGACCTTCATCTTGCCGATGACCTCGTTCTCCTTACCCTGCTTGATGACCTCGTGCAGCGAGGCCCCGGAATGCTTGAGACGATTCTTGACCTCGGCGCGCTCCCGGCGAGCCGCGGCGGCCTTCTCGAGCGCGGCAGCGCGCTGTTCAGGGGTAAGGGGCGGAAGTGCCACGCCTACGTCACCTCGGATATAGAACTGTCGGATACGGATCGGTGTGGAACCTAGTTGCTCCGCATCTGCGGAGCAACGAGCAACGCGCTTACCGCGTTCCCTCGTCGGAGACTAGCGGGCTCATCGCCTCCCGTCAGCGATAACAGGAGAAAAGTCCTGGTCAGGATCGATCCGATGGAGCTTTTTAGACAAAACGACCAGAAATTGCCGCTTTCGAAGCCCTCAGGAGGTGCCTCAGGAGCTGACGACGGCGCCGATTTCCTCTGCGAAACGCCCCGCCGCGGCCTGCAGCGCGGCCGTATCGGGGCCGTGCCGCAGCACACCGCGGCTCACGCTCGGTACGACATTAGGCAGGCTGGATCCGAACACTTTAGGCAGGTCGGAGGGGGTCGCGCCCTGCGCTCCGACGCCGGGAGCGAGCAGCGGGCCACCGGTGTCCAGGTCGATTCCCGCTTCGGCGATCGTCCCGCCCAGCGTGGCGCCGACGACGGCGCCGAAGGAGCCGAGCGGCTTCTCGGCGGCGTTCTCCGCCTTGAGGTGGGCGAGTACAGTCTCGGCCACCGTCCGGCCGTTCCCGCCTGCCGCCCCCTGGACTTCGGCGCCCTCGGGATTGGAGGTGAGGGCAAGGACGAAGATCCCGCTGCCGCCGGCCCGCGCGGCCTCGACGGCCGGGCGCAGCGATCCGTACCCGAGGTACGGGCTGACCGTGACCGCGTCGCTGAACAGCGGGCTCGCCGGGTCCAGGTAGGCCGAGGCGTACGCGGCCATGGTGGAGCCGATGTCGCCGCGCTTGGCGTCCATCAGCACCAGGGCCCCGGCGGCGCGGGCGTCGGCGACGGTCCGCTCCAGCACCGCGATGCCGCGTGAACCGAAACGCTCGAAGAACGCCGACTGGGGCTTGAGCACCGCCACCTGGTCGGCGAGCGCGTCGACCACCGTACGGGCGAAGCGTTCCAGGCCCGCGGGGTTGTCGTCCAAGCCCCATGCCTGCAGCAGTGAAGTGTGCGGGTCGATGCCGACGCAGAGTGGGCCGCGGGTGTCCATGGCGCGGCGCAGCCGGGCGCCGAACGGTTCTGCCGTGGAGGTTTCGGGGAGAATGCCGGGAGTCATGAGCTCTCCTGTCTGGCGGCGGCGCCGACGGCGTCGGCGAGAGTGGCGTACGGGCCCGACTTCAAGTGGGCTGCAAGGCCGCGGTGGATGGCACGGCACCACAAGGGGCCCTGGTAGATGAAGGCGCTGTACCCCTGGACCAGGGAGGCGCCGGCCAGGATGCGTTCCCAGACATCGTCCGCGGTCTCGATGCCGCCGACGCCGATGAGCGTGATCCGGTCGCCGACGCGTGCGTACAGGCGGCGCAGCATCTCGAGCGAGCGTGCCCGAAGCGGCGCGCCGGACAGGCCGCCGGCGCCGATGGCCTCGAGGGTGGACCTGTCGGTGCGCAGACCCAACTCTTCACGAGCGATGGTGGTGTTGGTGGCGATGATGCCGTCGAGGCCGAGCTCGAGCGCGAGGTCGGCGACGGCGTCGATGTCCTCGTCTGCGAGGTCGGGGGCGATCTTCACCAGCAGCGGCACTCGGCGCGTGGTGACGGTGTGGTCAGCGGCCTCACGGACAGCACTGAGCAGTGGGCGCAGTTGGTCCACCGCCTGCAGGTTGCGCAGGCCGGGCGTGTTGGGCGAGGAGACGTTGACGACGAGGTAGTCGGCATAGGCGGCGAGCCGCTCGGTGGACGTCACATAGTCGGCGACGGCTTCCGCTTCCGGGACGACCTTGGTCTTGCCGATATTGACGCCGATGACGGGGTTGAAGACGGGGGTGCGGGCAGCGAGCCGGGCGGCGACAGCGGCCGAACCGTCATTGTTGAAGCCCATCCGGTTGATCAGGGCACGGTCCTCGACCAGCCGGAAGAGGCGCTTGCGGGGGTTGCCGGGCTGCTGCTGGGCGGTGACCGTGCCGATCTCGACGTGGTCGAAGCCGAGCATCGCCATCCCGTCGATGCCGACAGCGTTCTTGTCGAATCCGGCCGCGAGTCCGAACGGTCCACTGTGTTCCAGGCCGAGTGCGCTCACCCGCAGCTCGGGATGGCGTGGCGCGAGCAGTGCGCGGACGAGAGCGCGCAGGCCGGGTATGCGCGCGACGCGCCGGATCCAGCCGAACGCGAGGTGGTGCGCCTGCTCGGGATCCATCCGCTGGAAGAGCAGCCGGAAGAAGAGGTGATACATCAATGTGCTTTCTCAAGAGGAGGAGGGGCCGCACGAGAAGGGGGACACCGTTTCGGTGTCCCCCTTTCCGGCCACTACTGCGTGCGGGCCGCGGTCAGTTGCGCCGCATGTTCCTGCAAGGACCGCACTCCGACGTCGCCGTGGGCGAGGGCGTCGATGCCCTGGACGGCGGCGGCGAGTGCCTGGACAGTGGTCAGGCAGGGGACGCCGCGGGCGACGGCCGCGGTGCGGATGTCGTAGCCGTCGAGGCGTCCGCCGGTGCCGTACGGGGTGTTGACGATCAGGTCGATCCGGCCGTCGTGGATGAGCTGGACGATGGTCGGCTCGCCGTCGGGGCCTACTCCGTCGCTCTGCTTGCGCACGATCGTGGCCTCGATCCCGTTGCGCTTGAGGACTTCCGCGGTGCCGGAGGTGGCGAGCAGTTCAAAGCCGTGCTCCGCCAGCGCCCGGGCCGGGAAGATCATCGCGCGCTTGTCGCGGTTGGCGACCGAGATGAAAGCGCGGCCCTTGGTGGGCAGCGCTCCGTAGGCGGCGGCCTGCGACTTGGCGTAGGAGGTACCGAAGACTGAATCGATGCCCATGACTTCGCCGGTGGAGCGCATTTCCGGGCCGAGGATGGTGTCTACGCCGCGTCCGGAGGTGTCGCGGAAGCGGCTCCAAGGGAGCACTGCCTCCTTGACGGAGATCGGGGCGTCGAGCGGCAGGGTGCCGCCGTCGCCGTGTGCGGGGAGCAGGCCCTCGGTGCGCAGCTGGGCGATGGTGGCGCCCAGTGAGATGCGGGCGGCGGCCTTGGCCAGCGGTATGGCGGTGGCTTTGGAGGTGAACGGGACGGTGCGGGAGGCGCGCGGGTTGGCCTCCAGCACGTAGAGGATGTCCCCGGCGAGTGCGAACTGGATGTTGATCAGCCCGCGGACCCCGACCCCCTTGGCGATGGCCTCGGTCGAGGCGCGCAGCCGCTTGATGTCGTGTCCGCCGAGGGTGATCGGGGGCAGCGCGCAAGCGGAGTCGCCGGAGTGGATGCCGGCTTCCTCGATGTGCTCCATGACGCCGCCGAGGTAGAGCTCGATGCCGTCGTAGAGGGCGTCGACGTCGATCTCGATGGCGTCGTCGAGGAAGCGGTCGACGAGGACGGGTCGGTCCGGGCTGATCTCGGTGGACTCGGCGATGTACGTCTGAAGCCGCGCCTCGTCGTAGACGATCTCCATGCCGCGGCCGCCTAGCACGTAGGAGGGGCGCACCAGGACCGGGTAGCCGATCTCGTCGGCGATCGCCTTGGCTCCGGGGAAGGAGATCGCGGTGCCGTGCTTGGGGGCGGGCAGTCCGGCTTCGGCGAGCACGCGTCCGAAGGCGCCGCGGTCCTCGGCGAGGTGGATGGCCTCCGGTGAAGTACCGACGATCGGCACGCCGTTGTCCTTCAGTGCCTGGGCGAGGCCCAGCGGGGTCTGGCCGCCGAGTTGGACGATGACACCGGCGATGGGGCCTGCCTGTGTCTCGGCGTGCACGATCTCCAGGACGTCTTCGAGGGTGAGCGGCTCGAAGTACAGCCGGTCGGAGGTGTCGTAGTCGGTGGAGACGGTCTCCGGGTTGCAGTTGACCATCACGGTCTCGAACCCGGCGTCGGCGAGTGCGAAGGAGGCGTGGACGCAGGAGTAGTCGAACTCGATGCCTTGGCCGATGCGGTTGGGCCCTGAGCCGAGGATGATCACGGCGGGCTTGGTGCGCGGCGCGACTTCGCTTTCCTCGTCGTAGGAGGAGTAGAAGTACGGGGTGCGGGCGGCGAATTCAGCGGCGCAGGTGTCAACGGTCTTGTAGACTGGTCGGATTCCGAGCGCGTGCCGCACCTGGCGCACAACTTCCTCGCGCAGGCCCCGGATTCCGGCGATCTGAGCGTCGGAGAAGCCGTACCTTTTCGCCTCGGCGAGCAGTTCGGGGTGGAGTTTGTCGGCCGCCGCGATCTCGTCGGCGATCTGTTTGATCAAGAAGAGCTGGTCGATGAACCAGGGATCGATGCGGGTCGCTTCGAAGACCTGCTCTGCAGTGGCGCCGGCGCGGATCGCCTGCATAACGGTGTTGATCCGCCCATCGGTCGGCACCCGCGCGGCTTCAAGCAGCTCGGCGGCATCTCCCGGATGCCCGGTGAAGTCGCTGTGCTGGTCTACAAAGAACTGAGAGCCCTTCTTCTCCAGCGAACGCAGCGCCTTGTTCAGCGCCTCGGGGAAGTTGCGGCCGATCGCCATCGCCTCGCCGACCGACTTCATGGTGGTGGTCAGCGCCGCGTCGGCGGCGGGAAACTTCTCAAACGCGAACCGCGGTATCTTGACGACCACATAGTCCAGCGTCGGTTCGAAGGACGCCGGGGTCTTCTCGGTGATGTCGTTGGGGATCTCATCGAGGGTGTAGCCGATGGCGAGCCGGGCTGCGATCTTGGCGATCGGGAAGCCGGTGGCCTTCGACGCCAGTGCCGAGGAGCGCGAGACGCGCGGGTTCATCTCGATGACGATGACCCGGCCGTCGACCGGGTTGACGGCGAACTGGATGTTGCAGCCGCCGGTGTCGACGCCGACTTCGCGGATGACGGCGATGCCGATGTCCCGCAGGATCTGGTACTCCCGGTCGGTGAGCGTCATCGCCGGCGCGACGGTGATGGAGTCCCCGGTGTGCACGCCCATCGGGTCGAAGTTCTCGATCGAGCAGACGACCACGACGTTGTCGCGGCTGTCGCGCATCAGCTCCAGCTCGTATTCCTTCCACCCCAGGATCGACTCCTCCAAGAGCACCTCGGTGGTCGGGGAGAGCGTAAGCCCTTGACCTGCGATGCGGCGCAGCTCGTCCTCGTCGTGTGCGAAGCCCGAGCCCGCGCCGCCCATGGTGAACGACGGACGGACGACGACCGGGTAGCCGCCGAGGTGCTCGACTCCAGCGAGTACCTCGTCCATCGAGTGGCAGATGACCGAGCGCGCCGACTCGCCGTGCCCGGTCTTGGCGTGGACGGCGTCGACGACGGCCTTGAACTGCTCGCGGTCCTCGCCCTTGTGGATCGCCTCCGGCGAGGCACCGATCAGCTCGACGCCGTATGTCGCGAGAACTCCCTTCTCGTGCAGGGAGATTGCGGTGTTGAGTGCGGTCTGGCCGCCGAGCGTGGGCAGCAGCGCGTCCGGGCGTTCCTTGGCGATGATCTTTTCGACGAATTCCGGGGTGATCGGCTCGACATACGTCGCATCCGCGATCTCCGGGTCGGTCATGATCGTGGCCGGGTTGGAGTTGACCAGGATGACCCGCAGGCCCTCGGATTTCAGCACCCGGCAGGCCTGGGTGCCGGAGTAGTCGAACTCGGCCGCCTGGCCGATGACGATCGGGCCGGAGCCGATCACCAGGACGGACTGGATATCGGTGCGCTTAGGCACGCTGGCCCTCCATCAAACTCACGAAGCGGTCGAACAGGTAGGCGGCGTCGTGCGGGCCCGCAGCCGCCTCTGGGTGGTATTGAACGCTGAAAGCCGGCTGGTCGAGCAGGCTCAGCCCCTCCACCACGTTGTCGTTGAGGCAGACGTGGGAGACCTCGGCACGGCCGTAGGGGGTGTCGCTGACCTTGTCCAGCGGGGCGTCGACAGCGAAGCCGTGGTTGTGCGCGGTCACCTCGACTTTGCCCGTGGTGCGGTCCTGCACCGGCTGGTTGATGCCGCGGTGGCCGTACTTCAGTTTGTAGGTGCCAAAGCCCAGCGCTCGGCCGAGCAGTTGGTTGCCGAAGCAGATGCCGAACAGCGGCGTCTTCCGCTCCAGCACACCTTTGATCACCGTCAGGTCGGCGGTCGCCGGGTCACCGGGACCGTTGGAGAGGAAGACGCCGTCGGGCTTGATGGCGTAGATCTCCTCCAACGTGGCGGTGGCAGGCATGACATGCACCTCGAT
Source organism: Streptomycetaceae bacterium (assembly GCA_019243445.1). Lineage (GTDB taxonomy): Bacteria > Actinomycetota > Actinomycetes > Streptomycetales > Streptomycetaceae > Streptantibioticus_B. The sequence continues at coordinate 27,468 of JAFAUH010000141.1, read as the reverse complement.
GCCACGCTCGGCCATCCGCTGCGGTGTCATCGCCTTGATGCCCAGATCGGGCGCGGCCACGGTGAACCTCGCGGCGCCCTTGGGGACGGCTACGCCGTCGGGGCCGACGGCCGGCACGATGTAGGTCTCGGTGGTGGTGACTTCATCGGTGAGGTTGGCGCCCTTCATCTGCGGCGAGGCCTGCACCTTGGCCAGCAACGCCGCCTCGTCGGCGATCGCCTCTCCGGAGAAGATGTCGACCCGCATCGCCCCGCGCTCGCGCAGATGGCGGGTCAGCGCCCGGGTGTCGATCCCGCTGATGCCCACGACGCCCTGCCGCGCCAACTCCTCGTCCAGGCTGCGGCGCGAGCGCCAGTTGGACGGTATACGGGCCGGGTCGCGGACGACATAGCCGGCCACCCAGATGCGGCCCGACTCCGGGTCTTCGTCGTTGATGCCGGTGTTGCCGACGTGCGGGGCGGTCATGACGACCACCTGACGGTGGTATGAGGGGTCGGTCAGCGTCTCCTGGTAGCCGGTCATGCCGGTGGAGAAGACCGCTTCGCCGAAGGTCTCCCCCACCGCCCCGTAGGCATGGCCGCGGAAGCTGCGGCCGTCCTCCAGGACGAGAACGGCGGGACTGTGTTTGTCCAACCGGCTGTGCTTGTCCAACCGATCCTGCTGCCGCATGACGGAGGTGGTCATCGTGCGCCTTCCTGCTGGTACGTACTGGTCATCCGCTCGATGGCGGCCACCCACGGCGCATGCTCGGCGGGGTGCTCGGAGCGGAATCCGGAGTCGATGAGCTGATCGCCGTGGAGCCAGGTGATCACCAGCAGTCCGCCCTCGGGGACGACCTTGCCGGCGATTCCCTTGTCGAGCCGGGCTCCGCGCAGAGCAGCGGCTGGGATGAAGAAGTCTTCAGCAGCCGGGCGATGCACCGCGATGCCCTGCTCGGTGAGGGTGAGCTTCACCAGGCTGCGGGTGCCGAGTCCGTGAGCGACGATGCGGTCGAGCCAGTCTCCCGCCGTCGTACTGGCGTGGTAACGGCCGGAGAGTTCAGCGAGCGGCTCGCCGAACTCCTCGGGGATGGCCAGAAGTTCGGGGAGGTCGGCATGGCGGGCGCCGCGCTTGCGCCAGGCGCGCCACATCAGCCAGTAGACCAAGGCGACGAGGGCCAGCAGGCCCGCGACCCATAGGAGCCGGCCGGTGAGATCGGTGACCTTCTGCGAGTGCTTGGCGATCGCCTGCCCCGAGTAGGTGAGGGTGTGGTTCACGCGAGCTTCCCGTCCATGACCGTCGCCTTGCCTCGCAGGAAAGTGGCGGTCACCCGGCCCGGCAGCTCGATTCCCTCGTACGGGGTGTTACGGCTGCGGGAGGCGAAGCCGACGGGGTTCACCACACCACGGTATTGCGGATCGACAAGAGTGAGGTTGGCGGGCTCTCCCGCGGCGACGGGGCGTCCGTGGCCGTGCAGTCGGCCGATGACCGCCGGCCGGAAGGACATGCGGTCAGCGACGCCGGCCCAGTCGAGGAGCCCGGTGTCGACCATGGTGTGCTGGACGACGGAGAGCGCAGTCTCCAAACCGATCATGCCCATGGCCGCGGCGGCCCACTCGCAGTCCTTGTCCTCGTGCGGGTGCGGGGCGTGGTCGGTAGCGACGCAGTCGATGGTGCCATCGGCCAGCGCCTCACGCAGCGCCATGACGTCGGCCTCGGTGCGCAGCGGCGGGTTGACCTTGTAGACCGGGTTGTACGAGCGGACCAACTCATCGGTGAGCAGCAGGTGGTGCGGGGTGACCTCGGCGGTGACGTTCCAGCCCTTGGACTTCGCCCAGCGCACCAGCTCCACCGAACCTGCTGTGGACAGGTGGCAGATGTGTACGCGCGAGCCGACATGGGCGGCGAGCAGCACGTCGCGGGCGATGATGGACTCCTCGGCGACGGCAGGCCAGCCGCGCAGGCCCAACTCGCCGGAAACGAGACCCTCGTTCATCTGGGCGCCCTCGGTGAGGCGCGGCTCCTGCGCATGCTGGGCGACAACGCCGTCGAACGCCTTCACGTACTCCAGCGCACGGCGCATGATCACGGCGTCGTCGACGCACTTGCCGTCGTCGGAGAAGACTCGCACGGCAGCAGCGGACTCGGCCATCGCGCCGAGCTCGGCGAGTTGTTTGCCCTCCAGGCCGACGGTGACAGCTCCGACTGGTTGGACGTCGCAGTAGCCGGATTCCCTGCCGAGCCGCCAGACCTGCTCGACGACACCCGCGGTGTCGGCGACGGGGAAGGTGTTGGCCATGGCGTGCACGGCGGTGTAGCCGCCGGCTGCGGCGGCGCGGGTGCCGGTCAAAACGGTCTCGGAGTCCTCGCGGCCGGGCTCGCGCAGGTGGGTGTGGAGGTCGACGAGGCCAGGCAGGAGGATCTTGCCTTCGGCCTCGACGACGGTGGCGCCTGCGGCATCCGGAACGCTGCCCACCGAGGCGATGGTCTCGCTGTCGATCAGCACGTCCTGCGGCTCTCCGCCGAGCACCTTCGCTCCGCGGATAAGGATCTTGGTCATCGGTCGTTGTTCTCCTGGGTGCGGGCGGTAGTGATGGCCGGCTCATTGCCGCCGAGCAGCAGGTACAGGACGGCCATGCGGACGCTGACGCCGTTGGCGACCTGTTCGACGACGGTGCAGCGGCCGGAGTCGGCGACCTCGGCGGTGATCTCCATGCCACGGTTCATCGGACCGGGGTGCATGACGATGGCGTGGCCGGGCAGGGCGGCCATGCGCGCGCCGTCGAGACCGTAGCGGCGGGCGTATTCGCGCTCGGTGGGGAAGAATGCCGCGTTCATCCGCTCGCTTTGCACGCGCAGCATCATCACGGCGTCGGTCTTGGCGAGTATCGGGTCGAGGTCGTAGGAGACTTCGCACGGCCAGGTCTCCACTCCGATGGGCAGCAGCGTCGGCGGTGCGACAAGCGTGATCTCGGCGCCCAGGGTGTTCAGCAGATGGACATTGGACCGGGCGACGCGGCTGTGCAGCACATCGCCGACGATCGTGATGCGGCGGCCGGCGAGGTCGCGGCCCGTCCCGTCACCTGGCTCGCGGTGGTAGGTGGGGCCGCCGTCGGGGGCTCCAGCGAGGTGGCGGCGCATGGTGAAGGCGTCGAGCAGCGCCTGGGTGGGGTGCTCGTGGGTGCCGTCGCCTGCATTGACGACGGAGCCGCCGATCCAACCGGAGGTGGCGAGGCGGTGCGGGGCGCCGGAGGCGTGGTGCCGGATGACGACGGCGTCGGCGCCCATCGCCTCCAGGGTCAGCGCGGTGTCCTTCAGGGATTCGCCTTTGGAGACCGACGAGCCCTTGGCGGAGAAGTTGATGACGTCGGCAGAGAGCCGCTTGGCTGCGGCCTCGAACGAGATGCGGGTGCGGGTCGAATCCTCGAAGAAGAGGTTGACGACGGTACGGCCACGCAGTGTGGGCAGCTTCTTGATCGGCCTGTCGGCGACTCGGGCCATTTCCTCGGCGGTGTCGAGGACGAGCAGGGCATCGTCGCGCGTGAGGTCGGCGGCCGAGATCAGATGGCGCTTCATCGGGGTCTGCTCCGGAATGTGCGGGGTGGCGTTCGGAAGCGGGGGGACGGCATGCGGGGGCGGTGGTCCCGGGCAGGTGGGCGGGCGTCCGGATCGTCACTGCGGCGTGCAGCACCTCGGTTGAGGGCGAGGGCGGACGATCCTGGTTCATTCGTCGGCTATTCGTCCCGTACGGCAGCGGGGGCGGGCGGGTCGCCGAGCAGGACACAGTCGCGGTCGTCGTTCTCGGCCAGTTGCACCTTGACGGTCTCGCGGAGTGAGGTGGGGATGTTCTTGCCCACGTAGTCGGCGCGGATCGGGAGTTCCCGGTGGCCACGGTCGACGAGCACGGCGAGCTGCACGGCGCGCGGCCTGCCGAGGTCGTTCATCGCGTCCAAGGCGGCGCGGATGGTACGCCCGGAGAAGAGCACATCGTCGACGAGGACGACCAGGCGCCCGTCGATGCCGTCGCCGGGGATATCAGTGCGGGCCAGCGTGCGAGGCGGACCGAGCCGCAGGTCGTCGCGGTACATGGTGATGTCGAGCGAGCCGACGGGCACCTTGCGGCCGGTGATCTCGGCGAGCTTGTCGGCGAGCCGACGGGCGAGGAAGACGCCGCGGGTGGGGATGCCGAGGAGCACCACGTCGTCGGCGCCCTTGGCGCGTTCAACGATCTCGTGGGCGATGCGGGTCAGCATCCGTGCGATGTCCGGCGCTTCGAGGACGGCACGTGCCGGAGCCTCGCCGTGCCAGGGGGTATTCCCTGTCGCGGACAGGGGCAAGCTGATGTCACTGTGGTCTTCGGCCATGGGTCGGGGACCTCCTTCCCCGCCTCACGGGACGGGCTTTAAAGGACGTCTGGGTTACGGCACCTACCGTATCAGGCGGCGCGCGAAGCCCCAGCTAGGGGGCGAGGTTAACCGTTCGGCTTGACGAAGCGGAATTACGCTGCGTAACCTCACAGTGAGTTACGAAGCGTCCATCCGGGGAGCCTTATGTCCAGCGATTACGCCAAACAGCTCGGGGCCAAGCTCCGCGCCATCCGCACGCAGCAGGGTCTGTCTCTCCACGGTGTGGAGGAGAAGTCCCAGGGCCGCTGGAAGGCCGTCGTCGTCGGCTCGTACGAGCGTGGCGACCGAGCGGTGACCGTGCAGCGCCTCGCCGAGCTGGCAGACTTCTACGGCGTCCCGGTGCAGGAACTCCTGCCGGGCACGCCCCCCGGCGGCGCCGCCGAGCCGCCGCCGAAGCTCGTACTCGACTTGGAGCAGCTCTCCCAAGTCCCGTCCGAGAATGCCGGTCCGCTGCAACGCTACGCCGCGACCATCCAGAGCCAGCGCGGCGACTACAACGGCAAGGTGCTCTCGATCCGCCAGGACGACCTGCGCACCCTCGCCGTTATCTACGACCAGTCCCCCTCAGTCCTCACCGAGCAGCTGATCGGCTGGGGTGTGCTGGACGCGGACGCCCGCAGGGCGGTCGAGCAGGAGGAGGGCTGAGCCCTCAGACCCACAGAAACGTACCACCGCGGGGGTCCGGGGGGCGCTGCCTCCCGGACCCTCGCGGTTTCAGCGGCGCAAGGTGGGCTTGAGCTGCTTCAGCCGTGCCAGCAGGCCGTTGACGAACGCCGGGGATTCCTCGGTGGAGAACTCCTTGACGAGTTGCACTGCCTCGTCGAGCACGACGGCGTCCGGGGTCTCGTCCTCCCAGATCAGTTCGTAAGTGCCGAGGCGCAGCACGTTGCGGTCGACGGCCGGCATACGGTCCAGCGCCCAGTCGACCGCGTAGGTGGCAATGAGCTCGTCGATGCGGGCCGCGTTCGCCTCGTACCCCTCGACGAGCTGCATCGTGTACTCGGTGACCGGGGGCTGCCGGTCGTCGGTCCGCCCGAGCCGAATCCAGTCCGCCATGACGGTCTTGGGCGCGGCGCCGCGCTGGTCCGCCTCGAAGAGGATCTGGAAGGCCCGTTTACGGGCCTTGGTGCGGGCAGCCACGGTTAGCTGTTCACCCGGCCGAGGTATTCACCCGAGCGGGTGTCGACCTTGATCTTCTCTCCGGTGGTGATGAAGAGCGGAACGCCGATCTCGTAGCCGGTTTCCAGACGGGCCGGCTTGGTGCCGCCGGTGGAGCGGTCACCCTGGACGCCGGGCTCGGTGTAGTCGATGACGAGCTCGACGGCAGCCGGCAGTTCGATGTAGAGCGGGTTGCCCTCGTACATCGCCACCACGGCGTCGAAGCCTTCCAGCAGGAAGTGGGCGGCGTCGCCCACGACCTCCGGGCTGACGTGGATCTGCTCGTAGGTCTCCATGTCCATGAAGACGAAGCTCTCGCCGTCCTTGTACGAGAACTGCATGCCGCGCTTGTCGACATTGGCCGTCTCGACCTTCACACCGGCGTTGAAGGTCTTGTCGACCACCTTGCCGGAGAGTACGTTCTTCAGCTTGGTGCGGACGAATGCAGGGCCCTTGCCGGGCTTGACGTGCTGGAACTCGACAACGGACCAGAGCTGGCCGCTTTCGAGCTTGAGCACCAGGCCGTTCTTGAGGTCGTTCGTGGTGGCCACGGTCGCGGAATCTCCTGAAAGTGCTGCATCGGGGACCAAGGCCCCCCTCCAGCGCTGCCCGCCGACTTCCGTCAGCTGATGCAGCACTACAGGGCGAGTAGTTCCTTGGTCGTGATGGTAAGTAGCTCGGGGCCGCCGTCCGCCGTGGGGCGTACGACGAGTGTGTCGTCGATCCGGACGCCGCCCCGGCCCGGGAAGTGGACCCCCGGCTCGACGGTGACCGGCACACAAGCGTCCAGTTTACCCATGGCGGACGGCGTGATCCGAGGGTCTTCATCGATTTCGAGTCCCACGCCGTGGCCCGTCCACGGTGCAAGCGCCTCGCCGTGCCCGGCTTCCTGGACAACCTGACGGGCCGCCTGGTCCACATCCCTGCAGGCGATGCCCGGCAGTAGTGCCTCACGACCGGCCCGCTGCGCGGCGAAGACAAGATCATACAGCTCGACCTGCCAGGCGGCGGGTGCGGTACCGATGACGAACGTACGGCCGACCTCGCAGCGGTAGCCGCGGTAGCGGGCACCCAGGCAGACGGAGAGGAAGTCGCCCTCTTCGACTCTGCGGTCGGTGGGCGTATGGCGCGCGGCACCCGAGTGCGGGCCGGTGCCGACGTAGGCGGGGAACGCGGGGCCGTCCGCGCCGTGGTCCACCAGGCGGCGCTCCAACTCCAGGGCGAGGTGGCGTTCGGTGCGGCCCACCAGGATCGACTCCAGCAGCTCACCGAGGGCTTGGTCGGTGATCTCGGCGGCGATCCGCAAGCAGGCGATCTCGTCCTCGTCCTTGACCAGCCGCAGCTGCTCGACGGCCTGTCCGAGGTCGGTCAAGCGCAGGCCGGTCGCGGTTGAGGCGACAGCCCGGTGCCTGGCGACGGTCAGGTGATGCTCCTCGACGGCGAGGCTGTCGGCGCCGAGCCCCGGTGCGAGCTCGGCGGCGGCCACGGCCGCATCACCGCCCCAGGACGAGAGCATCACGCAGTGGACGTCCTCGGGGGGCTGCCCTTCGGCCGGTTCACCCGGAGCGTGCAGACAGTGGACGAGGAGATCCTCCGCCGGAGCGAGCAGCAGTACCGCACTGGGCGGGGACCACCCCGTCAGATAGCGGACGTTCGCGGGGCGCGACACCAGGGCCGAGGCGGTCCCGGACGCGATGCACCGGTCGCGCAGGCGCATCCGTCGGGAAGCGTGCACGTCGGACATACACCGAGCCTACGCGTCGCGGCGCCGCGCGGCTGCTCCGGCACGCCCGGACGAGCGGACTCCGGCAGTTCGACGCTCATCGGCCGGGCTCATCGGCCGATGCGGCTCAGGCTGGTGTGTACCACCTGGTCGAGCGCCCTGGCGGCGGCAGCCGCATCCAACTGGGAGTTGTCGATGATGGGCAGTCCCGATCCGTACCAGCCGGCCATCCGGCCGTGGATCCGGGCGACCTCCTCATCGGGGAGGCGCCGGTTGCCGGTGCGCTCCGCGTTGCGGGCGAGCACGATCTCCAGGCCGGGCAGGAGGACGACGGGCAGCAGGTCCGGGCCCACATGCCGCTTCCAGCCGCCGAGGCCGACAACCGGCCGGTCGGGAAAGACGGCGTCGTCGATGATGCACGAGATGCCATTGGCGAGGAAGTTGCGGGCGGAGAAGCCGCAGGTACGCCGGGCGAGCCGGTACTGGGCCTCGGAGCTGTCATTCCAGCCGGACTGGGGGCTGGCAAAGCCCGAACGCACCCATTCGCGGACGTCGTCGAGGCTGATGTGAGCCGTCGGCGTGGCGCGGTGATCCGCCCAGTGCCGTGCGATGGTGGTCTTGCCCGCCCCTGCCGGGCCGATGAGCAGGACAGCCACCACGGTGTGGACCGGTCCTGACGGCACCGATAGGCCGCCCGGCACGGCTGGCGCCGGAACGGGCCCCACGGGATGCAGCGGGCACTGCCCGGTGGTTGAGGAGGCGGGGGGCATTGCGGTGCCGGCGTTACCGGGTCGACCCGGTACGCTGGGCGTGCCAGGCGGCTGCAGCGAACCCTGCGGTAGCGGCGGGGCCCAGCCGTCGGCACGCCCTCGTGAGGGCTCGTGAGACGGGATCAGCGGCATCCCCTCAGCATGCTGCATGTCGGCCTGCTCCGTCTCGTATCGGTTGTTATGCGGTCCGGTGCATCGCGCTGCGTCAGCCTGTCCTCAGCTGGTGAGTTCGTCGGCGAGAGCACGCAGCGCGAGACGGTACGAGCCGATACCGAAGCCGGCGATGGTGCCCGTGGCGACGGCCGCGACGACAGAGGTATGACGGAACTCCTCGCGGGTGTACGGGTTGGAGATGTGCACCTCGATGAGAGGGGCCGTGCGCTGCGCGGCAGCATCCCGCATCGCATACGAATAGTGCGTGAACGCGCCAGGGTTGAGTACGACGGGGATAGATCCATCGGCCGCCTCATGCAGCCAGCGGATCATCTCCCCTTCGTCGTTGGTCTCCCGCACCTCGACTTCCAGGCCGAGTTCCTTGCCCAGCTCCGTGCACTGCTCGACGAGACCGGCGTATGACGTCGCCCCGTAGACGTCGGGCTCGCGGCTGCCGAGACGCCCTAGGTTCGGTCCGTTGAGCACCAGGACGTGGCTCATTGCGCTCCTTCGCTCACATGCTCTGTGTTCATTTCTCCGCCTGCTCACGTGCGTCGCTCACCGTGCTCCTCCGTTCGCTTCTCCGCCCGCTCGCAAACTCCGCGGCCGACCTCACCCACCGCATCAGCAGCCGATGCCACGGCCGGTCGCCCACTCCGCCTACTCACGTGCGTCGCTCACGGCTACCTCCGCGTAGGCGGCGGCGAGTACGGCCGGATCGGGGCTCTCCAGCACCGTGGGCTTGGCGAGGCCGTCGAGCACGATGAAGCGCAGCCGGTCGCCGCGCGACTTCTTGTCGACCTTCATCGTCTCCAGCAGCCGGGGCCACTGGTCGCCACGGTAGGTCAGCGGCAGGCCGACCGCAGCAAGGATCTTGCGGTGCCGGTCGGCGGTCGCGTCATCCAACCGTCCCGCCATGCGCCCCAGTTCGGCGGCGAATACCATGCCGACGGAGACCGCGGCACCGTGGCGCCAGGTGTAGCGCTCGTTTTTTTCGATCGCATGTGCCAGCGTGTGCCCGTAGTTGAGGATTTCCCGCAGCCCCGATTCCTTCAAGTCCTGCGAGACCACCTCGGCTTTCACTCGGATCGAGCGCTCCACCAGTTCGGCGGTGTGCGGGCCCTGCGGTGTGCGCGCCGCCTCGGGGTCGGCCTCGATCAGGTCGAGGATGACCGGGTCGGAGATGAAGCCGGCCTTGATGATCTCGGCGAGCCCGCTCACGTAGTCGTGGACCGGCAGCGAATCCAGGCAGGCCAGATCGCACAGCACACCGGCGGGCGGGTGGAAGGCGCCCACCAGGTTCTTCCCTTCGGCGGTGTTGATGCCCGTCTTGCCGCCGACTGCCGCATCCACCATGGCCAAGATCGTGGTGGGCACCGCGATCCAACGCACCCCGCGCAGCCATGTCGCCGCAACGAACCCGGCCACATCGGTGGTCGCACCGCCGCCGACACCGACGATCACGTCGGTGCGGGTGAAGCCCGTCTGTCCGAGTACGCTCCAGCAGTACGCTGCGACCTCGGCCGACTTGGCTTCCTCGGCGTTGGGCAGTTGCACCGCGATCGCCTCATAGCCCTGCGCGGCGAGGTCGGCCCGGATCACCTCGCCGGTGGACGCCAGCGCCTCGGGGTGCAGTACGGCCACGCGGTGAACGTCGCTGTGGCGCGTAGCTCCCGCCCGCCTGCCGCCACCACCCTCAACGGAGGTGGGAGACGAGTGGGCCTCGGGGCCGATCAGGCCGGCCAACTCGCCCAGCAACTGCCGTCCGACCAGTACTTCGTACGGGGAGGTACCCGCCGTACCACCGACCTGGATGCGAGTGGGACTTGCGCTCATGCCTTCGTCAACTCCAGTACGTCCAAGATCTCCTCGGCCACGTCCTGCGGGGTGCGGCCATCGGTGAGCACGACAGCGCGCGCAACCTCCATGTACAACGGTCGGCGCTGCTCCATCAACTGCCGCCAACGCGCCCGGGGGTTGACGGCGAGCAACGGCCGGGCGGTATCGAGGCCGACACGGTGCACCGCATCCTTCATTCCCACGTCGAGGAAGATCACAGGCAGCCCGGCGAGCGCCGCACGGGTGCCCGAGTCCAGGATCGAACCACCACCCAGCGCCAGCACGCCCGGATGCGCCTGAAGCGCCGCGGCGACCGCCGCTCGCTCCAAGGCGCGGAAGTGCTCCTCGCCCTCCTCGACAAAGATCTCCGCGATGGCACGGCCCTGCGCTACCACGATGTCCGCATCGGTATCCCGGAAGCCGACACCGAGACGCTCGGCGAGCACCTGTCCCACGGTGGACTTCCCCGCACCCGGCGGCCCCACCAAAATGACGACCGGCCCGCCGCTCATCGGATCGCCAGGTTGTCGAGGAAACCGTGGACATTGCGGCGGGTCTCGGCCACATTGTCGCCGCCGAACTTCTCCGCCACCGCATCCGCCAGCACCAGCGCCACCATCGCCTCCGCGACGATCCCCGCCGCCGGCACCGCACACACGTCGGAACGCTGGTGGTGCGCCTGGGCCGGCTCACCGGTGACCACATCCACCGTCGCCAGCGCCCGCGGCACCGTCGCGATCGGCTTCATCGCCGCCCGCACCCGCAGCAGCTCGCCCGTCGACAGACCGCCCTCCGTACCACCGGAGCGGCCCGAGGCGCGCCGGATTCCTCCTTCTCCTGCCCGTCGCCCACCTCCTTCGAGGGCGGTGGCGGGAGACGGGCGGGAGCTTTGCGCCGCAGCATCAATGATGATCTCGTCGTGCGCCTTCGATCCCGGCACCCGCGCCAGTTCGAAGCCGTCTCCGATCTCGACGCCCTTGATTGCCTGGATGCCCATCAGCGCACCCGCAAGACGCGCATCCAGCCTGCGGTCCCAGTGCACATGCGAGCCCAGCCCGACCGGCACCCCATACGCCAGCACCTCGACCACGCCACCGAGCGTGTCGCCGTCCTGGTGTGCCTGGTCGATCTCTGCGACCATCGCCGTGCTCGCTCTCGCGTCCAGGCACCGCACCGGATCGGCGTCCAGACGCTCCACGTCATCCGGCATCGGGTAGACGCCGTAGGGCGCCTTCGCCGCCCCCAGCTCCACCACATGCGAGACGATCTCGATACCCGCCGTCTCCTTCAGGTACGAACGCGCCACCGCTCCCAGCGCCACCCTGGCCGCCGTCTCCCGTGCCGAGGCACGCTCCAGCACCGGCCGCGCCTCGTCGAACCCGTACTTCTGCATTCCCGCCAGATCCGCATGGCCCGGCCGCGGCCGCGTCAACGGGGCATTGCGCGACAGCCCGGCGAGTTCGGCCGGATCCACCGGATCGGCCGCCATCACCTTCTCCCACTTCGGCCACTCGGTGTTCCCCACCATGACCGCCACCGGAGAGCCCAAGGTCAGCCCGTGCCGCACCCCGCCGATGAAGGTGACCTCATCCCGCTCGAATTTCATCCGTGCGCCCCGGCCGTAGCCCAGCCGCCGCCGCGCGAGCGCGTCCGCAATCATCTCCGTGGTCACCGGCACCCCGGCAGGCAACCCCTCCAAAGTCGCCACCAGGGCGGGTCCATGCGACTCGCCCGCCGTCAGCCAACGCAACCTGCTCAACGGTGCTCCCCATCTTGCCGCGCTGATTTCGCGCGCACGTCAGACGTTCCTGATCCGATCCTCCCATGTCCCGCGCGCAGGCCGGGAACCCCGTCCACGGGGCGGTATGTCACGTGAGAGCCTCCGGCGGACAGGGAGCGCGGATCAGCGTGCGGCGAGCGCCGCCTCACCCGCCTTGCGCATCGCCTCAAGCGGTGCCGGGCTGCAGCCAGTCATCAGTTCCACCTGCAGCGCCGCCTGGTGCACCAGCAGGTCGAGGCCGCCGACGACGGCACCGCCGTGCGCCGCCCACGCTGCCGCCAGCGGTGTCGGCCACGGCTCGTACACCACGTCGAAGAGCACGCCCGGCCGCTGCGGCACCGCTTCAGCCAGTGCGTCGGTGGTGCCGGCCGGGGTCGTCGCGATTACCAGGGGCGCAGCCAGCGCACCGGCCGCATCCGACCACGGCGCGGTCCGTACTGCCGCCCCGAGCCGCTCCCCCCACTGCCGCATCTCGGCCGCCCGCGTCTCGTTGCGGACGTACGCTGTCACTTCTCCGGTGCACACCTGGGCGAGCGCCGCTACCGCCGATGACGCTGTCGCCCCCGCCCCCAGCACCGCGGCCGACTCCACTCGCTCGGTACCCCGCTCGCGCAGGGCCGCCACCATGCCGGGGATATCCGTATTGTCACCGGTCCGTCGGCCGTCGTCCCCGAACACCACCGTGTTGACCGCCTCGACCGACGCAGCGGTCGGGGTGAGCTCGTCCAGCAGCGGGATCACCGCGCGCTTCAGCGGCATCGTCAGCGAGAGCCCGGCCCAGCGCACCGGATCGGCGGTGATCTTCTCGACGAACCCCCGCAGTCCTCCCTCGTCGACCTCATGCCGACCGTATTCCCACCCCTGCAGGCCCAAAGCCTCGTACGCGGCCCGGTGCAGAACGGGGGACAGCGAATGCGCAATCGGCGATCCGAGGACCGCCGCGCACCGGATGATGGCCCGCCGACGGAGTCGGCTCATACAAGGATTCATTGGTCGTTGTGCTCCTGCTGGTACTGATTGAACGCCACGACGTTCTGCTGCTGTACGGCGGCGCTGTCCGTGAAGCGGGTATCCCCGGGCTTGACGGTGACGAAGTACAGCCAGTTGCCCGGGGTCGGATTGAGCGCCGCCTCAATGGCCTGGTGACCGGGGTTGTCTATCGGCCCGGGCGGCAGGCCCTTGTGGAGATAGGTGTTGTACGGGGACGGGTAGTGAGTGTCCGCCGTCGTGGTGAGCAGTGTCGAACGGCCCTTGGCGTAGTTGATCGTCGAGTCAAGACCGAGCGCCATCTGCTGCTGCAAACGGTTGTAGATGACCCGGGAGACTTTGCCGAAGTCCTGGGCCTGGTGCGCTTCGGCCTGGATGAGGCTGGCGATGATGATGATCTCGTAGGGCGTCCTGCCGATGGCCTGGGCCTGTGCCGACAGATTGTCGGCGGCGAACTCGGTCTGTGCCTGCCTGATCATCTGCGCCAGTGCATCGGCCGGCTTGCTGCTCTTGCTGATGCTGTAGCGGCTCGGGAAAAGGAAGCCCTCCGGGTTGCCGTTCGCGTAGGGCGGCAGGCCGAGGTCGAAGCTCTTGGTGGCGTTGGCGGTGGTGCCGGAGGCCAGGCCGAGGTACTTGTCGAGTGCTGCGTAGACCTGGGTGGCGCGCCGGCCTTCGGGAATGACGAGGGCGTTTTGGGCCGACGGGCTGCTCATGAGGGCGACCGCGGCAGCGGCGGACATGTGCTGCCTGAGCGTGTAGCTGCCGCCTTGAATGCCGGTGCTGCCCGCAGCAGCGGTGAAGGCGTCGACGCTCTTGACGACGCCGTTCTGCTTGAGGATGTTGCCGATCTGACTGAGCGTCGCGCCGTCCGGGATGGTGAGCGTGACGCTGCCGGTGCCATCGCCCACGTAATCGGGCACGACGGCGATGTGATTCTCGTAATAGCGGTAGCCGACGTAGCCGCCGCCTGCTACGGCGCCCGCGAACACGACGAAGGCGCACAGAATGGCGCAGCCGCTTCTGCGCTTCTTTTTCTTTTTCTTTCCTGGGCGATCCGCGCCGTGCGCGTCATCGAAGTCACCGTATTCGCCGTGGAGATCGGGCGCGTCGGTGAAGAAGGGGTGCGTCTCGGGCGCGTCGGGCTCGTCGAACGGACCGGGCTCGTCGAACGGACGGGGCTCATCGGGTGGACCGGGCTTTTGGGGCGGGAGTTGCCATTCAGCGGTCTGCTCGGGGCCCGACTGCGGGGCGTAGCCGACGTGAGCGTAGGTGCCGGGGTAGGCTGAGCCGTCATACGGATGATCGGCCAACGGCGTGCCGTACTCCCCCGCGGCAGGGAATGATGTTGTCGGCGAACCAGTCTGTGTGGTCTCCCAGGCGCCGTATTCCGGGGCTTGCGCAGGGGGCTGGGCCGGTGTCGCCTGGCTCTGGGTGTCCCACTGGGGCTGCTGCTGCGGGTACTGGCCGTACTCCTGGGGGTAGTGCTGCGGGTGCTCCTGTGGGTGCTGCTGTGCGTCGTCCGGGGAGGGCTCGTACGCGCCGTAGGGGTCTCCCCACAGCGGGTCGCCCGGGTGCCACGGCCGTGGAGTCGGCCCTTGGCCGTAGTCGCTCATGGGTCGTCTCCTGGTTACGCGAGGCGGCTCGTCGCCGGCGCTTGGGGCGTGGCTGAGGAAGCCCGCCGCTTCGGCGCGGAACGTTACCGTATTACGATCAGATAACCACTTCGATGCCCTCCCCTGGTGCCCTCCCCGAGGCACGCTCGGTTTCAAGCGCGCTCTGCAGGATCACCACGGCCGCGGCCTGGTCGACAACGGAGCGGCCTTTCTTCGCCTTCACGCCTGAGGCACGCAGCCCATGGGTGGCCGTGACCGTACTCATCCGCTCGTCGACCAGCCGCACGGGAACCGGTGAGATGATCTTCGCTACATCCTGTGCGAAGGCCCGGGCCTTGGCCGCCGCCGGCCCTTCCTTGCCGCTGAGCGAACGCGGCAGGCCGACGACGACCTCGATCGGCTCGTACTCCTCGATGATCGCCTTGATGCGGCGGCGGGCCGCCGGGGCGTCCCGTGCCGGGACTGTCTCGACGGGAGTGGCGATGAGCCCGTCGGGATCGCACGAGGCGACCCCGATCCGGGCCTCGCCGACATCGATGGCGATCCGCCTGCCGCGTCGCATCGTCTCAGCTCCTTGCTCCTCGCTCCCCGTCAGGCCTTCTCGGCGACGAGGCGGTGGACGGCCTCCAGGGCCTCGTCGACGGCGGCCGGGTTGCTGCCGCCGCCCTGGGCGACATCGTCCTTGCCGCCGCCTCCGCCGCCGAGGGTCTTAGCAGCAGTACGCACCAGTTCTCCGGCCTTGATACCGCGCTCGCGTGCGGCCTCGTTAGTGGCGATCACCGTCAGCGGACGGCCGCCCGCGAGGGAGAACAGCGCGACGACGGCCGGACGCCCTCCGGCCCCCGATGAGGAAGCAAGCCGCTGGCGCACATCCAAGACGAGCTTGCGCAGGTCATCGGCGCCGGTGCCGTCCGGGACCTTCCCGGTGACCAAAGCGATGCCGCCGACGTCCTGAGCGCCTTGGGCGAGGCCAGCTGCTGCCTGCAGCACCTTCTCGGCGCGGAACCGCTCGATCTCCTTTTCCGCGTCCTTCAGCTTGGCCAGCATGGAGGAGATGCGCTCCGGCAGCTCTTCAGGACGTCCCTTGAGCAGGTCGGTGAGCTGGGCGACGACGGTGTGCTCGCGGGCGAGGAAGTTGTAGGCGTCCACACCCACCAACGCCTCCACTCGGCGCACTCCGGAACCGATGGAGGACTCGCCGAGCAGCTTGACCAAGCCGAGCTGGGCGGTGTTGTGCACGTGCGTCCCACCGCACAGCTCCTTGGAGAAGTCGCCGATGGTCACCACCCGCACCCGCTCGCCGTACTTCTCGCCGAACTCGGCGATAGCGCCCTGCTTCTTCGCTTCGGCCATCGACATCACTTCGGCGGTGACGTCGAGCTCGCGGGCGAGCACCTCATTGATCCTTTGTTCGACGTCGCCCAGCACCGAGCCGGGTACGGCGGTCGGGGAGCCGAAGTCGAAGCGGAAGCGGCCCGGGGAGTTCTCCGACCCGGCCTGGGCGGCCGTCGGTCCGAGGGCGTCTCGCAGTGCTTGGTGGGTCAGGTGGGTGGCGGAGTGGGCGCGGGCGATGGCACGGCGCCGGGCTACGTCGATGGCGGCGTAGGCGCCGGCCCCGACGGTGACCTCGCCGACCTGCACCACACCCTTGTGGACGCTCACCCCAGGGACTGGCTGCTGCACGTCGCGTACCTCCACCACAGCGCCGGTCTCGGTGCGGATCCGGCCGGCGTCAGCAAGCTGGCCGCCGCCCTCGGCGTAGAAGGGGGTGCGGTCCAGCACCACTTCGACCTCGTCGCCCTCGGAGGCGGCAGGCGACGGCACGCCGTCGACCAACAGTCCGACCACGGTGGCTTCGCCCTCGTCATCGGTGTAACCGGTGAAGACCGTGGCGCCGGAGGTGTCGGCGACCTGACGATAGGCCGACATATCGGCGTGACCGGTCTTCTTCGCCTTGGCGTCGGCCTTGGCACGCTCCCGCTGCTCCTTCATCAGGCGGCGGAAGCCCTCCTCATCCACCGACAGCCCCTGCTCGGAAGCCATCTCCAAAGTGAGGTCGATGGGGAAGCCCCAGGTGTCGTGGAGCAGGAATGCCTTCTCACCGGCGAGCACCGTGCCGCCGCCGGCTTTGGTGTCGCTGACAGCGGCATCGAGGATATTGGTACCGGCCTTGAGTGTCTTGAGGAAGGCCGACTCCTCGGCCAGCGCCACCGTCTCGATACGCTTGCGGTCCTCGACCAACTCCGGGTATTGAGGGCCCATCGCCTTGATGACGGTGTCCACCAGCTCACCGACGGTCGGCTCGGTGGCGCCCAGCAGCCGCATGTTGCGGATCGCCCGGCGCATGATGCGACGCAGCACATAGCCGCGGCCCTCGTTGCCCGGGGTCACCCCGTCGCCGATGAGCATCACAGCGGTACGGATGTGGTCGGCGACCACCCGCAGCGAGACGTCCGAGGTGTGGTCGGCGCCGTAGTGCACACCGGTCAGCTCGGTGGCCTTGTCGATGACCATGCGTGAGGTGTCGATCTCGTACATGTTCTGCACGCCCTGCAGGATCATCGCCAACCGCTCCAGGCCAAGACCGGTGTCGATGTTCTTGCTCGGCAGCTCCCCCAGGACCGGGAAATCGTCCTTCCCGGATCCCGGTCCACGCTCGTACTGCATGAAGACCAGATTCCAGATCTCCACATACCGCTCGTCGTTGACGGCCGGGCCGCCCTCGACGCCGTATTCCGGGCCGCGGTCGTAGTTGATCTCCGAGCACGGGCCGCATGGTCCTGGCACACCCATTGACCAGTAGTTGTGGGCCATTCCCAGACGCTGGATCCGCTCGGCCGGCACGCCGATCACCTCACGCCAGATGGTCTCGGCCTCATCGTCGTTCTCATAGACCGTGATCCACAGCTTCGAAGGATCGAGCCCGTAGCCCCCCTGGTCCTGGGGCGAGGTCAGCAGCTCCCAGGCAAGTTTGATGGCGCCTTCCTTGAAGTAGTCGCCGAAGGAGAAGTTGCCGCACATCTGGAAGAACGTGCCGTGCCGGGTGGTCTTGCCGACCTCTTCGATATCCGGAGTCCGCACGCACTTCTGCACGCTTGTGGCGCGCTTGTACGGGGGGGCGGTCTCACCCAGGAAGTACGGCTTGAACGGGACCATGCCCGCATTCACCAGCAGCAAGGTCGGGTCGTCGGCGATGAGCGATGCCGACGGCACGACCGTGTGCCCGCGCTCCTCGAAGAAGCGCAGCCAGCGGCTGCGGATTTCTGCCGACTCCATCAGTGGCCCTCTTTCTGCTCGTACACGATCTCCGAGCACTGCTCGGGGAATTCTGCTTGCTGGGGGTCAAGGCCCAGTGCGTCCTTGAGTTCGACTTCGCGCCGGTTCATTTCGTCGCATACGTCATGCGCGAACTGCCGTGCTCTGCCGCCGAGTTCGACGGCACGGTCCGCGGCGGTCGCGGCAAGGCTCTGCGGGGTCAGGCGGCGCGCGGCCTGGCTCACTTTCATAGTCGCCCAGCCCCCGACAGCGATACCGGCGGCGAACCAGAACAGGCGGCGGAACATCTCGTTTCAGCCTTTCCCTCGGATGCTGCGGGTGCTGCGGCGGGTGGGCGGCAGCGTCTTGCCGGGGAGGACAGTACGGCGCGCCGCACTGCCGGTCCGTCGTTTGCCCGGTAGGCCCTCCTCGGCCTGCTTGCCGATCGCCCGACGCACTCCGTAGCCAAAGGCCGCGACTTTGACCAGCGGGCCACCGAAGGTGGCAGCGACGGTGGAGGAGAGCGCCGAGGCGTTGGCGGTGACCTCCTGTACGTCGGCGGTGATGGTGTCCATCCGGTCAAGCTGGATGTTCGCGGAGCGCACCGCCGCAGTGGCCGCACCCAGCAACGGTACGGCCTGCTCGGTCACGCCCGCGACGAGTTCGGTGGTCTGCTTGAGCGTCCGGGCGAGCCTGACCAGCACCACAGCCAGGAAGGACACCAGGATCGCCCAGAACACGGCCACGATCAGGCCGGCCACCTCTCCACCGGACACAGCTGCGCGCTCCTTCACTTCACGTCGGTCGGCGTCCACCCCTGGCCGGATGGCACGGCGGGACCTGGATCAGATGGGGGTCCGGTGGTCACGCCGGGCACGATCCGGCGTATGCGGGCGGGCAGGTACCGACCTTATCGCGCCGGACATCGGTCTTCGTACCGTATTGGCGCTACGGGAGGGGCACGTCACTCGCCCGAGAGCCGACCTCGGACACGCTCGAGTACGTCGGCGTAGCGGGCCTCCGCGCCGTAGCGGGTGGGCTGGTAGTAGCGCTTGCCGTGCACCTCCTCCGGGGCGTACTGCTGGGCGGCGATCGCGCCGGGCAGATCATGCGGGTACTGATATCCCTGGCCGTGGCCGAGCTTGCCGGCGCCCTTGTAATGGCTGTCGCGCAGATGCGTCGGCACCGGCCCTGCGAGCCCCTTGCGGACGTCCGCGAGCGCAGCGTCGATGGCCAGGTACGCGGCGTTGGACTTGGGGGCGAGCGCCAGCGCGATCGTCGCCTGGGAGAGGGCTATACGGGCTTCGGGGAAGCCGATGAGTGCGACCGCCTGGGCCGCGGCGACAGCCGTCTGCAAAGCCGTCGGATCGGCCATGCCGACGTCCTCGCTCGCTGAGATCATCAGTCGCCGGGCGATGAATCGCGGATCCTCACCTGCTTCGATCATGCGCGCCAGATAGTGCAGGGCCGCATCGACGTCCGAGCCGCGGATCGACTTGATCAGCGCGCTGGCCACGTCGTAATGCTGATCGCCGTCGCGGTCGTACTTCACCGCGGCCCGGTCGACCGCCTCCTCCAATGTCTCCAGGTTGATCTGGGACTCTCCCTTGGCGATCGCGGCGCCGGCGCCGGCCTCCAGAGCGGTCAGCGCCCGCCGCGCATCGCCGCCGGCGATCCGCAGCAGATGCGCCTCGGTCTCCGCGGGCAGGGCGACGGCACCGGCCAGGCCCCGTTCGTCCTGGAGCGCCCGGTGCAGCAGGCCGCGCAGATCGTCCTGGGTGAGTGCCTCCAAGGTGAGCAGCAAAGAGCGCGACAGCAGCGGCGAGATGACTGAGAAGTACGGATTCTCGGTGGTTGCGGCGATCAGGGTGACCCAGCGATTCTCGACGGCGGGCAGCAGCGAATCCTGCTGCGCCTTGCTGAAGCGGTGGATCTCATCGAGGAAGAGCAGCGTCTCGCGGCCGTAGGCCCCGGATTCCCGCTTGGCGCTCTCGATGACCGCGCGGACTTCCTTGACGCCCGCTGTGATCGCCGACAGCTCGACGAACCTGCGTTGCGTCGCCCGGCTTGCCACGTAGGCGAGAGTCGTCTTCCCGGTGCCGGGCGGGCCCCAGAGGATCACCGATGCGGGCCCGGCGGGGCCGCCGTTGCCCTCGCCCACCAGACGGCGCAGCGGGGAGCCGGGTTTGAGCAAGTGCTGCTGGCCCGCGACCTCGTCGAGGACGCGGGGGCGCATCCGCACGGCGAGCGGACTGCTTGTTGGCTCCCTCTCCCGGAGTTCCTCGGCAGCGGCAGTGAACAGGTCGGGCTCCACGCGATGAAGCCTATGGCACGCCTGTGACAACCGGGCCGGTCGTCAAAAGTCCCTCACAGGGTCCCTCACAGGAGGGTGCTCCAGTACGACCACCAGCGGACGAGAATGAGCATGATCAACACGCCGTACCAGAGCACGGGGACTGCCCAGTGGAACTCGACAAGGGCCCGCCGCGCCCTGTCGGCGACCGGGATGACGCCATGCTTGATGTTGTGCACCAGGGTGTACCAGAACGCGGCGATGGTGACGGCCCAGGCGAGCATGCACCACGGGCACAGCGAACCGATCGAGTACAGCGACTGGTCCTGCAGCCAGGTCACGAAGCCGACGCCGAAGAGTGTGCCCGCTTGCAGGCCGAGCCAGAACCAACGGCGGAAGCGGGCGCCGGAAAGCACCCCCATACCGACGCACACCAGTACGGGGTAGGCGACCAGCCCCATCATCGGATTGGGGAATCCGAAGACCTTCGCCTGGGCGCTCTTCATGATGTTGCCGCAAGAGATGATCGGATTGATGCTGCACGCCGGGACGAAGTTCGGGTTCTTGTAGAGCTGGAACTCGTCCAGGGTGATGTACCAGGACGCGAGCAGGCCGAGCAGCCCGCACACCACCAGCAACACGCCCAGCGCCCGGCCGGCCCCGATGCCACCGGCGATCTCCCGGTTTTCCTTCGAGTCATCCACGCGGGTCTCATTGAGCGCCGATGTCGTCATCGCCTCTCCGCCATTCGCTAGGTCTGCGGATACACCGTGTGTACGGGTGTGTACGGGATACACCTGTTGCCGGGTTCATTGTGCACCAGGTGATCCCGCCCCCAGCCCGGTCAGCAGGTCACCGGTCAGCAGGTCGTCAGGCTCTGCCCAGGCGCTCGCGCACCTCGGCGACGACCGCGTCGAGCGGCAGCGGGGTCTGCTCGCCGCTCTCCAGATCCTTGAGCTGGACGACGCCCTCGGCGAGATCCCGCTCGCCCGCGACCATGGCATACCGTGCGCCGGACCGGTTCGCCGACTTCATCGCGTTCTTCAACCCCTTGCCGCCGTACGCGAAGTCGGCCGCGACGCCGCTGCGGCGCAGTTCGGTGACGAGGCCGAAGAGGGCGCGGCGTGCCTCGTCGCCGAGCGGCACCGCGAACACCGCAGCACGGGAAGCTGTGTCGAGCTCGATGTTCTCGGCCCGCAGCGCGAGCACGGTGCGGTCGACGCCCAGCGCCCAGCCCACCGACGGCAGCGCGGGGCCGCCGATCATCTCGGAGAGGCCGTCGTATCGGCCGCCGCCGCCGACCGCCGACTGCGAGCCGAGCCCGTCGTGGACGAACTCGAAAGTGGTACGGGTGTAGTAGTCGAGGCCGCGCACCAGCTTGGGGTCGTCCTCGAACTCCACACCTGCCGCGGTGAGCAGCGCCCGGACCTGCTCGTGGTACTCCTTGCACCCCTCGCACAGGTGGTCGCGCATCATCGGGGCGCCGGTCAACTGCTTCTGCACGGCGTCCCGCTTGTCGTCGAGGACTCGCAGCGGATTGATCTCCACTCGTCGACGGGTGTCCTCGTCGAGGTCGAGGGCGCGCAGGAAGTCCTGGAGCGCGGCTCGGTAGACCGGGCGGCACTCCTTGTCGCCGAGTGAGTTGAGCAGCAGTCGGAAGTTGCGCAGGCCCAGCGAGCGGTAGGCGTCGGCGGCCAGGATGATCAACTCGGCGTCAAGGGCCGGGTCCTCGGCTCCCAGCGCCTCGGCGCCCACCTGCGAGAAGTGGCGGTAACGGCCCGCCTGCGGGCGTTCGTAGCGGTAGTACGAACCGGAGTACCAGAGCTTCACCGGCAGCGCACCGCGGTGCAGATTCGCCTGCAGCGCGGCACGCAGTACGGAGGCAGTTCCCTCAGGGCGCAGCGCGAGCTCGTCACCGCCCTTGGTGGTGAGGGTGTACATCTCCTTGGTGACAATGTCGGTCGACTCGCCGACACCTCGGAAGAACAACTCGACGTGCTCAAAGCCAGGAGTCTCGACATAGCCGTATCCGGCGCGCTCCAGCGGCGCGGCCATGGCTTCGCGGACCGCGAGGAATGCCTCGGAGTCCGGCGGGATCAGGTCGTATGTGCCCTTGGGGGCGTAGAAGGTACTCAAGACAGCAGTCGTCACATTCCTCGTCGCGGAGCCGTCGTGCTGGCTCCGAGGCCGTCGGCCGCCACCTCGCGAAGGAACGGATTGGCGGTACGCTCGCGGCCGATGGTGGTCTGGGGGCCGTGGCCGGACAGCACCACGGTCGAGTCGTCGAGCGGCAGGCACACCCGGGCCAGCGAGGCGAGGATCTCGGGGTGGGAACCGCCGGGCAGGTCGGTGCGTCCGATGGAGTCGGCAAAGAGCAGGTCGCCCGAGAAGAGCACGGAAGGGATTTCTCCGGTCTCGGGGAGCCTGAAGGTCACCGACCCCTTGGTATGGCCGGGCGCGTGTGCCACGGTCAGCTCCAGGCCCGCGAGTTGCAGGCCGGCTCCGTCGGTCAGTTCCTTGACGTCGTCCGGCTCACCGATCGTCAGCTGCCCCAGGAGGGGCTGCCCTATGGACATGCCCAGCGCCTTTTCCGGATCGCTCATCATGTAGCGGTCCTCGGGGTGGATCCAGGCAGGCACGTCATGGGCCCCGCACACGGGGACGACAGAGGCCACATGGTCGAGGTGGCCATGGGTGAGGAGGACCGCCACCGGTTTGAGCCGGTGCTTGGCCAGGGTCTCCTCGACGCCGCGGGCAGCTTCGTGCCCGGGGTCGATGATCACACACTCTTCACCGGCGGCGGGGGCGACCAGGTAGCAGTTGGTCCCCCAGG
Source organism: Streptomycetaceae bacterium (assembly GCA_019243445.1). Taxonomy (GTDB): domain Bacteria; phylum Actinomycetota; class Actinomycetes; order Streptomycetales; family Streptomycetaceae; genus Streptantibioticus_B. Next base: position 4,679 of record JAFAUH010000141.1, on the reverse strand, counting down.
CCCCGGCGGGGAACCCGGCAATGAGCACGATCGTCCTTCAGGTCGTCCGCTTCGGTCTTGGCAGTCCAAGAGCCTACCGGCGGCACAGCGGCAATTGCGAACCAGTAGTGCCCCGATGTCGCGGGCGCATAATGGCGCGGTCGCCAGACCGCGATCGATATGCCGCCGGCGAGGCAATGAGAATCCCGACTTGCAGAAACGTTAAGTCGAAGAAGGACAGGAGAGGGCTGAAGTGGCGTCGAAGGAACAGCGCAGAAGGCAGCTCGCTCGGGAGAAGTACGCACGCCAGCAGCAGCGCCGCACACAGCAGCGGACCGAAGCCAAGCGGCGCAACATCGTGGCCGGCGCGGTCGTCACCGTCGTCGTGGCCGCGTCGGCCGCCTACGCCTCCGCGGGAGTCGGCGGTACGAAGTCGGCGGCCGGCGCGGCCGCCGCCACGCCGTCTTCGGCGGCCCCGAACCCCTGCGCCAAGGCGGCGCCCGGCTTTCCCGGCACCAAGCAGTGGAAGCAGGCTCCAGCAATGGCCATCGACACCAAGGCGAATTACACGATGGATCTGCAGACGACCTGTGGGGGCATCAGCCTCAAGCTCGACGCCGCCACGGCACCGCATACCGTGAACTCCTTCGCCTTCCTGGCCACCCAGGGCTTCTTCGACCACACCAAGTGCCACCGGCTCACCACCCAGAGCATCTACGTCCTGCAATGCGGCGACCCCACAGGCACCGGGCAGGGCGGGCCGGGCTACACGCTTCCCGATGAGAACCTCGGCGCCTTCGGCAAAAAGAACGCCCAAGACATGGTCACATATCCGGCGGGCACGGTGGCGATGGCCAACCGCGGTCCCGCCACCGGTGGCAGCCAGTTCTTCCTCGTCTACAAGGACAGTCCGCTTTCGCCCAATTACACACCGTTCGGCAGGGTCGGCCCCGCGGGGCTCGAGGTACTGCAGAAGATCGCCGCTGCGGGTGAATCCACCGGTCAGGGCGACGGCGCGCCCAACGCCACCGTGGTGATCAACAAGGCGACCGTGATCCGGTCTTGAACTTCTCATCGTGCTGGATGCGGACAGCCAGGGCGCGGTCGCCTATGTTGGCGTTGTATAAGTGCCTGCGCCGATGGCTGCCGCAGCGATCAGCGGCCCGTCGGATCTGCCGGTCGCTTTTCGCAGGGCACAGCCCGGCCGGATGAAACTGTGGACGATGCCCAGGCGCCGTACGGCGGACGGGGCATCACGTGGAGGAGGCGCTGTGAGCAGCGACCCATGGGGACGCGTCGACGAGGCGGGGACCGTGTACGTGCGGACGGCCGATGGTGAGAGGGCCGTCGGCTCGTGGCAGGCGGGCTCCCCCGAGGAGGCGCTGGCCTATTACAAGCGCAAGTACGACGGACTCGTCATCGAGATCGGCCTCCTCGAACGCCGGGTGCGGACGACCGATCTGTCGGTGAAGGATGCAATGACCGCCATCGAGCATCTGCGGATGTCGGTGGCGCAGGCTCATGCCGTCGGCGACCTGGACGCCTTGCTCGAGCGGCTCGACACGCTCACAGGCGAGGTCCAGGCCCGCCGCGAGGAGCGCAAGGCCGCCAAGGCGAAGGCGACGGACGCGGCGCGCCATGCCAAGGAGGAGCTGGTCGCCGAGGCTGAGGAGCTCAGCGTCAGCGAGCAGTGGCGGGCGGCCGGAGACCAGCTGCGGACGCTGGTCGACACCTGGAAGAGCCTGCCGCGCCTGGACCGAAAGAGCGACGACGAACTCTGGCACCGCTTCAGCCACGCCCGTTCGGTCTTCTCCAAGCGCCGCAAGGCGCACTTCGCCTCACTCGACGCGCAGCGCGAAGAGGCACGGCGGGTGAAGGAGAAGCTGGTCGCCGAGGCCGAGGAGCTGTCGGGTTCAACCGAGTGGGGTCCGACCGCGGCTCGGTACCGCGAGTTGATGGCGGAGTGGAAGGCGGCCGGACGCGCCCAACGGGAGGCCGAGGAGGAGTTGTGGACACGGTTCCGCGGCGCACAGGACGTCTTCTTCGCAGCACGCGGCGAGGCGTTCGCCGAGCGCGACTCCGAGCAGCGGGAAAACCTCACGCGCAAGGAAGAGCTGGTCGCTGAGGCGGAAAAGCTGCTACCGGTGAGCGATGTGAAGGCTGCGCGGGCCGCTTTCCGATCGGTCAACGAGCGCTGGGAGTCCGTCGGCCACGTCCCGCGGGATGCGAGACCGAAGATCGAGGCCCGGCTGCACACGGTCGAGCGGGCGATCCAGGAGGCCGAGGAGGCCGAGTGGCGCCGTACCAACCCGGAGGCGCGGGCGCGTGCCGAAGGGCTCACCGGCCAGTTGCAAGCTGCCGTCGACAAGCTGCGGTCGCAGGTCGAGGCGGCTCGTGCGGCGGGCAGCAATGCCAAGGCGGACAAGCTCGCCAAGGAGCTCGAAGGCCGCCAGGCGCTCCTCGACCAGGCGCTCAAGGGGCTCCACGAGTTCGGCGGCTGAGCCCCTCTTTGTGGCTCATTTGTGGCTGAATCGCCGCCGCTTTCGCGGAGAGGGTTGCCCGCCGTATGGGTTCCTCAATCGATGGTTGCTGTGGAATGCCTACGGAGGGGGTGCACGATAGGCGCCGCGGGCCCGCGGCGCCTATCGTGCACCGGGTCGCACTAGCGCTGGCGGCCAGAGGTAATACGGTAGACGTCGTAGACGCCCTCGACACCGCGCACTGCCTTCAGCACGTGCCCCAGATGCTTGGGATCGCCCATCTCGAAGGTGAAGCGCGAGGTGGCGACCCGGTCGCGGGAGGTCTGCACGGCGGCCGAGAGGATGTTGACGTGCTGGTCGGAGAGGACCCGTGTCACGTCGGAGAGTAGACGTGAGCGGTCAAGTGCCTCGACCTGGATGGCGACGAGGAAGACCGACGACTGGGTGGGCGCCCACTCGACCTCGATGATTCGTTCGGGCTGTTGGGAGAGCGAATCGACGTTGACGCAGTCCGCACGGTGTACAGATACGCCGTCGCCCCGGGTGATGAAGCCGATGATCGGATCGCCGGGGACGGGCGTACAGCACCGCGACAGCTTGACCCACACGTCCCGCTCACCTTTGACGATGACGCCGGGGTCAGTAGTGGCGCGGCGCTTGGCGCGGCTGCGCGAGGGGGTGGTGACCTCGGCGAGGTCCTCGGTCGCGCCCTCCTCGCCGCCGAGCGCGTCGACGAGTTTTTGGACCACTGACTGCGCGGAGATGTGGCCTTCGCCGATCGCCGCGTACAGCGCCGAGATGTCCGGGTAGCGCATCTCGTGTGCGAGCGTGACCAGCGAGTCGCTGGTGAGTACCCGCTGGATGGGCAGGTTCTGTTTGCGCATCGCACGGGCGATGGCTTCCTTGCCCTGCTCGATGGCTTCCTCGCGGCGCTCCTTGGAGAACCACGCACGGATCTTGTTGCGGGCCCGGGGGGATTTGACGAAGCCCAGCCAGTCGCGTGACGGCGCGGCTCCGGGTGCCTTGGAGGTGAAGACCTCCACGAGGTCGCCGTTGTCGAGCGTCGACTCCAGCGGCACCAGTCGGCCGTTGACCCGAGCACCGATCGTGCGGTGGCCGACTTCGGTGTGCACCGCGTAGGCGAAGTCGACCGGCGTCGCCCCAGCCGGCAATGCGATCACGTCGCCCTTGGGAGTGAAAACAAAGACTTCGTTGCGGGAGAGGTCGAAGCGAAGCGACTCCAGGAACTCGCCCGGATCCTCGGTCTCCTTCTGCCAGTCGAGCAGCTGGCGCAGCCACGCCATGTCGTTGACGGCGTCGTCGCTCTTGCCCGACTTGGGGCTGTCGCTGCGTACCTTGGAGGTCCCGGCCACAGCCTCCTGCTTGTACTTCCAGTGCGCGGCGATGCCGTACTCGGCGCGGCGGTGCATATCGAAGGTACGGATCTGGATCTCAACCGGCTTGCCGCTGGGCCCGATGACCGTCGTGTGCAACGACTGGTACATGTTGAACTTGGGCATCGCGATGTAGTCCTTGAATCGCCCCGGCACCGGGTTCCACCGGGCGTGGATGGTGCCGAGCGCCGCATAGCAGTCGCGGACGGTGTCGACAAGGACGCGGATGCCCACCAGATCGTAGATCTCGGCGAAGTCCCGACCCCGCACGATCATCTTCTGGTAGACGCTGTAGTAGTGCTTCGGGCGGCCAGTGACTGTCGCCTTGATGCGCGCGGCACGCAAGTCCTGCTGGACCTGGTCGGTGACCACGGCCAGGTATTCGTCGCGCTTCGGTGCCCGCTCGGCGACCAGACGCACGATCTCGTCGTACATCTTGGGATAGAGGATCGCGAAGGCGAGGTCCTCCAACTCCCACTTGATCGTGTTCATGCCCAGCCGGTGGGCCAGCGGTGCGTAGATCTCCAGCGTTTCGCGGGCCTTCTTCTCCTGCTTCTCTCGCTTCAGGTAGCGCATGGTGCGCATGTTGTGCAGGCGGTCGGCGAGTTTGATCACTAGGACGCGGGGGTCCTTGGCCATCGCAACGACCATCTTGCGCACTGTCTCGGCTTGCGCGGCCTCACCGAACTTGACCTTGTCGAGCTTGGTGACCCCGTCCACCAGCAGCGCCACGTCCTCGCCGAACTCCTTGCGCAGCTGGGCCAGGGTGTAGGGGGTGTCCTCGACCGTGTCGTGCAGCAGCGCCGCGCAGATGGTCTCGGTGTTC
>JAFAUH010000123.1 GCA_019243445.1 Streptomycetaceae bacterium | reverse complement strand
GCCGACTTGATGATCTGGTGGCACGCCGAAACAGCTGATGCCCTGCAGGACGCGTACAACCGCTTCCGCCGCACCAAGCTCGGCCGCGGACTGGAACCGGTCTGGTCGAACATGGCGCTGCACCGCCCGGCCGAGTTCAACAGGTCGCACATCCCAGCCTTCCTCGCCGACGAGGCCCCGCGTGACTACCTCAGCGTCTACCCGTTCGTGCGTTCCTACGACTGGTACCTGCTCCCCGACGACGAGCGCCGCCAGATGCTCGCTGAGCACGGCAAGATGGCGCGCGGATTCCCGGATGTGCGGGCCAACACCGTCGCTTCCTTCTCACTCGGCGACTATGAGTGGATCCTCGCTTTCGAGGCCGACGAACTGCACCGCATCGTCGACCTGATGCGCCATCTGCGCGGCTCCGAGGCGCGCAGGCACGTCCGCGAGGAAGTGCCGTTCTTCACCGGTCGGCGCAAACCCGTCGCGGAGCTGGTGGCAGGCCTCGCCTGACCCCCGTCCGGGAAAGTCATGGCCGCGGCTCGGAGTGCGGGCCGCAGGAGACATCGCCGTTGAAGGTCTTACCGCGCAGCAGGTACGCATCGACATGGGCGTTGACACAAGGGTTCGGGCCGCCGGAGATGCCGTGCGAGCCCGAGCCTCTCTCCGTGACCAGCACGGAACCCGGCATCCGCCGATGCGCCTCAAGAGCACCGGCGTACGGAGTCGCCGCGTCGCGCTCGGCGGCGAGCATCAGCACCGGGGACAGCTCCCCGGGGGCGAAGGAGACATCCACGGGAGTGCCGCTCGGCGCCCCCCAGTACGCGCACGGGAGGTTCATCCAGGCATTGCTCCAGGTCTCGAAGGGCGCGTGGTGGGCGAGGCGGCTGTTGTCCCGGTCCCAGGTGGCGAAGGAGTGCGGCCATGGGCCGTCGGCGCATTCGACGGCGGTGTAGACGGCGTTCTCGTTCTCTGCGGCGGCGGCATGCGCCCTGTCGGGCGCGGCCTGCGCGATCAGTTGCTTGGGCCTGCCGTCCAGGTACGCCGACAAGGCTTTGGCGAGCTTGGGCCACGTCTGGTCGTAATAGCCTGCGTTGAGGTAGGCGGCCTGGAGCTCTCCGCCGCCGACCACCCCGCCTGCCGGCCGCTTGTCCACCGCTGCGCGCACCTGGTCATAGGCCTGCTGCACCGCGCGCGGTGTCGTACCCAAGTGGTAGGCCGCGTTGTGGCGAGCGACCCAGGAACGCCAGTCGAGCCAGCGGCGTTGGAAGGCGACATCCTGGTCGAGATTGGCCTGGTACCAGATCCGGCGGGAATCCGGGTCGATGACGCTGTCAAGCACCATGCGCCGCACATGGCCGGGGAAGAGCGTGGCGTACACCTCGCCGAGATATGTGCCGTAGGACGCGCCCAAGTAGTTCAGCTGCGGCTCGCCGAGTGCGGCCCGGATGACATCAAGATCGCGCGCGTTGTTCGCCGTGGTCAGAAATGGCAGCAGTCGGCCGGAACGGTGCTTGCAGCCCTCGGCGTAGGCCTTGGCGGCGGCAATCCGGCGCTGCTTGTCCGCCCGGGTGACAGGGTCCGGGTCCGGGGTGGGGGCCTTGGTGAACCGCGCAGGTGACTCGCACGAGATCGCCGCGGAACGGCCGACGCCGCGCGGGTCGAAGCCGACGAAGTCGTAGGCGCGGGCGATGTTCGTCCAGCCGTGAAGGTGCCGCAGCGCATAAATCGGGAAGTAGAGCCCGGACGCTCCGGGGCCGCCGGGGTTGTAGAGGAGTGAGCCCTGGCGCCGGTCCGCGGGGCCTGTGGCGGGCAGCCGGTCGATGGTCAGGTCGATCTGCGGGCCATCGGGTCGCGCATAGTCCAGCGGGACGGAGACCGTGCCGCAGCGGATCGGGGCGGGCAGGCCGGTAGCGGGGGCGCACCGCTTGAACGACACTCCCGTGGCCGCGGCTCGTGCCGCCGCCAGCGCCACGCCGTGTTCATCGGCAATGGTCACGGAGTCGGAAGAGGCCGCAGCGGTGGAGGTCGAGAGAGCTGCGGAAACGGTGGACGGGGCAGTGGATCCCACCAAGCCCAGGGCTGCGATGGCACCGTACAGCGCTGAGACTTTCATGCGTGGTCCCTCTCCGCATACGACTCCGTACGCTACGCGACGTAATTGCTACGTTGGATGCTCGATGCGGGCGCCGACGATGTAAAGCACCCCGCGATTCCTGCCGCGTGTCGGATGGTCGGATGGTCGGGTGAGCGGACGATCGGCGCGGGTGGTGCTGCGCGCCGCTGACGCTATTCGCCCATGGGACGGGGACCGGGCAGCGGCGGACGGCGGCGTATGCCGGCGCCGGTTGCGGGCTGGCGTCGGCTGGACTTGCAGACGGCGATGAGCGCTTCCTCGATCAGCTTGACCTGGTCGCGCATGGCGCAGGCCCAGGCCTTCTCGCGCGCGTAGACATCCGCGGTGCCCGGGTGGGCACCGATTTCGCCGCGGGTTGCCTTGTGCGGCATGAGGGAGTCACGCAGCGCCCGCAGGCCCGTCTGCATCGCGGCGATGTCGCCTTCCAACTGCAGCCTGACCATGCGGGCGAGCTCGGCGGGATTCTTGTGCAGGACGTCCTCGTACTGCCATCGGGCCGGAGCCAGGTCGAAGAGCCATGCCTTGGCCGACTGCTCAAAGCCGGGTGAGTCCGGTGGCTGGACAGCACCTGGCCACCGGGTCGGTGGGGTGAAGCTGTGGCCTGCCGCCGGGTCTGGTTCGGGTGTTATTGATGCCATGTGTGTTCCCTCACCTGGTTCCCACCTGTCCGGGGCTCCTCGGTCGACAAGACCGTACGGGGCGTAAAGCCTGCATCGGGAGAGGAATGGGCAAACAGTACCTACACTGCGGTATGCGTACAAGGGTTTACATCGGTGACGTTGGGTGACCAGTTGTCCAAGCTCGGGGCCGCCACAGGCTGATCAACGGGAGCGGCCTGTGCGCACCACGGCGGCAGAGTGCGGTGGCAGCATCAACTCCCCTTCGCCAGCGGGGAGTTCCATGGGTGCGGCGAGCACCGTGCAGCCGGTCAGCGGGAGCGTGCGCGGCTCGGAGGCGAAATTGACGGCGGTGTGCAGCGTGCCACGGCGCACCAGGATCCAGCGTGCCTCCTCGTCGTAGCTCACCTCGGTGGACGGCAGATAGGGATCGGCGAGTTCGGGCTCGGCGGTGCGCAGCGCGATCAGCGAGCGGTACCAGCGCAGCAACGCGCCATACGGTTCGCGCTCCGGCTCGGACCAGTCGAGGCAGGAGCGCAGCCGGGTCGCCGGATCCTGCGGATCGGGGATCTCGCAGGCGGCCCAGCCGTGCTCGGTGAACTCACGTCGGCGCCCGACCCGCACTGCCTCAGCCAGGTCCGGATCGGTGTGGTCGGTGAAGAACTGCCATGGTGTGGAGGCCCCCCACTCCTCGCCCATGAAGAGCATCGGTGTGAAAGGCGAGGTGAGGACGAGCGCGGCGCCGAGCCGTAGTTGGGCGGGGGTCAGCCGGTCGCCGAAGGCGCGGTTGCCGATCTGGTCGTGGGTCTGGGCGTAGCCGAGGAAGCGGTGGCCGGGCGTACGGCGGTCGAGCGGGCGCCCGTGGATGCGGCCGCGGAAGGACGAGAAGGTGCCGTCGTGGAACCACACTCCCGTCAAGGTCTTGGCGAGCGCGGCGAGCGGGGCGCGGGCGAAGTCTGCGTAGTAGCCCTGGGCCTCGTCGGTCAGCGCGGTGTGCAGGGCGTGGTGGAAGTCGTCGCTCCACTGCGCGTGCAGGCCGAGGCCGCCCGTCTCGCGTGGGCCGGTGGTGCGCGGGTCGTTGAGATCGGATTCCGCGATGAGGAAGAGGGGACGTCCGGATTCGGCGGCCAACGTATCCACGGCAGTGGAGAGTTGCTCCAGGAAGTGCAGTGCCCGGGTGTCGGCGAGGGCGTGGACCGCGTCGAGCCGCAGGCCGTCCAGCCGGTAGTCACGCAGCCAGGCGAGCGCGCTGTCGATCAGATAGGTGCGGACCTCGTCGGAGCCGGGGGCGTCGAGGTTGACCGCGGACCCCCACGGAGTGCTGTGACGGTCAGTCAAGTACGGTCCGAAGTACGGCAGGTAGTTGCCGGATGGGCCGAAGTGGTTGTGCACGACATCAAGGATCACGCCCAGGCCGTGTGCGTGCGCCGCATCGATGAAGCGCTTCAGGCCCTCCGGCCCCCCGTACGGCTCGTGGACCGCCCACAGTGAGACGCCTTCGTATCCCCAGCCGTGCGTGCCGGGAAACGGGCAGACCGGCATCAGTTCGATATGGGTGATGCCGAGCCGGGCCACATGCTCCAGGCGCTGCGCGGCGGCGTCGAAGGTGCCCTCGCGGGTGAAGGTGCCCACGTGCAGCTCGTACAGGACTGCGCCGGCCAACGGGCGGCCCGGCCACGGCGTGCGCCAGGGGAACCGGGAGTGGTCGACGACCGCACTGGGTCCGTCCGGGCCGTCCGGCTGGCGGCGCGAGCGCGGATCGGGCAGCGGTGCGCCGCCGTCGAGCACGAAGGCGTACCGGGTGCCGTCCTTTTTGGGCAGCCCGCCCGCATACCACCAGCCCGCTCTCGCCGGGTCCGGGCGCATCGGGTGGCGCGCCCCTTCGATCCACAGCTCGATCTGCTGGGCGTGCGGCGCCCATACCTCATAGCCCTCATACCCCACACGATGACGGTACGCCAATATCCGCTTTCGGGGAGTGCATTACACGCGACGCAGCAGCGTCACCGGGTAGCGGGCGAAGAGCATGGCCGCGGGCACCTCCCCCTCGGCGGCCTCGCCCGTCAGCAGATCCCGCCAGCGGCCCTCGGGCAGCGGCAGACGGGTGTCGCACCAGCCGCCCGCCTCCTCCAGGCGCCGGCTCAGCCGAGTGACCGCTGTGATCACCTCGCCCGCACGGCAGAAGGCCAGCAGATGCTCGCGGGATGGGCCCTGCGCCGGCAGCGGCACGTACGAGGAGCGGGCGTCGAACCACTGCGGATGCTCCCGGCGCAACCGCAGCGCGGCAGCCGTCACCAGCCGCTTTTCCTCGTCCAAGCCGCGCGGCGGGCGGCCCGCGTCCAGCTCCGCGAGCAGGTGGGGCAGCAAACGCGCAGGAGCCCGGTTGTCGGGGTCGACCAGGGCCCGGTAGGCGCCCTCCGTGCCCTGGTAGAGATCCGGGACGCCCGGCATCGTCAGGTGGACGAGTGCGGCGCCCAGGCTGTTGGCGCGTGCGTATGCCTCGATCCGGTGGACGAATCCGGCGAGCGTCTCCTTCGCCTGCCCGCACACTCCGGCGGTGACGAAGGCCCCCAGCAGCTGCTCGTACGCCTCGTCCGGTTCCGTCCAACTGGTGCGCAGCGCCGCCTCGCGCACCGACTTGAGTATCGCGGTCACCAGGCGCTCCGGGTGGGGGTACGGGGAGGCGATGCCGAGTGCGGTCTGCCATGCGACGTACTCGACATGGCGGTCGGGTGCGGGGGCCGACTGTGCGGCCTGCTGCGAGAGCTCGTCCAGCAATGCCCGCCACTCTTCGGGGAGTTCGGTCAAGACGGCAAGGCGGCCCCGGACCTCGGCGCTGCGCTTGGTGTCGTGGGTGGACAGTACGGTCGAGGTGGCGGGCCAGTCACGCTGCAGGCGTTCGCAAAAGGCATGGAAGGCATCGGGCGAGGTGCCAGGGCAGCCTGGTTCGCCGCCGACCTCGCTCAGCGACAGCAACGGTACGTAGCGGTAGAACGCGGTGTCCTCGACGGACTTGGCGTGCAGAGCGGAGGCGAGCTGCGCGAAACGGACGGCGAAGTCATGGTGGTCTGTGCCCGGGCCGAACTGCCGCAGCACCAAGCCCTTGATGACATTGACGGCGTGGGCCTCCTCGGGCACCGTGAATGCGTGCCGGGCATCGTCGGCAGCTTCGTCCAGGATCGCCGCCGCAATCTCGCGCTCCGCCCATCGGTTCGCTTCTCCGCCCGCTCCCAGGCTCCGTGCGTCGCTCACAGTCGGGCTCGACGTGTAGGGGCGGTAGACGGGTATCCGGACCAGCAGCTCGCGGATGGCGGCGCGCAGTGCCCAGGGCGCATGGTCGGCGAGGGTGCGGTCCGCGGCGCATATCCGATCGGCGGTGCGGCCGAGCCGTTCGACCTCGGCGGCGAGTTCGACGCTGATCACCTGGTGGGCGGCGAGGCGCACCGTGGGGGCCCACTCTCCGCCGTGGTCGGCAGCCGGTGAGGCGAAATCGCGGTAGAGGGCGGCGAGTCGCCTGACGCCCACGGGATCGATGAAGAGTCCGTCGATGCGCCCCAGTGTGTCGTAGCCGGTGGTGCCCGCACACTCCCAGCTGTCCGGGAGCCGCTCTTCGCCGCACAGTATCTTCTCCACCACGGTCCAGTGGCCGCCGCTCGCCGCCTTCAGGTGGTGCAGGTAGCCGTGGGGATCGGCGAGACCGTCGGGGTGGTCGATGCGCAGCCCCTCGATGACACCGTCGCGCAGCAGGCGCAGCACGGTCGCGTGGGTGGTGTCGAAGACATCGGGTTCTTCGACACGTACCCCGATCAGCTGCGCAATGGTGAAGAAACGGCGGTAGTTGAGCTCTGTACGGGCCAGCCGCCACCAGGCGAGACGGTAATGCTGCGCGTGCAGCAGTTCGGGCAGCGGCAGATGCTCGGTGCCGGGGCGGACGGGGAAGACATGGTCGTAGTAGCGCACGACTGGCTCATGGCCGAATTCACCTCCTTTCTTTGCATGTTCCGTGTTTTCTGTTTTGTCCAGGCGTAGTGCGCCGGCCGCGAGGGCCTCGCCGAGGCGCTCACCGAGCACCGGAAGCAGTACCTTGCCGTGGTGCGCGGCCCAGTCGATGTCGAACCACCGGGCGTACGGCGAGTGCGGACCGTCGCGCAGCACGCTCCACAGCGGGGTGTTGAGCCTGGCGGGGGTGGGTACGGCCATATGGTTGGGCACGATGTCGAGCACGAGCCCGAGACCATGGGCGCGGGCGGTACGGGCCAGCGCCCGCAGCCCCTCCTCACCACCGAGCTCCGCCCGCACCCGGGTGTGATCCACGACGTCATAGCCGTGGGCCGATCCCGGCACCGCTTCGAGTACGGGGGAGAGGTGCAGATGCGATACGCCGAGCGCGGCGAGGTAGGGCACGACCTCCGCCGCCGCGGCGAACGGGAAGTCCGGCTGCAGCTGGAGGCGATACGTGGCAGTGGGCGCTGTGGTGGTCATATGACCATCTCTACCCATTCGCGCCGACCGCCGCAGGAGGAGGAGACGGGCTTTCGGCAAAAGCCGCCCTCTCACCCGGAGGGATGAGTGCTATGCCGGCCGCTGCAGGACGACGAGGCTGCGGTCGGTGAGTCGGAGGCGACTCCCCGCACGGATCTTGCGGCCACTGCCCGGGGCCACGCCCTTCGGGACCGCCGTGTCCACCACCACCTGCCACTCCTTGCCGTGGTTGACGGGGACCACGAACTCCACCGGTTCATGGTGCGCGTTGAACATCAGCAGGAAGGAGTCGTCGGTGATCTTCTCGCCACGCGGGCCCGGCTCGGAGATCGCGTGGCCGTTGAGGAAGACCACGAGCGTTTGCGCATGAGCCGCCTCCCAGTCCCGCTGCGTCATCTCCCCACCCTCGGGAGTGAACCAGGCGATGTCCGAGAGCTCGTCGTGCGTGCCCTCCACCGGTCGGCCGTGGAAGAAGCGACGCCGCCGGAAGACCGGGTGGTCGCGACGGAGCCAGACCATCGTCCGGGTGAATTCGAGCAGCGCCAGCGCCTCCGCGTCCTCCTCGCTGCCTTCTTTCGGCCACGGGACCCACGTCACCTCGTTGTCCTGGCAATACGTGTTGTTGTTGCCGCCCTGCGTGCGCCCGAACTCATCGCCATGGGCGAGCATCGGCACGCCCTGCGACAGCATCAGCGTGGCGATGAAGTTACGCATCTGCCGGCCGCGCAGCGCGTTCACCCCGGGATCGTCCGTTTCGCCTTCGGCTCCGCAGTTCCACGACCTGTTGTGGTTCTCGCCGTCCCGGTTGCCCTCGCCGTTGGCTGCGTTGTGCTTGTCGTTGTAGCTGACGAGGTCGCGCAGTGTGAAGCCGTCGTGGCAGGTCACAAAGTTGATCGAGGCGAGTGGGCGGCGGCCGTCGTCCTGGTAGAGATCGGACGAGCCGGTCAGCCGTGAGCCGAACTCGGCGAGCGTCGCGGGCTGACCGCGCCACAGGTCGCGCACGGTGTCGCGGTAGGCGCCATTCCATTCGGTCCATAGGGGCGGGAAGTTGCCCACCTGATAGCCGCCTTCACCGACGTCCCACGGCTCGGCGATCAGCTTCACCTGGCTGACGACCGGATCTTGCTGCACCAAGTCGAAGAAGGACGACAGGCGGTCCACCTCGTGGAACTGGCGGGCCAGGGTGGCGGCGAGGTCGAAGCGGAAGCCGTCCACATGCATCTCGGTGACCCAGTAGCGCAGCGAATCCATGATCATCTGGAGCGCGTGGGGGCTGCGCATCAGCAGCGAGTTGCCGGTGCCGGTGGTGTCCGTGTAATAGCGGCGGTCCTTGCTCAGCCGGTAGTACGAGGCGTTGTCGAGACCGCGGAAGGAGAGCGTCGGACCCAAATGATTGCCCTCGGCGGTGTGGTTGTACACGACGTCGAGGATCACTTCGATCTCGGCCATGTGCAGGGCACGCACCGCCGTTTTGAACTCCAGCACCTGCTGGCCGCGATCGCCCATCGACGAGTACGCGTTGTGCGGGGCGAAGAAGCCGATCGTGTTGTAACCCCAGTAGTTGGCCAGGCCCGCATCCACCAGCCGGTTATCGGTGATGAACTGATGGACCGGCATCAGTTCGAGCGCCGTCACCCCGAGCTCCCTCAGATGCTCGATCACGGCGGGGTGGGCGAGCGCCGCATAGGTGCCCCTGATCTCGTGCGGAAGCCCCGGATGCAGCATCGTCAAGCCCTTCACATGGGCCTCATACAGCACCGTGTGGTGGTAGTCGATGCGAGGCGGACGGTCGTCCGACCAGTCGAAGAAGGGGTTGACGACGACGGATGCCATGGTGTGCGGGGCCGAGTCGAGATCGTTGCGCACCTCGGGCTGTCCAAAACGGTAGCCGTAGACAGCCTCGTTCCAATCGATAGTGCCGCTCATCGCCTTGGCATACGGGTCGAGCAGCAATTTGGCCGAATTGCATCGGTGGCCGAGCGACGGCTCGTACGGGCCATGCACCCGGAAGCCGTACCGCTGCCCGGGCATCACACCGGGCACGTAGGCATGGCGGACGAACGCGTCCGTCTCACGCAGCTCTATAGCCGTTTCCGAGCCGTCATCGTGCAACAGGCACAGCTCGATACGCTCGGCGACCTCGGAGAAGACCGCAAAATTGGTGCCGGCGCCATCGTACGTCGCGCCAAGGGGATACGCCTGTCCGGGCCAGACCTGCATCTTTCGACTCTTCCGCTTGTGCCGCGCGGGCGCCAGGCCGCCCTGGTGCATTTTCGCGTACCAAGCGATGCTTGTGACCATTTTCAGAAGATCTTCCCCTGAACGGGTGCCTGATCCAGGTCCTGAGGCAGCGAAGCAGGACCCACGGAGCTGCATCCCCTCCTGCCCCCGCAGTACTCTTTCTTGATCATAGGCGGGGAGGAAGAGGGGGCGTGGTGGTGACGTCGGGAGGTCTGGTGCTGCCAGGCGGCGGTGATCAAGAGGACCAGGGCGACGCCATCGACGGGATGGCGGCCACCGTCTTCCTGACACAGCCCAAGGAGCCCAAGAAACCCAAAGAGACCGGAACGGCATTGGAGTGGGGCGCCGAAGCCTGGGCCGAGGTGCGCACCCGTGCCCGGCACGCCGGGCGGGCGTATGTGTGGCTGAACCTCGTCGAGCAGCGGCTGCGGACCGTGGTCGGTGCAGTGCTGGGTCCGGTCTACGAACCGGTGCACGGTGAGGAGTGGGTGGTGGCGGCGGCGGGCCCGGCCGGCCACGAATGGGTGCAGCGGGCCGCCGCGGTACGGGAGATAAGCCGCCGCAAGGGATATCTGCTGGACCCCGCCGACGACAACATCCTCAGCTTCCTGACCCTGCCTCAGCTGCGTGAACTCGTCGTCCAGCACTGGCCGTGCTTCGAGCCGTATCTGGGCGAACGGCGCGAGCTGGAACTGGTCCTCGACGAACTCGAAGTCGCCCGGCATGTCGTGGGCCGCAACCGGGCGCTGTCCAAAACGGTGCTCGCGCAGGCTGAGCGGGCTGCGGCGCGGCTGCTCGACATGCTCGGTGGGGGTCCCCAGACACGCTCCGGGGACCGGCTGCCGGTCGATGTGGTGGAGCAGATAGTGGGCGACCGCTACGCGGACGTCATCGGTGTCCACCCCGACCGGGTGCGGCTGCTGCGACGACTGCCCGCCGAGGACCTGTTCAGCGGCGCAAGACGCCTGGATGCGATAGGCATAGGGCTCAACCTGCTGGTACAGAACTACTCCGGGCGCCGCCTGGTACGCCTCGCCGAGTCCGGCTGTCGGGTGCGGCTGCTCTTCCTCAACCCGGCCAGCAGCGCCGTGCGCCGACGTGAACGCGAACTCGGCCTCGGGCGCGGTGAGATGAGCCGCTCGGTCGAGATGAACATCATGCACATGCGGCGGGTACGGGCCCGGCTGCGCGATCCGGACGCCTTCGAGATCCGCGTCTTCGACGAGACGCCGCGTTTCACCGCGTACCTTGTGGACGGGGACGGTGCGGACGGGATCGCGGTGGTGCAGTCGTATCTGCGCAGGGCACGGGGGATGGAGGCACCGGTCATCGTGTTGCGCGGCGGCAGCAGGCGGTTGGTCCAGCAGTCGGGCGAAGCCCCCGCCGACCGCCATGGTGAGCACGGTCTCTTCGAGATTTACCGTGAGGAGTTCGCGGGCATCTGGGCCGATTCCCGCCCAGTGTCGTGAATGCCCGCTGCTTGTGGCCTGCGAGTATTCCCCCGCAGTCTCCTGGCGATGCCTCCCACTTCCCTCAACTGCGCGGCAAAGCGAAATCCCAGGTCGTCAGAGACTGTCCACAAGGATTTCCGGAAATCTGGGGCCTGGGGCCTGGGGCCTGGGGCGCTGGGCTCCCTCTACGGAATCAGGTTGACACATTCGGCCGTCATGTCAGCGGCCCGTTGTGAGCAGTCCACGGCTGCGCAGCACGCGTCGTTCGGCCGGTTTGAAGACAAGTAGTTCGATGCCGATGCCGACGACGAGGATGAGGAGGATGGCGGCGAGGACGCCGGGCGTGTTGAGAATGCAAGGCATGGTGATGTGATGGACTACTGGAACCACAACGTGCACTACCACCCGCTCGTGCTCGACCGGGTGCCGAGCGGGTGCCGCGAGGCCCTGGACATCGGATGTGGTGAGGGCTTGTTGGCGCGCAAGTTGACCCAGCGGGTCGGCGCGGTGACCGGGGTTGACAGCTCTACCGAAATGATCCGTCTGGCCCGTGAACGGAGCGACGGGCTAAAGAATGTGACCTTTGCGGAGGCAGACTTCCTTGACGAGTCGCATGGCCTGCTCTCCGAAGGCAAGTACGGCTTCATCAGTGCCGTGGCGGTGGTCCACCACGTCGAGTTCGCTCAGGCGGTCAGGGCCATGATCCGCTTGCTGGCTCCGGGCGGGCGCCTGTTGATCATCGGCTTGGCACGTAACCGGACTGCGCTGGACTGGATCGTCAGTGGCGCTGGTGTCCCGGCGGCTCGGCTGAACGCACGCCGTCATGGGGGTAAGACCGACCCGGAGGACATGCCCATCCAGATGCCCGCCATGTCCTGGGGCGAGGTTTGGCAGGAGGCGAAACGCCTCTTGCCAGGGTGCCGTTTCCGCCGCCATCTGTTGTGGCGCTACTCGCTGATCTGGGACAAGCCTGACCAAGATGAGAAGCGGGTAGCAGTCGTTCGTTGATGCTCGGGTGCCGTGATCCATGGCGTGTCAGGAATGGTCATCGTCGCGGATCACTTATGCTCCTTTCTTTGCGAACATCTGTACTGATGCTGTCGCTGCTAGGCTGCATCGCCTGCGACTCTCGAAGGAGAAACAGGATGACGCCGATTGTCGGGCAGCGTGACATCTACAAGCCCCCGCTCAAGAACCCCGTCCGTCCGAAACTACACCCGAATCCTCGGCTGGCCGAGGCCGAGGAATTTGAGGACGACGCTGTATTGCAAGGCGTCCTCTTCAGCGGCACCGCATTGTCCACCGTTCAAGCCGAAGTCGTCGAACTGGAACAGTCCAGACTCGAAAGCGTCCGACTCACCGGCGCCGCACTGAGGCAGTCCGTGCTCAGCGACACAGAATTCGCCACGGTCGATTTCGCCAGTTTCCGCGCCCAGGACGTATCCCTGCTGCGCTGCCTAGTGCGCACCAGCCGACTCACCGGCTCCTCGTGGCAGGCCGGCCAGTTCACCGACGTCCTGTTTGAAGGAGGCCGCGCCGACCTGGCCCTCTTTCGGGCCTCCAAATTCACACGCTGCCACTTCTATGACGTCAATCTTCAGCAGGCCGACTTCCAGGGCGCCGAACTGAAGCACGTCCAGTTCGAGAGCTGCGTCCTGACTGGGGCGCAGTTCGCCAGCTGCAACATGAATACGGTGTACTTCAACAACTGCACTCTGCTGGACGTCGGCGGGACCGCTGGCATGAAGGGTGCAACAGTGCGAGGCCCAGGCGTCATGGAACTGGCCCTGAGCCTCGCACGTGACGCGGGGATTCTGATCGAGCAGTAACCGGTCAGGATGCGGCTGCCAGCTCGTAGACGGCCAGTTCGGAGTCGGTGATGCTCCGCTCGATGAGGTCGAAGTCGATGTTCTTGCCGAACGCGGCCAGCTCGTCGAGCAGCATCTCTCCGTAGGGAGTGAAGAACTCGCGCCGCCCCTCCAACGACTCACAGGCGTCGGCGAGTGACTTGGTGTAGAGATCCACCAGCGCGGTCTTACCGCAGCGGTGCTCCATATACATCAGTGGGACGGTCACGGCAGCGGCGTGAAACGCCTTGTCGAGCGGTCGCATCTGCCCGATCTTGACGGCCGACAGAGCACGGTATTGGTCCTTCTCCAGCTCGACCGACGGCAGGGTGAAGGTGCCGTAGACCTTGTCGAGCACGAATAGGCTGAGATGCAGGCTCTCGTGGACCAGGCACATGGCGTAGTCGAGCGTCCCCCACTTTTCGCCGGGGCTCATGACGATGACGCCGGGCATCTGGCTGGCACTGCCGCCGCCGTCAGCCCCGGAGTTGAGGATGATGAGATCGGTGACGAGCAGGTCGACCATGTACCGCAGGCCAGGGTGGATGTCCGCGATGCACTGGAGAGCCTCGTGCACATTCTCGTCCCACGCCTCACGGGTTGGGCCGTCCGTCTCGCTGGCGCCGACGAAGATGTGCTCGAAGATGCCGTTCTCCCGGCAATGTTTCGCCCAAGGGCTGTCCTCATAAGCGATGTTGATGCCTTCGCTCTGGACGCCCAGGCCCATGGGCCGCAGCCCCGTGGCCATGGCCCGGTACGCCTCTGGCAGGTTGTCCAGGTCGGGGACCTTGCCGCCGCGAGCGCGGATCAGCCGGGCGACGGAAGTGACCAAGTGGCCACTGTTCAGCATGTGCATGGGAGAGTTCCTCCTTCGGTGGGTCGTGAAGCGTGCGCCCGGAGCGGGAAGCCTCGGCTCCGGGCACACTCAGGCGTCAGCGCATCGGGACGCGGTCAGGAAGTCCAGCCGCCCATCATGCACAAGTTGCCGTCGGTGAGTGACGCCTGGACATTGCCTGTGACGACGGTTTGCTGCGCCAGCGTGTCGGTCTTCACGGCCTTCAGCGCGGCGGCCAACACCTGACGGTCGGTGGCCTGGGTGATGGGATTGGTGATCTGCGGAACCATTGGGGCTCCCCTTTCGTGAATGCGGAATGAACTTGCGTGGGCAAGAACGCCGGGCCTCCTTTCGCCAGTCGGCGTCCTGTCGAGTAGAAAGCTACCTACGAATCAGGGTCGTCAAAACACGGAAACCCATGATTCTTAGGGATTGGAATATGCCAAATTTGGGGATCTGAATTTAGGCATGAAAAAGGGCCGTAGCTGCCTGAGCCGGCAACCCGGAAAAGACCGCGCGAATGCGCTGGGCTGACCGCTGCACGCGTGGGAGACTGAATGCGGGGCCGGCCCAGGAATTATTGAACGCGCGAAATAGCTTGAATTCGTTTCCTGAATCACCACCTCCCTTCCATCCCCTGTACGGTCGGTAGGGGCCTAACGGGGAGTTCGGCCAGAGTGCTACCGGTTGGGGTTGTTTCGGGGTAGACGTCCGTGATCCCGCTCTCCCTGGTTGGCTACCAGGGAGAGTGACCTTCGTGCGCCTTTACTGCCGTCGTGCCTTTTTGCAGACTTCGCATCGCACGGTGCACGGCTCTACGTATGGAGCGATCTTGAGTTCAGGTGGCGGGGGCGGATTCA
>JAFAUH010000107.1 GCA_019243445.1 Streptomycetaceae bacterium | reverse complement strand
CTTGCACCGCAACGGGTGCACCAAGTGTGGCTCGAAGCCGTAATCCTCCAGCAGCTCCACCAGCCAGCCCCACCCGTACGCGGCCTCGAAAGCCACCGGAGCCCCGATTGGAAGATCACCGATCACCGACAGCACCGTGCCGGCCCCGTTGGGGACGTTCCGGTTGACCCGCACCGCACCGTCATGATCAACGACCGCGATCTGCGACCGCTTGCGATGCACGTCGATACCGACGTAGACAGACATTGAGGGCCTCCTTTCCGAGCACGTACATACCCGGACGATAGGTACCGCCGGGCTGTGCAGGGAAGGGGGCCCGGCCCTCATAGAGTCAGGTCACCGCCCGTCTGATCGTCCGGCGCGTCAAACGCCTCAACCCCGATGCCGCACCCCAGGGACAAGGCGAGCTGTTCACCGTCTACCGCTACCACGCGGCATTCACCGACTCCACGCTCCCGCTCGTCGAGGCCGAAGCCGATCACCGCCGGCACGCTGTCGTGGAGCAGGTGATCCGCGAGTTGAAGAACGGGCCCTTCGCTCACGCGCCATCAGGCAACTTCCAGGCGAACGCCGCCTGGCTGGCACTGGCCGCCCTCGCCTTCAACCTCACCCGCGCCGCAGGCACTCTGACCGGCACCTTCCACGCCAAAGCGACCTGCGCCACCATCCGCGACCAGCTCATCAACGTGCCTGTCCGGCTGGCCCGTTCAGCACGCAAGCTCATCTTGCACCTACCTGAACGCTGGCCCTGGCAAGATGCCTTCGACAACCTCTTCGCCACCGTACACGCCCCGCCACAATAAGTCTGACGCCCCATCCGACCCGCCCGTCAGGGCCCGAGACCTTGTGGATATGTGGAAAAGCTGGGCAGACCAGCGGACACCCCATGCCCACCACCGGCTCGACCGTCAGCAACGCCCCGAAACCACCGAAACGATCACTCCGGAATCAAGCCGGTGGATCGAGGCTCAGGTCACAGCTCAACCATGGCCGCGTACTCCCCGGATGCTCATGCGTGTTTATGAGCACGTGCGAC
The DNA here is from genome assembly GCA_019243445.1 of Streptomycetaceae bacterium. Taxonomy (GTDB): domain Bacteria; phylum Actinomycetota; class Actinomycetes; order Streptomycetales; family Streptomycetaceae; genus Streptantibioticus_B. The sequence continues at coordinate 4,920 of JAFAUH010000107.1, read as the reverse complement.
CGGGGGGTGATCGGCCGACGTCGGCCCACTTTCGGCTACCCGTTCCAGAACCTCGTCACTGGGAGGATGGACGGGTGAATGCTGACGAATTGGGGCGCTGGGCACCTGAGCATCCGGAAGACATGGCTGACCTTTTCGCCAAGGCGGTCTTCCCTTGGTGGATCGCCGGCGGGTACGCGATCGAGCTCGCGGTCGGTCGTGAGCTGCGCCCGCACGGCGACCTCGACGTCCTAATCCTCCGCCGCGACCAAGCCCTCCTCCGTGATCTTCTGGCTGGCTGGGACCTGTTCGTAGCTGATCCGCCTGGTATGGGGCGATTGCGACCGTGGCGTTCTGGGGAGGCTCTTCAGCCGCCCCTCCATGACATCTGGTGTCGGCGTACACCGGAGGCACCCTGGTCGGTGCAGCTCATGCTGGACGAGTCTGAGGGTCACGAGTGGGTCTCGCGGCGCACCCCGCAGATCAGGCTTCCGATCGAGCGGGTGGGGCGGACGAGCGCAAGCGGCATTCCCTATCTCGCACCCGAGGTGCAGCTCTTCTATAAGGCGAAGGCGACGCGGGACAAGGACGAGACCGACTTCGAGGCGGTTCTGCCGCTGCTGGAGGCGGGACAACGCGTCTGGTTGGCGGAAGCGATCAAGGTGATCGCGCCGGACCACCCCTGGCGACGGCGGCTTCTTTCAGTCAGCCGAACGTGAGAAGCGGTACGTCGTAGAGGTCGGGGTTCCGGGGCCGGGTCATCGTGGGCGACGTAACCTCCACGATCAGCAGCTCGCTGAGGAACTGGACCTTGGCGCTGAGGAGGTGGCTCGTCCTGCCGTCGGCCGACTGGGCCTTCAGACCGGCGGAGACGTGGATGTGCGGGAGTATTCCGCCGGTGGCGGGGTCATGGGCGAGGGTGCCGGCGCCGAACGCCTCGACGTTGGTGACGTACGTCTTCGCCCAGACCGGTGCGTCCGGGTCCGCGAGCTTCTCGCAGGCACCCACGATCTCAGCCTCCGCGAAGGCTCCGATGAACGAGGGGATGGCCGGACCTGCACCCGGTCCGGGCAGTACCCCGCCTTCCGGCCGCACGGTGAGGCTTCCGCGCACTCGTGCTCGTATCGGGGGCGCAGACGGTTCTGGCGCAGTTTGAGGTACTCGTTGTCCAGGTCGACGTCAGACCAGCGCAGTCCGAGCGTCTCGCCCTGCCGCAGACCAAGCGCCAGCGCCGGCATCCAACGGGCACTGTTGCGGCGCTTGTTGACTTCGAGCAGCAGACGCTGAACCTCTTCCAGGGAGTAGCAACTCCTGACAGGAAGCAGGCTTTCAAATCATGGCAATCCTCACCTAGTTGCGCTTTTCCCGACCGCTCGTCGGGAAGGCGCGGCCAACGGGCCTGGCACACCAGACAGGTCTTTCACAGCCCCCACGGCCCGCCGCCGTCTGACCGCCATCTCCCTTCGGCCCCGGCCGCAGCACACCACTGGTAAGGAGGCCAACACCAAGAGTATGGTCTCTTGTATGGCGACTACCAAGAAAGTGACGGTGACGATCCCCGCGGATCTCCTGGACGAGATCCGCGCGGAGACGGCAGAACGGGGCCTGTCGGCGTACGTCGCCGAAGCACTGCGCTTCAAGCGCGACCGGGACCGGCTGCGGGAACTGGCAGATTGGCTGCAGGAGGAACACGGCCCCCTCACCGAGGAGGAGCACGCGGCAGCATTCGAAGAGCTGGAGGCTCTCGACGCCGAGCACGAGCGCCGCCGCACCGTCGGAAAGCACGATGCCGGAGAAGCCGCGTGAAGAAGCGGGCCGCCGAGCCCAGGCAGCAGCCACCGCGCGTCTTCGTCCTCGACTGCGAAGCCCTGTCCTTGGCCGTCCGTGGCGACCGCACGATGATCGCCTGGCTCGGCCTCGCGGCCCGGGGAGAAGCCGAGGTGGTGACATCCCCGATGACGCTGGTCGAGGCGTACGACGGCAGAACCACCGAGCAGCGCTGGGACTGGGTGCTCTCCCGGCTCAAAGTCGCCGACATCGGAAAGGACGAGGCCCGCCAGGCCCGCCGTCTCCTGGCCGGCGCCAAGCTGCACGGCCACAAGTACGCGATCGACGCGGTGCTCGCCGCCATCGCGCGACAGCAGAAAGGGCAAGTCACCGTCTTCACCTCGGACGTGGACGACCTGGAGCGGCTGGTCCCGGACTCGATCGTCGTCAAGAAGGTATGACCCGGCGCTCTGGTCTCAGTTTCAGTCTCGTTTACTTCGGACAATCGGTGATTAATACCGCAATGGTGCACCGTTGCCCGCGCACGTGCGCTGGTGGGCCTTCGGCGGCCCGAACGACCTCGACAACGGCTTGCGCCCGTGCTCGCTGCACCACAAACTTTTCGACAAAGGCGCCTTCGACATCGGCGACGGCAACGACAACCGCAACCGCATCGTGACCTCGCAGTGCTTCGTCGGCCGCGGCTCCACCGCCCGCGAACACGTCATAGCACTCGCGGACCGCCCGCTCATCGATCCCCAACCGGGCGCCCTGCGGGACATCGCGGTAGCCCGCCGCTCTGGCACACTCGCCAGGCCCTCCATGGCGCCCCACGGCCCCGCCACGACGGACCTCAGAGGGCAACCAGCCAGTCATGGGCGAGTGACAGCCTGGTGGAATAGTTGATGGTATTGGTCGCCCGGCGCATGTACGCACGCCATGCATCGGAGCCTGATTCACGGCCGCCTCCGGTCTCCTTCTCGCCGCCGAAGGCTCCGCCGATCTCGGCACCAGAGGTGCCGATGTTGACATTGGCGATGCCGCAGTCCGAGCCCTCGGTGGACAGGAAGATCTCCGCGCCGGTGATGGGCGTACGGGCGTGGAAGGTGCCTTCCGGGACAGTGGCGCCGAGGCGCGACAGGCTCTCCCGGGCTCGGCTGCAAAGCGCCTCGGTGACCGGAAACTCAGTGTTCGTCATGGGGTGCTCCCAGGGGTGAGAACGTGCCGGGCTGCTTCTTTCCCAGATTGGCGAACGATCCCCTTATAGAACGAAAACATGCCGCAAAGGAGCGCATGGACACAGAATCGGCCTGCCGCCGACAGGTGGGCGGCACAAGTCGAACCGGTGTGAATTGTTGAACAACTGCTACGATGAGGTTCGTTCGCGCAACGTCGAATAGCACCGGGGATGGCCGTATGACCACCAATCAGGACAATCGGTCGACCCCTGTCGAAGATGCGGTGCGCGCCTGCGCGGCCGCAGCCAAGCGGGCATCTGCGGCTCTGGTGCGCGCCTCGGACGAGAGCATCGACGAGGCCCTGCGCGGCATGAGTCGGCGTCTCCGGACGACGCGCCAGACACTCGTGGCGGCGAACGAAAAGGACTTGGCCGCAGCAGTAGCCACCGGAATGTCCGGGGCGCTTCAGGACCGGTTGCGGCTCGACGACCCGCGTTTGGAGGCCATGGCGGCGGAGCTGCTCACGCTGGCGGAAGTACCGCACGAGCCTCGTGACAGAGTCGTCGAGGAGCGCCCCGATGGCCTCACTCTACTGGAGCGACGCCGCCCGGTCGGCGTCATCGGGGCGAACTACGAGGCCCGCCCGAATGTGACCTTGGACGTTGCGTCCCAGTTCCTCAAGTCGCGTAACGCGGGCGTGCTGCGCACGGGCTCAGCCGCGCTCCGTTCAGCGCAGGCACTGGTGGACCAGGTAATCGCACCGGCGCTCGCCGAGGCCGGTCTGGACCCGGATGCCGTCCAGCTCGTGCCCAGCGAGGACCGTTCTGCCGCGTACGCGCTAGTGCGCGTGCCCGAGAGCATCCCGCTGGTGATCTTGCGCGGCAGCGGCGATAGCACGCGCGATCTCGGCCGTGAGGCCGCTCGGAACGGAGTCCGCACCCTCTCGCACGCTGACGGAGGCGGGGTGCTGTACATCGGTGCGGATGCGGACGAGAAGACCGTCCACGAGCTGATCACTGACAGCCTGGACCGCCTCGGCGTTTGCAACCGCCTCAATCTCCTGCTCATCGACCAGTCCGCATACGAGGAATGGCTGCCCGGCGTTCTTCGGCTCCTGGAGGGTCTCGGTATCGCTGCCTCTCTTCCGCCGCATGCCCACCCCCTCGGATACGAGTGGTCGCTCGACCCGGACCGTTCGGCCACGGTGACCATCGATGCTGCCGCCGGCCCGCTGCACGCGGCGCGGCTGGCGAACGAGGAGACCTCCGGCCTGGCCGCTGCTGTGGTGACCGAGGACCCGGCTGCCGCCACGCAGTTCATCAACGCCTATGCCGGCGCAGGCGTCTTCTGGAACTCCACGACGCGGCTCCTCGACGGGGTCAAGCTGCTGCGGGTGCCGGAAACCGGAATCAACCTCGACCGTGTTCCCGGCCCGCGCGGCCCGGTTACCTTCCGGGACCTGTATCTGCGGCAGCATGTGGTGGTACCAAGGGGGCGACTGTTCGGGCTTCCCGAGTGAACCTGTTTGCCGTTATGGCTGTCCCGCCTCGGTGCGAGGTGCTGGTGCGCTTCGCACCGCGCCGACCGGCATCGCCGAGATGGGCTGTAGGCAACTGGCGCTCGCCCATGGTGTCCTAGGGCAGCCCGATACCGGGCGGAGAAATCCTCCCGCGATACGCCTACGCGCAATGCGCGCCGTACCCGTGCGGCCCGACCAGGGCTGGTTGCTCCCCGATCGACCATCAGTTTGCGCGCGCAAAGACTTCTTTCCCCACTGTTACGGATGCTTGTCTGCACTGACCTCCTCCCGGGCCTGAAGGCCCGGGGTTCCTGCCACCCGCGTGGTGCGTGTCTCGGCGGGTTCCTGCTTCGCTGCCCACGGCCTCGGCTTGCGGGGTCTTACATGGGCTCCACAGGCGTTTTACCTCTCCGCAGGCCCTGCGGCGAGGAGTCGGCGCCCTTCGGCGCGCAGGTTGATCTCCGCGTTTTCGTCGCG
>JAFAUH010000177.1 GCA_019243445.1 Streptomycetaceae bacterium | reverse complement strand
TTCTGCGGACGCCTGTGGACGCCGCCCGCAGCCGGCGCACCCGCCTGACCACCCCGCCCCGCGAGCCGCTGACCACCGGTCACCGGCCGTCACCTCACGCCCGAAACCGTCGCCCTCCGATTACCTGCTGAAGGTATGCGCTGCGAGGTCTTTATGACAGATCTTTACGACCCTTTACGATTCTTTGCGATACGCCTTTATTTCGGACATACCTCCTTCTCTTGGGCTTCTCAGCCACCACTCAGACAGCTCTCATGATTCGGGATCAGAGTCAGTGCCATGAGCGACAGCACATACCCAGCCCGCAAACCCGTCGCGCTGCTCACCGCGGTCACCTTCGCCTCCGGCCTGATAGGCGGCGGCACGGCGGCACTCATAGCCGGCTCGACGACCGCCTCCTCGGTCCCCGCCGCGACCGTGGTCATCCCGACCTCGTTGAAATCCGGCGGCAGCATCCCCGCGATGGCCGCCATGGTGACCCCGAGCATCGTCGAGATCACCGCGGACTCCAGCAGTGACGAGTCGATCGGCTCCGGGGTGATCCTCACTTCCGACGGCACGATCCTCACCAACAACCACGTCATCGCGAACGCAGACATCATCAAGATCACGTTCAGCGACGGCAACACCGCGCGAGCGAAGATCGTCGGCACCGACAGCTCCAAGGACCTCGCGGTGATCAAGGCCCAGGGCGTCAGCGGCCTCAAGCCCGCCACGTTCGGCAACTCCGACACCGTCACGGTCGGCGACCAAGTCGTGGCGATCGGCTCGCCCGACGGCCTCGCAGGGACGGTCACCAGCGGCGTCGTCTCCGCGCTCGGCCGTGACGTGACAGTCCCCGTCGAGACGGACAACGGCGACAGCGAACGCAGCGGCAACCCATGGCCGTTCTCTTTCGGCGGCGGCCAGTACAACGGCCAGGTCGGCGGCAATGCCACCACCTACAAGGCGATACAGACCGATGCGTCTCTCAACCCCGGCAACTCCGGCGGCGCCCTGATCAACATGGCCGGCCAGGTGATTGGCATCAACTCCGCGATGTACTCGCCCACTTACCCCACCTACTCCTCCGGCTCCAGCACCGCCGGCAGCGTCGGGCTCGGCTTCGCCATCCCGGTCAACACCGTCAAGGCGGACCTCAGCAGCCTGGAAAACGGCAGCAACACCTGACCCGTCCGGCCTGTCCTCGGCAGTGAACGAGAGTGAGCCCGCCCATGACGGCGATCCGCCCACCGACACCACCCGCCCGTGGCGGCGATCCGCCGCTGACACCGCTTGCCGTACCCTCCAATCAGCCCCTGTATCCCGAAATACGAGGTAGCAACGCGATGAGCCCCGCCGAGAGCGGCGAACAGCCGTCCCGGATCCTGGTCGTGGACGACGAACCCGCGGTACGCGAGGCGATCCGCCGCAGCCTCGCCTTCGAGGGGTACGAAACCGAGCTGGCCGCCGACGGCCTCGACGCGATCGAACAGGTCACGACCTACCGCCCCGACGCGATCATTCTCGACGTACTCATGCCCCGCATGGACGGCCTCACCACCGCCCGCCGCCTGCGCGCGAGCGGCATCACGACGCCCATCCTCATGCTCACCGCCCGCGACACAGTCGGCGACCGCGTCACCGGCCTCGACGCCGGCTCCGACGACTATCTCGTCAAACCCTTCGAACTCGACGAGTTGCTCGCCCGGCTACGCGCACTGCTGCGCCGCAGCTCATACGCGACAGCAGCGACAGCAGCAGCGGCAACCGCCACCGACCCGGGCGCGGACACCGCCCTCACCTTCGCCGACCTGCGGATGGACCCCGCGACGCGCGAAGTCACGCGCGCGGGCCGCCCCATCGAGCTCACGCGCACCGAATACACGCTGCTCGAACTCTTCATGGCCCACCCGCGCCAGGTCCTCACCCGCGAGCAGATTCTGAAAGCTGTCTGGGGCTTCGACTTCGAACCGAGCTCCAACTCCCTCGATGTGTACGTGATGTACCTGCGCCGCAAGACGGAGGCGGGCAACTTGCCGCGCCTCGTACACACCGTGCGTGGCGTCGGCTACGTGCTCCGCTCCGCGGAGGGCAAGCAATGAGACGCCAGCGGCGTTTCCGCTCCTTGCCGCTGCGCTCGCGCTTGGCGTTGCTGACCGGCGTTGCGGTGGCGGTGGCGGTGGCAATCGTCGCCATCACATCGTGGCTTGTCACCCGCCAGCAAGTGCTGGCGGAGTTCGACTCGCAGCTGAAAGGCCAGCATATCAATGGCGCAATTGTCGAAGCCCTGTGCAATCCGCAGGCAGGAATCCCACTTCGCCCCAGCAACTATGCGGTCCAGATCGTCCGGTCCGATGGCAGCGTCTGCAAAGACTCGGCCCCTGGCGCGGTGACCTTCCGTATCACCAATGACGATATCGCCGTAGCCATTGGTCAGCGGCAGGAGACTGAACGCAATGCCATTCTTTCGAATGGCATCCACGCACGGGTGATCACACAACCCCTGCATCATTCCAGCGAGATCGCACCCGACGCCGCGCTGTCCGTTGCAGCCCCCCTCAACACCGTCGAGCGTCCCCTCGGAGCTCTCGCCATCGTCTTGTTCATCGTCGCCGGAATAGGAGTCGTCGGCGCCACCACCGCTGGCCTCGGTATCGCCCGCGCCGGGCTCAAGCCCGTTGACCAGCTCACCGACGCCGTCGAACACATCGCCCGCACCGAGGACTTGGAAATCCGCATCCCGGTCAAGGGCGAAGACGAGATCGCCCGCCTGTCCGCGTCGTTCAACTCCATGACCGCGGCCCTCGCCTCCTCCCGCGAACGCCAGCAGCAACTGATCGCCGACGCAGGACACGAGCTGCGCACCCCGCTCACCTCACTGCGCACCAACATCGAACTGCTCAGCCGCAGCGAGGAGACCGGCCGGCCGCTGCCGCCCGAGGACCGCAAGGCGCTGATGGCATCCGTCAAGGCGCAGATGTCTGAACTTGCTTTGCTCATCGGCGACTTGCAGGAGCTGTCGCGCCCCGACGCCGTACCCGGCAGCAGCCCGGTCCAGACCGTGGGCCTGCACGAGGTGACCGAACACGCCCTGAGGCGCGCCCGACTGCGCGGCCCGGACTTGCAGATCACCGCTGATCTGGCCCCCTGGTACGTCCAGGCCGAACCTGCCTCGCTCGAACGCGCCGTGGTCAACCTCCTCGACAACGCGGTCAAATTCAGCCCGGCCGGCGGCACCGTCGAGGTGCGGCTCTCCGATGGCGAACTGACCGTACGTGACCACGGCCCTGGCATCCCTGCCGGGGAGCTCCCGCACGTCTTCGACCGCTTCTGGCGCTCCCCGTCCGCCCGCAGCCTCCCCGGCTCGGGCCTCGGCCTGTCCATCGTCGCCCGCACCATCCACCAGGTCGGCGGCGCCGTCGCCCTCCACCCGGCCCCAGCCCCGACCGGCGGCACGATCGCCGTCGTCCACCTCCCGGGCACACCAACGGCCCCGCCGGAGGACGATGAGCCCGCGTAGACCAACGCTCGTCGTGTGGCTGTTACAGCATCTGACTGGCACGGCATCGCGTTTGACTGTTACGGCATCGCTTGGGCGAGTGAACGGTACAGACGCGCATATGTCCCCTCCCTGGCCAGCAGCTCCTCGTGGGTGCCCGTCTCCGCCACGCGGCCCTCGTCGAGGACGAGGATGCGGTCGGCGTGCGGGGCAAGGTTGAGGTCGTGGGTGATCATGATGGTCGTGCGGCCGGCCATCAGGCGGCGCAACGGGTCGATCACACGGCGGGCTGCGAGGGCGTCGAGGCCGGTCGTGGGCTCATCGAGGACGAGGACGGGCGCGTCGCGGAGCATCGCGCGCGCGATGGCGATGCGTTGAAGCTGGCCGCCGGAGAGCTGGGCCGTGTGTGCGTCGATGTGCGTGTCGTAACCCTCAGGGAGCGCCGCGATGAAGGCGTGGGCATCGGCGACACGGGCGGCGGCGACGATCTCCTTCCGTGTCGCGCCCACTCGCCCACAGGCGATATTCGCGGCGATCGTGTCGTGAAGGATCAGTGTCTGTTGCGGGAGAAGAGTGATCTGTTCGCGTACGAAATCCAAGGGGAGGGCGTCCAGTTGATGGCCGTCGAGTGTGACACTGCCCGCGTCGGGGTCGTAGAAGCGCAACAGGAGCTTGGCGACGGTCGACTTGCCTGCGCCGCTCGCTCCCGTGACGATCACCAATTCGTCGGGGCGTGCGGTGAAAGACACCCCTCGCAGGGCGTCCGTGGCCGTGCCGGGGTATCGGAAGTGGACGGCGCCCAGCTCGATGTGGCCATGGACCTGTTCCGGTGCGGACACGGCCTCGATGTTGGTGATCACAGGTTCCGTGTCGAGGATCTCCAGCAAACGCTCGGCACCGGCCGTGGCCGCCGTGAACGTCAAGCCGAGGTGGCCCAGTGCCTGGATGGGCGGGTACAGGTAGCCCATGAACGCGGCAAAGGCGAGCAACTCCCCCAAGGTCATCCGGTGCGCGGAGATCTCCCATGCGCCCAGGCCGATGACGGCCAGCACGCACAGCGTCTCGACGACCACCACGATCTGCTGGTAGAGCTCGTTCAGTCGGGCGCCGGTCACCGAGGCGCGCATCCACGTGCGGGCCTCGCGCTCCAGACGCTGCTCTTCCGCGGCTTTACGGTTGTAGGCCTGGGTGAGCAGGATGTTGTTGAGCGATTCTTCGACGATCGAGGTGATCGCGCCGTCCGAGGCCCGTTCCTGCCGCGAGACGCTTTTGAGGCGGCCGGAGAAGCGACGTGCCGCCAGCCAAAAAAGTGGAGCCAGTGCGAAGGTGGCCACGGCCAGGTCCCAGCGCATCCACATGGCGGCTGCGGAGAAGAACAGCACGCTGAAGACGGCTGAGGCACTGTCGACGATGCCTGAGACGACCATCTGCTCGATTGCCTCGATGTCACCGGTGAGCCGTTCGACGAGGTCGCCGAGGCGATGGCGGCTGAAGAAATCAGGCGGCAGCTCTTGGAGATGGCTGAAGACGCGGGCGCGCAGGCGCATGATGAAGCGTTCGGCGGTCCAGGCGGCGAGCCAGTTGCCGAGGTAGCCGATGATTGCGCCGACGACAGTGAGCGCGATCCACTCCTGCGCCGGACGCCAGAACGCGGAGACGGATCCGGCACGCAACGCCGTGTCGGTGATCTCGCCGAAAAGCAGGATCGCTGCGGTCTCACCAAGTACGCCGATGACCACACTCGCGCATACCGCTGCCAGCCGCAACCGGTCGCCTTTGGTCAGCGGCCAGAAGCGGCTGAAGGCTTCGTGCACCGAGAGGCAGATTTCCGGCTGGTCGGCCGGGACGGGGGCGGGCACTATGCGCAGGTGCGGTTCGATGGTCTGTTGTTCTACATAACCGTTCACGTGTGTTCCCGTACATTCCCGTACAGACGATGCGGGCCCACGGCTTGTGCCGTGGGCCCGAGAGGTGTCGCTGTGTCAGCGGCCGAAGCGGTGGTGACGGCGGGGGCTGATCCAGCGGCGGCGGTGGTGGCGACGCCCGAAGCCCTCGCCCTCGTGGGGCTCGCGGTGGCGGCGACGGGAGGGGACGAAGCGTGCGATCATGGCGATCTCCTTCGAATGCGGCTCTAGGATTTAGCTTTTCAGCACCGGGGCTTTTCCCCGGGCCTTTCTGTCGCGACACAGGAAACATTACCCGCATTCCTGATCCAGGGTCACCAAATTTGATGAAAGAAACATGAGATTACCCTTATTGCGTTTCTCATGAAAAACAGTACAACCATAGGAGGATTGACAGGTTTCTTAATTATTCACCAGTTCGAAGAAAACGTTTTCTCTGGACACTCGGGGCGTCGAGCGGATACCCACTGACGGCACAGCGGCTCACGCATTGACCCACTCGCCCTCTCGCACCCTGTCATACGCACAGGCGATCCCTTATCGCATTAATGTTCCCTTCCTGTAGAGGCGTTTTCTGCCGACAGGAATGTTCTTCTGGTGTCCCCTGATGCACTTCTTGCGTGAGGGACACCATTGAGCCTTCCGCCGGCGGCGTGGCGCGAACGCACCTGCTCCGAGCGCCGGTTATGCGCCTGGCCTCGGTAAACTCGGAGCCATGACCGACCCCACCGAATCCACCGACCCCGTACGGCTTCCGCCCGGGCCACGGCGGATCGAGACGTTCGACGACATGCCGACCGGGATCGCGCAGGCCGTCACCGATCTCATCGAGGTGGCCACGGCCGTTGACGGCCAGGCGGCCGTCTCGGAGCAGGGGCGGCTCCATCTGCGCGGCGGCCGACGGCCCGGGGTGCGGCATCTCGTGCTCTACGCGGGCGAAGTGCTGCTCGGATACGCGCAGTTGGAGGAGGTCGATCCAGTCGAGGCACCGGTCGCCGAGCTCGTGGTGCACCCAGAGCACCGGGGGCGCGGTCACGGCCGCACACTCGGACATGCGCTGCTCGACGCATCGGGCAAACGGCTGCGTGTATGGGCGCACGGCGGTCGCCCCGCCGCCCGGCACCTCGCGGCACAGTTGGGGCTCACGCTCTTCCGGGAGCTACGGCAGATGCGGCGGCCACTGCCCGGTGCGCCACCGCTGCCCGAAGCTGTCCTCCCGGAGGGCGTCACCGTCCGGACGTTCGTGCCCGGCCAGGACGACACGGCGTGGCTCGAGGTGAACGCTGCGGCCTTCGCACACCACCCTGAGCAAGGCTCGCTCACCCAGCGTGATCTGGATGATCGCATGGCGCAGCCATGGTTCGACTCAGACGGTTTCTTCCTTGCTCTGCGCGGGCAAGAGATCGTCGGCTTCCACTGGACGAAAGTGCACGCCGACGAGCAGTTCGGCGAAGTGTATGTCCTCGGCGTGCACCCCTCGGAACAGGGCTCAGGGCTCGGCAGGGCACTGACGCTGATCGGCCTGCGCCATCTTGCATACGACTGCTCCATGCCGACGGCCATGCTCTACGTGGACGCCGACAACAAACCGGCCGTTACGGTGTATGAGCGCCTCGGCTTCACCATCCACGAGGTCGACTTGATGTACCGCGCCGAGCTCTGACGACCTTGTCGGCGCCGTACAGGCTCCGTCCTCGCGGGATGTGCTGCGCTTTCTTGTATGCCATGTGCTCGTTACCCGTGATTCAAACTCGCTTGCGATCATCAGCGAATGCAGCCCGCTGCGCAAACCCCGCGAGACCACCGCGGCCACCACCGATTCGTAACAGGCCCACGCCGCCGAGCCAACTCCGGCCTGCCGTTTCCTTCCGCAACACAGGAGACTGGAAACAACGCCCCCGGGTCGGAGGAGGACGGCGTCACCATGCGTGCTAGGAATCATGTCCATACCGCGAGCGACGCACGCGAGCAGGCGGAGTGGCCGGCTGAGACTCCCACCGAAGGGCACACCCCCGACACGGCAAGCCGTCCGCGAAGCCTGAGAACGGGCGGAGAAGCGAGCAATGAGACAAGGGCGAGCGACGCACGCGAGCAGGCGGAGTGGCCGGCTGAGACTGCTGAAGCCATCGACACCGGCGCCCCGTCCATCGTGCCCATCGGTCCACTGCACGGCAGCGGCATCGCAGGTGACGGCGGCGCGGGCGGCGTCGGCGGCATGAGCATCCACCACCCCCTTCCCGTGCCGGACCTCGACGCCGACGCCGACGACATCAGCAAGCACGAGATCACCACCGAGGCCGCCGAGGAGCTTCCCCAGGGCCGCTTCCTCGACCGGGAGCGCAGCTGGCTCGCGTTCAACGAGCGAGTGCTCGAACTCGCCGAGGACCCGACCACCCCGCTCCTTGAACGTGCCAATTTCCTGGCGATCTTCGCCGGCAATCTGGACGAGTTCTTCATGGTCCGCGTCGCCGGCCTCAAGCGCCGCATAGCCACCGGCGTCGCTACCTGCTCCGCCTCCGGCCTGCAGCCCCGCGAGGTGCTCGACCTGATTTGGAGCCGGTCGCGCGAGCTCATGGCCCGGCACGCCGCCTGCTTCCAAAACGATGTCGCTCCCGCGCTCGCCGCCGAAGGCATCGATGTCATCCGCTGGCACGAGCTGACGGAGAAGGAGCAGTCCCGGCTGTTCACCCTTTTCCGTCGGCGCATCTACCCCGTCCTCACCCCGCTCGCAGTCGATCCGGCGCACCCCTTCCCCTATATCTCGGGCCTCTCCCTCAACCTCGCGGTCGTCGTGCGCAACCCCGCCAGCGGCCACCAGCACTTCGCCCGCGTCAAGGTCCCGCCGCTGCTCCCCCGCTTCCTCGAGGCCGGGCCGCAGCGCTATGTGCCTCTCGAGGACGTGATAGCCGCCCACCTCGAAGAGCTCTTCCCGGGCATGGATGTGCTCGCCCACCACACCTTTCGCGTCACCCGCAACGAGGACCTCGAAGTCGAAGAGGACGACGCCGAGAACCTGCTGCAGGCGCTGGAGAAGGAACTCATGCGGCGCCGCTTCGGCCCGCCGGTGCGCCTGGAAGTCGAGGAGTCGATCGACCCGTATGTCCTTGACCTGCTCGTACGCGAGCTGAAGGTCTCCGACACCGAGGTTTATCCGCTGCCCGGGCCGCTCGACCTGACCGGGCTCTTCGGCATTGCCGCGCTCGACCGGCCGGAGCTGAAGTACCCCAAATTCGTCGCCGGCACGCACCGCGATCTCGCCGAGGTCGAGTCGGCCAACCCGCCCGATATCTTTGCCGCGCTGCGCGAACGCGATGTGCTGCTCCACCACCCGTACGACAGCTTCTCCACCTCCGTCCAAGCCTTCCTCGAACAGGCCGCCGCCGACCCCGACGTGCTGGCCATCAAGCAGACGCTGTACCGCACCTCGGGCAGCGAATCGGGCGACTCGCCGATCGTCGACGCGCTGATAGACGCGGCGGAGTCGGGCAAGCAGGTGCTCGTCCTCGTCGAGATCAAGGCGCGCTTCGACGAGCAAGCCAACATCAAGTGGGCGCGCAAGTTGGAAGAAGCAGGCTGCCATGTCGTGTATGGGCTGGTCGGGCTGAAGACCCACTCCAAACTGTCGCTGGTCGTACGGCAGGAGGGCGATACGCTACGCCGCTACTCGCATGTGGGCACAGGGAATTACCACCCCAAGACCGCACGGCTGTATGAAGACTTGGGGCTGCTGACCTCCGACCCGCAGGTCGGCGCGGATCTGTCGGACCTGTTCAACCGGCTCTCCGGCTACTCGCGCCGCGAGTCATACCGTCGGCTGCTCGTCGCGCCGCGCTCCCTGCGCGACGGTTTGATATCGCGTATCCACAACGAGATTGAGCACCAGCATGCCGGGCATCCCGCGTTCATCCGCATCAAGGTCAACTCGATGGTCGACGAAGCGATCATCGACGCGCTGTACCGGGCCTCGCAGGTCGGTGTGCCGGTCGACGTCTGGGTGCGCGGCAT
>JAFAUH010000110.1 GCA_019243445.1 Streptomycetaceae bacterium | reverse complement strand
CGCCAACTGATGAATTACTCCTTCAACCGGCTTCATCTCGTCAACGCTTATGGTGCCTTTGGCAGCATCAACCGGTTCCGCTATGAAGTAGTGGTGGAAGGCACCGATGAGAACAACCTCACCCCGGAGACGGCCTGGCGGGAGTACGGATTCAAGGGGAAGCCGGGCGATCCGCGGCGGCTGCCCCGCCAGTTCGCTCCCTACCACCTCCGCCTCGACTGGCTGATGTGGTTCATCGCGATCTCACCGCTCTATGCCGACCCCTGGTTCGTCCCCTTCGTCGCCAAACTGCTGGAGAACGACCCAGCCATCCTCAAACTGCTGCGCACCAACCCCTTCCCGGGCACGCCGCCCACCTATGTCCGCGCCCGCCTTTACCACTACCGCTTCACCGACTGGCAACGACTGCGCACCACGGGTGAGTGGTGGGAGCGCAGGTTCGTCCGCGAATTCCTTCCGCCCATCAGCCGGGACCACGTCCGTCTTTGGTGAGTGACGCACGCGAGCAGACTGCGGGGGTCCTCGCGGAGCAGGGAGAGGGAGGCGCCCCCGGGCGCGGCGGAGCGAACGAAGGAGGCACAGTGAGGGGGTGGCATGCTGAGGGGGTGAACGGATCGGAGTTGCGCATTCGTTTCCCCGCCGGGCTGTGGCTGTTCCTGGCCGCGCGCCACCGGGCCGAGGAACTCCGCACCGGCTACGACGGCACCTCGTCACTCGGCCATGTGATCCAGTCCCTGGGCGTGCCACTGACGGAGGTGGGACGGCTGCTTGTCGACAGCCGGGAGGTCTCCGCGTCGTACCGGCCGTTCGACGGAGATGAGGTGCGGGTGTGCGCGGTCGAACGGCCGCAGCGGCTTCCGCCGGGGGCGCCGCGCTTCGTCCTCGACGTTCATCTCGGCTCACTGGCGCGGCGTCTGCGACTGCTCGGCGTGGACACCGCCTACGCCAACGACCTCGACGACGACACCCTGATCGCGCAGGCCAACACCGAGCGCCGGGTGCTGCTCACCCAGGACCGGGGTCTGCTCGGCCGCAGGGCGCTGTGGCTCGGGGCGTACGTACGCGGCAGCCGCGCCGACGAGCAACTCGCCGATGTCCTCAGCCGGTTCGCTCCGCGGCTCGCCCCCTGGACCCGGTGCACGACATGCAATGGGGAAGTATCCCCGGTGCCCAAGGACGAGGTAGCGCACCTGCTCCAGCCCGGGACCCGCCGCACCTACGACGACTTCGCCCGCTGCCCCGCCTGTGGCCACCTGTACTGGCGCGGCGCCCACCACCGCCACCTGCAGGCCATTGTCGACGCTGCGACCCACACCGTGGCCGGGCTCTGCCGCTAGGGTTTGTTCCAATCGATACGGTCGGGACCGATCGCGGTGCGCCCGGCCGCACGGACCGTGCGGACAAAGGCGGTGGCATCGAGGACGGCCGCGCCGCCCGGAGTGTTGTTGAAGTACGCGAACACCTTGGCGTCGTCCGGCCAGGTCTGCGCGATACGTGCGGCCCAAGCGGCGAGTGCCTGCTTGCTGTACCGCGGGCAGGGCTGGGAGATGCCTTCGTGGAAGCGCAGATAGCCCCATCCCGTAGTCCGCCACAGCGGCGTCGTCGGTCCCGCCCGGGCATCCGCCCAGCACAGCGCGGCGCCGTGCCGTTCCAGCACGCTGCGTACATTGTCCGTCCACCACGAGTCGTGGCGCGGTTCGACGGCGAGGAGTGTGCCGGCCGGGAAACACGCCAGGCAGGCGTCGAGCAGCCCGGCGTCCGTCCGCAGCGTCGGCGGGAGCTGCAGCAGTACGGGCCCCAGCCGGGGGCCGAGGCCGACGGCGTGCTCCATCAGCCGGCCCACCGGCTCGGCGGGGTCCTTCAGCCGCTTGATGTGGGTGAGATAGCGGCTCGCCTTGACTGCCATCACAAACCCGTCGGGCGTGCGGTCGCGCCAGACCGCGAACGTCTCCCGCTGCGGCAGCCGGTAGAAGGCGTTGTTGGACTCGACGGTCGGGAAGTGCCGGGTGTATTCCTCCAGCCACAGCCGCTGCGGCCGGTCGGCCGGATAGAGCACGCCCCGCCACTCCTTGTACTGCCATCCGGAGGTTCCGACGAGCACGGGCATGTATCCGATTATCGAGCCCTACCACCACGGGGTGCCTCCGGCCACTTCCAGCCACCTCGCGCACGCCCGTTCCCACCGGCCTAAACTGACTCCATGGCTCGACCGAACAAAGAGGTCGAAGCCCTGCTGCAGGAGTACGCCGACCTCGTATCGATCACCGGCGGAGACGCGTACAGGGCACGCGCCTACGAAAAGGCCGCCCGTGCCATCGGCGGCTATCCCACGGATGTCTCCCGTCTCGACGCCAAGCGCCTGCGCGAGATCCCCAACGTCGGCAAGTCGATCGCCGACAAGGTCGAAGAATACGTGCGCACGGGACAGGTGGCCGCCGTGGAGGACGTCCGCGCGCAGATCCCCGCCGGCGTCCGTGAGCTGATCGCCATCCCCACGCTTGGCCCCAAGAAGGCCATGGCGCTCTACCAGGAGCTGCATATCCGTTCGGTCGACGAACTCGCCGACGCCATCGCGGCGCACAAGCTGCGGGAGCTGAAGGGATTCGGCCCGAAGACCGAGGAGAACATCCTGCACGGCATCACGCTGATGCACTCGGCCGGCGACCGGGTGCAGATCGGCGTCGCCATGGAGCTCGCCGAGGACATCGTCACCGCCATGGAGAAGGTGACGGGGTGCGAGCAGTGCACCTACGCCGGGTCGCTGCGCCGCATGAAGGAGACCATCGGGGACATCGACATCCTGGTGGCGGCCGAGGATTCCGCGCCGTTCATGGATGCGTTCACCCGATTGCCGTACGCGGGCGAGGTCATTGCACACGGCGAGAAGAAGACCTCCCTTCGCACCCACCGCGGCCTCTCAGTGGATCTGCGCGTGGTCCCACCGGACTCGTGGGGCGCCGCCTTGCAGTACTTCACCGGTTCCAAGGCGCACAACATCCGCACCCGCGAACTAGCAGTGCACCAAAAACTCAAGCTCTCCGAATACGGCCTGTTCCACGCGGGGAGCGGATCCGAGAGCGGACAAAAGATCGTCTCCACGACCGAGGAGGAGGTCTACGCACGCCTGGGCCTGCCCTGGATCCCTCCCACACTGCGCGAGGACCGCGGCGAGATCGCCGCAGGACTGCGCGGGGAACTCCCGGAATTGGTGACCGACGCCGACATACGAGGCGACCTGCACACCCACACCGACCTCACCGATGGCATGGGCACCCTCGAGCAGATGATCGCTGCCGCAGCCGGGCGCGGTTACGCGTATTACGCGATCACCGATCACGCCCCCGATTTGTCCATGCAGCGGATGACCGACGAGAAGATCCTCCAGCAGCAACAGGCCATACAGCGCCTTGACGGCCTCAATGGCCTTGCCCGCCCTCACAAACGGATGCGGCTGCTCCACGGCACCGAACTCAACATCGGCCCCGAAGGCGGCGTCGACTGGCCGGAGGAGTTCCTCGCGGGCTTCGACTTGTGCGTCGCCTCGATCCACTCACACTTCAACCAGGACCGTGACACGCTCACCCGGAGACTGATCCGCGCCTGCGAGCACCCGTACGTCAATATCATCGGCCATCCGACGGCCCGGCACATCGGCAAACGCCCGCCCGTTGACATCGACCTCGACGCGCTCTTCGCGGCCTGCGCCCGCACTGGGACGGCCCTTGAGATCAACGGCCAGCCGGAACGGCTCGACCTGTCCGACGAAAACATCACGCGGGCGAAGCGGCACGGTGTGAAGTTCGCGATCAACAGCGACGCGCACTCCACACTCCACCTGGGCTATGTGCGCTACGGCGTAGGCACCGCACAACGGGCCTGGTTGGCCGCCGACGACGTGATCAACACGTGGCCGCTCGGGCGGCTACGGCAGTTCTTGCGCAAGGACTGCCTGCGCGAGGGCCGTACCTCACGGCCCGCGGGAGGAAAGGAGTAATTGGTGACTATGGAGCTCAATTTCCTCAAACCGCTCTTCGACCGTCCTGGCCCGTGGGCCTCCGTCTACCTGGACACTTCACGTACCACGGAGGACGCGGCCCAGCGCCAGCAGTTGCTGCGCCGCTCCGCCGCCGGTCAACTCATCGACCTGGGTGCGGACGGCCGCACCTGCCGCGCGGTAGTCGACCGCCTCGCACACGAGCCGGTCTCCGGGGCACCGCCCGGACGGGCATTGTTCGCGACGGAAGGCGAAGTCGTGCTCGACGTCCCGCTGGGCTGCTCGCTGACGGATGTGGAGACCTCCTGGTCGACGCTGCCGCATGTCGCGCCGCTGATCGGGCTCTGCGGCGACGAACCGCGTTGCATGGTGGCGTACATCGACCGCACCGGCGCCTACTTCGAACTGCGCGACGCGCACCGGCGTGAGCCGACCGGCCACGCCGAGGGTTATCAGTGGCAGGGCAGGGGGCACCGCTCCATCCCGGCCGACCGGTACGAATGGCACTACCGCAACAAGGTCGAGAACACCTGGAACCAAAATGCCGGGATCGTCGCCGAGGAGATCGTGCGGGCCTGGCCGGACAGCGGAGCCGAACTGCTGATCCTGGTGGGGGATCCACGCGAACGCCGGGCTGTCCACAACCAACTGCCTGAACCGCTGCGCGCGCACACCGTCGAGACGGAGCGAGGCAGCAGGTCCCCGGGAGCATCCACCAGGCTGGTCGACGAGCGGATCGCCGCGGCGCGTGAGGATTACACACGACGCCGTCTCGATTCCGTCCTCGATCTGTTCCGTGCCGCACGCGGACGGCCGGGCGAGCATGGCCCGCGCGGCGTCGACGCACCAGTCGGCGAGGCGGTGGAGGGTGTACCGGCCGTCGTGGACGCGGCGCGCAGCCACCAAGTGGCCACGTTGCTGCTGGGATACGAGGGCGCCGATCCACGGCGCGAGGTATGGATCGGGCCCGGCCCCGACCAACTCGGCGTCCAGCGCTCCCAAGTGCAGGCGATGTCCTGTCCGAAACCCGTGAAGGCCCGCGCCGACGATGCGTTGCTGCGCTCCCTCGCGGCCTCGCACGCCGAAGTCTTGTTGGTACCGGAGGGAGTTCAAGGCCCTGCAGGGGGTCTGGGCGCGCTACTGCGCTGGAGCTGACGGCAGGAAGCACCACCCGAAACCCAAGGTCAGTGGCCTGCCCGGTGCGACGGGGGATGCACACCGGGCAGGCACAGCAACCTTCTTACCGCATCAGCACCCGGTTGCGCATCAAAAGCAGGTCCCTTTTTCTCTCACCAGGTGACCTATCACCAGGTGACGCAGATGCCGCGATGCGGCTATGTGACAGAGACGCTGGTGTAGCGGTTGGCCACATGCAGATCGCGTTCGATGGCCGCCGCCGCTTCACCCAGTGGCGCCAGCAGGGCGGCGAGCGAGTGCTCGGGAGTGCTGCGGGCCGCGTGCAGGGAGACGTTGACGGCGGCGACGACCTGCCCGTGCCGGTCGCGCACTGGGACGGCGAGGGAGCGCAGCCCCTCCTCCAACTCCTCGTTCACCAGGGCGTATCCGTCCCGCGCGACCTCGTCGAGCACGGCGGCCAGATGCTGCGGCGAGGTGACGGTATGGCGGGTGAGGGCGGCCAGCGGTATCGCGGCGAGCCGCGCGGTGCGCTCTTGTCGCGGCAGCCCGGCGAGCAGGACGCGGCCCATCGATGTCGCATACGCGGGGAAGCGAGTCCCCACAGTGATATTGACACTCATGATGTGAACGGTGGGCACGCGTGCGACGTACTGGATGTCGTTGCCTGTAAGCACCGTCATGGACGCGGATTCGTGCACCCGCTCCACGAGCGAGACCAGATGCGGCTGGGCGATCTGAGGGAGAGTCAACTCAGCCAGGCGGGAAAAGCCCAGGCCCAGCACACGCGGAGTCGGCGCGAAGAGCCTGCCGCGGGTGGTGACATAGCCGAGGTGGTCGAGAGTGATCAGCGCCCGGCGGGCGGTCGCACGGGTAAGACCGGTGGCTCCCGCAATGGCGGTGAGCGAAAGCCCGGGGTGGTCGTGGCCGAAGGCGGTGAGCACGGTGAGACCGTGGGCGAGTGATTCGACGAACTCCGGGCCCAAGGCATGCTTCGAGGCCCGGGCCCAGGAAGCATCGGCAGCAACCGGCGGAGGAACGGAGGTGCCGGTCACCGGCGTGGCGAGCGCTTGCTCCATCTGTTGTACCGTCTCCCTCACCGGGCCCAGGACGGATTCGCGCAGCGAGCCGGTGTCGTGGCGGCTGGTATGACTCACCACGCTCACTGCGCACACCCGCCGGCCCTCCGCGTCACGCACCGGCGCGGCGATGGCCACAAGACCAGGCTCGATCAGCTGGTCGTCGAGCGACCAGCCGTCCCTGCGAGCTGCGGTGATGCGCTCCTCGAACGTGGCAGCGGCGTCCCCGTTGCCATGCGGCACGACCGGGAAGCCGGTGTCGTCCGGATCCCGCTCCCGGCGCTCCCGCCACCGCTCCCACTCCCGCTTGCCCCATGCGCCGGCGAAGAGCGCGCCGGGAGCACCCCGCTCGGCGGGCAGCAGATCGCCGATACGGAACGCCAGCGACATCGCACGCCGTCGTGGCGCCTGGTGGACAAAGCGCACCCCGTCCCCGTCCGGCACCGCGAGCGACACCGACTCGTCGAGGGTGTCGGCGAGCCGGTCGGCGAACGGCCCGAGCAGATCGGTCAGCCGGCAGGCGGCGAGGTAGGCGTTGCCCAGCTCCATCAGGCGTGGCGCGAGCACTGCCTCGCGGCCCTCGACCCGTACGTACCCGATGCGGGCGAGCGTGCTGAGCACCCGGTCGACGGTGGCCCGCGCCAGCCTGGTGGCGCGCGCCAGTTCGCTCACCGGGCGCCGTCCTTCCTGCACGGCCAGCTCGCGCAGCACGGCCAGGCCCCGGATCAGCGGGCCGACCGCCTCGGGCGGCGGCGCGGCGGCACCGGCACCGGCATGGGTATGGGCACTGACATCGGTTGTCACCGTTGACACAGCCTCTCGTACGTATGACACTCAGCCGCGAACATTCTATGAACTAAAGTTCACTACGCGAACAAGCCGGGACGGAGCTCATGGCAGTGCCGAAGATCCGCACCCTCCACGACGCGGTGGCGGAGTTGATCCATGACGCCGACACCGTCGCCATGGAAGGCTTCACCCACCTCATTCCGTTCGCCGCCGCACACGAGGTGATCCGGCAGGGCATCACCGACCTCACCCTCGTGCGGATGACCCCCGATGTGATCTACGACCAGCTGATCGGCGCCGGGCTGGTCAAGAAGCTCGTCTTCTCCTGGGGTGGCAATCCGGGCGTCGGATCGCTGCACCGCTTCCGCGATGCCGTCGAGAACGGCTGGCCACGCCCGCTCGAAGTCGACGAGCACAGCCACGCGGGCATGGCCAACCGCTATGTCGCAGGCGCCTCCGGGCTGCCTTTCGCTGTCCTGCGCGGCTACCGCGGCAGCGAGATCGCCAGCCGCACCGACACCGTCTCCACCGTCACCTGCCCCTTCACCGGCGAGGAACTGGCCGCGGTCGCCGCTCTCAATCCCGATGTCACCGTCATCCACGCCCAACAGGCGGACCGCGAGGGCAATGTGCAGCTGTGGGGTCTGACCGGTGTGCAGAAGGAAGCTGCGCTCGCCGCCGAGCGGGTTTTGGTGACTGTGGAGGAAATCACCGACGAACTGCGGCCAAGGCCCGGCGGCGTCGTCCTGCCTTCCTGGGCCGTCACCGCCGTCGCCGAGGTCCCCGGCGGCGCCCATCCCTCATACGCTGCCGGATACTCGGTCCGCGACAATGACTTCTATCAGGCGTGGGACGCGATCTCCCGCGACCGCGACACTTTCCGTAGCTGGCTCGACGAGCACGTTTTTAAAGGAGAGCACAGCTTTAAAGGAGAGCACAGCCGTCGTACCGAGGAGGCCGCCGCCCGATGACTACGACCGCCCCCCGCACCTGCGACTGCACCCCCGATGAGCTGATGACCGTCAACGCGGCCCGCGCGCTCGCCGGCGCCCGCACCTGCTTCGTCGGCATCGGCCTGCCCAGCACCGCCGCCAACCTCGCCCGCCACACCGTCCGCCCCGACCTGGTTCTGATCTACGAATCCGGCACGCTTGGCTCCAAACCCACCCGGCTGCCGCTGTCCATCGGCGACGGCGAACTCGCCGACACCGCCGACGCCGTCGTCTCTGTCCCCGAGATGTTCAACTACTGGCTGCAGGCCGGGCGGATAGACGTCGGTTTCCTCGGTGCCGCCCAGCTCGACCGCTACGCCAACATCAACACCACCGTCGTCGACCGCGGCCCGGGCAAGCCCCAAGGCCGTCTCCCGGGCGCGGGCGGCGCACCCGAAATCGCCGCCAACTGCGGTGAAGTGCTCATCGTGCTGCGCCACTCGATCCGCAACTTCGTGCGCCGTCTCGACTTCACCACCACCGTCGGCCACGGCTCGGGCCCCGGCGACCGCCAACGCCTGGGCCTGCGCGGCAAAGGGCCGACCGTCGTCATCACCGACCTCGGCGTGCTCCGCCCCGACCCGGCGACCGCCGAACTCGTCCTCACCGAGCTGCATCCGGGTGTCACCGTCGAGCAGGCGCGAGCTGCTACCGGCTGGGAGCTGAAGACCGCCGATGCGATCGGCACCACCACTGCGCCCACCCCCGCAGAGCTCGCCGCACTGCGCGCCCTCAAAGCTGCTTGAAAGCAAGGACGCTTGAAAGCAAGGGAGTTGATCTGATGCAGTCGCACGATGTGTATATCGTCGACGCGGTGCGTACACCGATCGGCAAGTACGGAGGCGCCCTCGCAGGCGTACGCCCCGACGACCTCGCCGCGCATGTCGTACGCGCCCTGGTCGATCGCACCCCCGGCCTGGATCCGACCCGCATCGACGATGTGTTCTTCGGCAACGCCAATGGCGCGGGGGAAGACAACCGCGATGTGGCGCGGATGGCCGTGCTGCTGGCCGGACTTCCGGTCACCGTACCCGGAACCACCGTCAACCGGCTGTGTGGTTCCGGCATGGAGGCTGTCATCCAGGCCGCCCGCGCCATCGCCGTCGGGGACGCCTCGATCGCCCTCGCCGGCGGCGTCGAGTCGATGTCCCGTGCGCCGTGGGTTTGCCCTAAGCCAGAGCGGGCCTTCCCCGCAGGCAACCAGGAGCTGTATTCCACCACCCTCGGCTGGCGCATGGTCAACTCCCGTATGCCCAAGGAGTGGACCATCTCGCTCGGTGAGGGCGCCGAGCTCGTCGCCGATCGCCACGGCATCACCCGTGAGCAGCAGGACGCCTTTGCCCTCGCCAGCCACGAGAAGGCAGCACGTGCCTGGAAGGACGGTGCGTACGACGCGGAGGTCGTGGCATACGAGGGCGCCGAGCTCACCCGCGACGAATGCATCCGCGATACCACTTCGCTGGAAGCGCTCGCCACACTCAAGCCCGTCTTCCGCAAGGACGGCACCGTCACCGCAGGCAACTCCTCACCGCTCAACGACGGCGCTGCCGCTCTTCTTCTCGTCGACGAGGCGGGGCTGAAGGCCGTCGGCCGCGAACCGCTCGCCCGTATCCGCGCCAGTGCGGTGACCGGAATCGAGCCGCAGTACTTCGGCCTGGGCCCAGTCGAGGCGGTGGACATGGCGCTGACCAAGGCGGGCCGCAGCCTTGCGGATCTCACAGTCTTCGAGCTCAACGAGGCATTCGCCGCCCAGGCATTGGGATGCCTCGCTGCCTGGCCCGATCTCGACCCGAATGTGCTCAACCCGCGCGGCGGAGCCATCGCCATCGGCCACCCGCTGGGCGCCTCCGGCGCCCGCATCGCCGGAGCCGTCGCCCACCAGCTCGCCGCGGCAGGCTCAGGCACCGGACTGGCGGCACTGTGCATCGGGGTAGGCCAAGGCCTCGCCCTGGTGCTGGAAAGGTGAAGCTCTTTCCCGTCCGAAGAGGGGAGATTCCCTGCTGGATCGCTCCGAAGGGTCTGTGTCGCAGGAGCGAGGGATGGTCTTCACCTCCTCCGTAAACGGGAGAGTACTGATCAAGATCAAGGCAGAAGGTAGGCAGCAGCGCATGACCGGACTCGACCAGTCGCAGTCGTCGCAGTCACAGATCAACGCGGAGATCGCCGCCGCGCAGGAGGCATACGCCAAGGAACTCGCCGATGGCGCCTCCGTACGCCACCACCCGGCCCGCGACTACCCGCCCTACCGCAGCAGTGTGTTGCGCCACCCGAAAAAGCCCCTGGTCGCTGTCGGCGACCCGGAAGCCGTCGAACTGTCCGGACCGGTCTTCGGCGTCACTGACGTCACCGAACTCGACGCCGACCTGACCCGCCAGCACACCGGCGAACCCCTCGGCGAACGGATCACCGTCACCGGACGACTGCTCGACCGCAACGGAAAGCCCGTAGGTGGCCAGCTCGTCGAGATCTGGCAAGCCAACGCCTCGGGCCGCTACGCCCACCAGCGCGACCAGCACCCTGCCCCCCTCGACCCCAACTTCACAGGCGTCGGCCGCTGCCTCACCGGCGACGACGGCAGTTATACCTTCACCACCATCAAGCCCGGCCCCTACCCGTGGCGCAACCACACCAACGCCTGGCGCCCGGCTCACATCCACTTCTCACTCTTCGGTACCGCCTTCGCCCAGCGGCTCGTCACCCAGATGTACTTCCCCGGCGACCCGCTCTTCCCGTACGACCCGATCCTGCAGTCAGTCACCGACGAGTCAGCCCGCGGGCGGCTCGTCGCCACCTACGACCACGACCTGTCACGCCCCGAATGGTCGCTGGGCTACCGCTGGGACATCGTCCTCGACGGCCCGGCCGCCACCTGGATCGAGGAGGGCCGCGATGCCTGAGTTCGCACCGAAGCTTGCATCGAAGCCTGCACCGACCCCGGCGCAGACCATCGGCCCGTTCTACGGCTATGCGCTGCCCTTCACCGGCGGTGGCGACATCGCCCCCACCGGACACCCGGACGCCATCACCCTGCATGGCTATGTCTACGACGGCGCCGGAGCACCCGTCCCCGACGCGCTGCTGGAATTCTGGCAGCCCGCCCCGGACGGCTCACGCACCGGAGCCCCCGGTTCGCTGCGCCGCGACCCGGTGACGGGGGCGGTCCTGGGCCGGCACGGTGTGGACTTCACCGGTTTCGCCCGGGTGCCGACCGACGCCGACGGCCATTACACGATCCGCACCCTGCCACCCGGCAACGCCTCCTACATCGCGGTGTGCATCTTCGCCCGCGGCCTGCTGCACCACCTGTTCACCCGCGCCTATCTGCCGGAACTGACGGAGCTGACCGGCGTCGACGACCCGCTGCTCGCCTCGCTCGAGCCGCGTCGCCGTGCCACCCTGATGGCCACCGCCGAAGGCGAGCGCGTCCACCACTTCGACGTCCGACTGCAGGACGACGGCGTCCATGAGGAGACGGTCTTCCTTGACTTCCCGTGACCCACATCCCATGACGACCCCCCTCCCGCACTACCGCATCGA
Source organism: Streptomycetaceae bacterium (assembly GCA_019243445.1). Lineage (GTDB taxonomy): Bacteria > Actinomycetota > Actinomycetes > Streptomycetales > Streptomycetaceae > Streptantibioticus_B. Next base: position 9,025 of record JAFAUH010000110.1, on the reverse strand, counting down.
TGGACCCGGCGGCATCGGACCCGGCGCCGCGCCGCCGCTCGTCCTCGGTCCCTCGCTCGGCACCTCGCTTGCCGTATGGGACGCCCAAATCCCGGTACTCGCCCAACACTTCAATGTCATCCGCTGGGATCTTCCGGGCCATGGCGGCACCCCCGCCCACGTACTGCCCGATCACACCCCGGGCGCCACCCGCATCGCCGACCTCGGCCGCCTCGTGCTGAACCTCGCCGACGACCTGGGGCTCGCGACCTTCGACTACGCGGGCATCTCGCTCGGCGGCGCGATCGGCGCCTGGCTCGCCGTCCACCACCCCGACCGGATCCGATCGCTGGCCATGGTCTGCTCCTCGGCCCGCTTCGGGGAGCCCTCCACCTGGCATGACCGAGCAGCACTCGCCCGGCACAAGGGCACCGGACCCATCGCGGACACCGCGGCGAGCCGCTGGTTCACCCCCGCCTTCGCCGCCGATCCGGTCGCCGAAGCCATCATCGAGGAGCTGCGCGGCATCGACCCCGACGCCTATGCCGCCTGCTGCGACGCACTCGCCGCCTACGACCTGCGCGCCGAACTGCCCCGCATCACTGCGCCCACCCTCATCATCGCCACACGTGACGACCCCGTCACCCCCCCTGCGCACGCCCGCGAACTCACCGACTCCATCCCGGAAGCGGCGCTGACCGAGATCCCGCACGCCGCCCACCTCGCCATCGTCGAACGCCCCGCGCCCGTGACCACCGCACTCCTCAACCACCTGACGCCGCCGACACCCGACCACCGCCCGTCCGACGACGACTCCCGTCACACCGCGGGCATGACGGTGCGCCGAGAGGTGCTCGGCGATGCCCACGTCGACCGTGCCATCGCCTGCACCAGCCGCTTCACCGCACCGTTCCAAGACTTCATCACCCGTTATGCCTGGGGCGAGATCTGGACCCGGCCCGGGCTCAGCCGCCGCACCCGCAGCTGCATCACCCTCACCGCACTCGTCGCCCACGGTCACCTCGACGAGCTGGCCATGCATGTGCGTGCCGCGCTCAACGTCGGACTGACGCCGGATGAGATCCAAGAAGTCCTGCTGCAGTCCGCCATCTACTGCGGAGTCCCGGCCGCCAACGCAGCCTTCGCCGTCGCCGACCACATCCTGCGCGACGTGACATCAGCCGCTGCCGCGGCGAGCCACGACCACAACAACGACGAAGGAAAGGCATAGGGAGCAGGATGAGACACACCACTGTCGGCATCATCGGTGCCGGCCCAGCCGGGCTGCTGCTCGCCCGGCTGCTGCAAAGATGCGGAATCGACTGCGTCGTCCTGGAAAGCCGGGACCGTGCCTATGCCGAGAACCGCCAGCGCGCCGGCATCCTTGAACAAGGCACCATCGATGTGCTGCGCGCCTGCGGGGCGGGGGAGCGGATGGACCGCGAAGGCCTCGTCCACGACGGCATCGAGCTGCGCTTCAACCGCCGCGCCCACCGCGTGAACTTCCCGGCCCTCGCCTCAGGCCGCCGCGTCATGGTCTACGCCCAGACCGAAGTGGTCAAGGACCTGATCCGCCTCCAACTCGACGGCGGCGCACCGCTGTTCTTCGAGGCGAAAGTGACTTCGGTGACCGGCGCCGACACCGAGCATCCGACCATCCACTACACTCACCAGGGCCGTACGCATACCCTCACCTGTGATTACGTCGTCGGCTGCGACGGCTTCCACGGCGTCACCCGCGACGCCGTCCCGTCCGCCGTCCGTAGCACATACGAGCGCACCTACCCGTACTCCTGGCTCGGCATCCTCGCCGATGCGCCGCCCTCCTGCGATGAATTGATCTACGCGCACTCGCCGCGCGGCTTCGCCCTGCACAGCATGCGGTCCATCCAGGTGAGCCGCCTGTACCTCCAAGTCCCCAACGGAACCGATGCGGCGGAGTGGAGCGACGAACGTATCTGGGACGAACTCGATGCCCGATTCGCGATCGATGGCGACTGGAAACTGCAACGCGGTCCCATCACCGCCAAGTCGGTGCTGCCGATGCGCAGCCACGTCACCGAGCCGATGCGTTACGGCCGGGTGTTCCTCGCCGGGGACGCTGCGCATATCGTCCCGCCGACCGGCGCCAAGGGGCTCAATCTCGCCGTCGCCGACGTGGTGGTGCTCGCCCGAGCGTTCGCGCACTGGCACGAGACTGGATCGGGCGAGCTGCTCGATGCGTACTCCGACACCTGTCTGCGCCGGGTGTGGCGCGCCGAGCACTTCTCGTACTTCATGACCACCACGCTGCACACCGATCCGCAGCACAACCCCTTCGAGACCCGGCTGCAGCTGGCGCAGCTGGAGCGGATCGCCAGCTCACCGACAGCCGCAGCCGAACTCGCCGAGAACTACACAGGGTTTCCACTTGAGGGGCCGCCGAGCCTTATAGATCGAGTGTGAGCCTTGGCTCCAGACATCGCGGCACGTAGATCATCCCAGTCGGCGGCTGGGAAGGCATAGCGCTTCGCGTCTATGCCTGGCTGTGTATGGGGTGCACCGCCGTGTGTTAACTTGGTGGATGCAAGCAATGTGGAGTATTCGGGGACGATGCAAGGCGAGGGTGAGGCGCAGGTGCGATGGGCAAGGGCGTAATGGGCAAGGAGAAAGTCCATGACCACGCATACAACGGCGGGAAAACCGACGGAGAAACCGGCGGGAAAACCGACGGAGAAACCGGCCCGGCGGCGTCCGGCACGGCACCCGTCGGCACCGCCACGCCCGAAGAGGCCGGCGCTGCCCTGGGTGCTGAGATCGTACGGTTCAGCAGGCTCCTGGCCGCCTGGAAGCAGCGAGTCAAGAACGAGCCGTGCGCGGCCGAGCGCATCCTGCTGGCGCGTCTGGTGACCGATGGCCCCCGCCGGGCGACCGACCTGGCTACCGAGGCATTCCTCGACTTGTCGACGGTCAGCCGCCAAGTACGCTCCCTCGTGGAACGCGGCCTGGTCGAACGCCGCCCCGACCCGGAGGACCGTCGCGGTTACCTGCTGAGCGCGACAGACGCAGGACACGAGGCCTATCTGGAGTTCCGCCGTCAGCGCGATGCCAAGTACGGTGCACTTCTCACATCCTGGTCGCCGGAGGACCGCTACCAGCTCATCCGGCTGCTGATCCGCCTCAACGACGACCTGGCGGACTTCGCACACGAGCACCTCGGCGCCAGCCCGCACCCCGGCACCGCGGTGGAGCAAGGAGACAAGTACGCATGAGCAGCACGGCAGCCTCCCCGTCACTTGGGAGGACGGCGGCATCTCCGCCACGCGGAGGAACGGCAGCGGCACCCGCCCCGGGAGGCCGCCTGACCCATCGTCAGATACTCACCATCCTCAGCGGCCTGATGCTGGGGATGTTCCTCGCGGCGCTCGACCAGACCATCGTCAGTACCTCGATCCGTACCATCGCCGACGACCTGCACGGCCTCAGCTCTCAGGCCTGGGTGACTACGGCATACCTGATCACCTCAACGATCGCGACGCCGCTGTACGGCAAGCTGTCCGACCTCTACGGCCGCAAGCCGTACTTCCTCGCGGCGATCAGCATCTTCATAGTCGGCTCTGCGGCCTGCTCGTTTTCCACCTCGATGACCGAACTGGCCGCTTTTCGGGCCTTCCAAGGCCTTGGCGCCGGCGGCCTGATGTCGCTGGCGTTCGCGATCATCGCTGACATCGTGCCGCCGCGCGAACGAGCCCACTACCAGGGCTACATGCTCGCCATGTTCGGCACCTCCAGCGTCATCGGCCCCCTCGTCGGCGGATTCCTCGCCGGCCAGAGCAGCATCCTGTCGATCACCGGCTGGCGCTGGGTCTTCCTCGTCAACGTGCCCATCGGCATCGTCGCGCTGTTCGTCGTCGCCAAGGTGCTCAACCTCCCGCACACCCGGCGTGACCACCGCATCGACTGGTGGGGCGCGCTCACCATCACCATCGGCGTCGTGCCCCTGCTGATCGTCGCCGAGCAGGGCCGGGAGTGGGGCTGGACTTCGACGAAGTCCTACCTCTGCTACGGGATCGGCCTCGTCGGCCTCATCGCATGGGTCTTCATCGAACGGGCGATGGGCGACAACGCGCTCATCCCGATGCGACTCTTCCGCAACAGGGTCTTCTCCCAGACCAGCCTGCTCTCCGTAATCGTCGGTATGGGCATGTTCGGCGGCATGCTGCTGATCCCGCTCTACCTGCAGATCGTCAAGGGCGTCAGTCCCACCAAATCCGGCCTGATGATGCTGCCGCTGATGGTCGGAATGATCGCCGGCACCATGACCACCGGAATGATCATCGCCAAGACCGGCCGCTACAAGATCTACCCGATCCTCGGCACCGTTCTGATCGCCGCAGCCATGTTCCTGTTCTCCTCCCGGGTCCAGTGGGACACCCCGCTGCCGGAGACGATGGCCTACATGGGGCTGTTCGGCATTGGCCTTGGCCTTTGCATGCAGGTCCTGACCCTGGCCGTGCAGAACGCCGTCGAACCCAAGGACATGGGTGCAGGAACCGCGTCAGCCACCTTCTTCCGGCAGATGGGCGCGACCGCCGGTACGGCGATCTTCCTCTCCGCGCTCTTCACCAACGTGGGCCACAAGATCGGCTCGGCCTTTCAGTCCGCCGCGCACACCGTCGGCTTCCAGACGGCGTTGCACGACCCGGCCGTCTTGTCCAACCCGGCCAACGCCCCAGTGCTCGCCATGCTCAAGCACCCCTCAACGGGCGGCGGAACGGCCTCCGGCGTGCTCAGCAACTCCTCCTTCATCCAGCACCTCGACCCGCGCCTCGCGGAGCCGTTCAAGATCGGCTTCACTCAAGCGATGCACGTGGTCTTCGTGATCGGCGCGATCGTGATCGCCGTGGGCTTCTTCGTCGCGCTGTGGATCAAGGAAGTGCCGCTGCGCAAGGTCTCCGGCCTGGAAGCGCGCGCGGCGGAGAACGGGGAGGCTCTCGCACCGGCCGACGCAGTACCGGCCGACGCAGCACCGGCACCCGAGCAAAGGATCACTCACGTCAACGGCACAGTGCGCAGCCTCATCAGCGGCCACGTCCTTGACGACACGGGATCGCCCGTACCGCAGGCCGTCATCACCCTGATCGACGTCGCCGGCAAGCAACTCGGCCGTACAAGGACGGACGAAAACGGCCGGTACGCCCTCGACGCGACAGACGCGGGCACCTACGTACTGATCGGCTCCGCCGGAGCACGCAAGCCGCAGGCGGCCACCGTGGTTGTCGGCGACTCCCCGGTCGAACTCGACCTCGTACTCGGCGGCACGGCAGGGCTCACGGGAGTGGTGAAGGAGTCGGCAGGCGGCACCTCGCTGCCAGGCGCACTCGTGGTCACCACCGACGTACGCGGTGAGGTGATCGCATCAGGCCCATCCGACGCCGACGGCACATTCGCCTTCGCCGACCTCGTCCCCGGCTCCTACACCCTCGCCGCGACCGCAGCGAACCACCGCCCGGCCGCCCTGCCGGTCGAAGTCACCAGCAGTGCTCCCAGCCACTACGAGATCCACCTCGACCCAGGCACCCGCATCCGCGGCGTCATCCACAACTCCGCCGGCAAGCCACTCGACGACGCCCAGGTCACCCTGGTCGACGCAGCAGGCAACGTCGTCGCCACGTCCACCACGGGCCCTGACGGCGAATATGGTTTCACTGACCTCGCCACCGGCAATTACACGGTGATCGTCAGCGGCTACGCCCCTGTGGCCACGCCAGTGCGCCTGGACAGCGCGGGCCTCGAAGGGTTCGATGTAGACCTGCGGTGAGCGGTTTGCGCGCGGCGCGCGGGGCGTGCGGCGTGCGCGGAAAGGACCGGGCCGGTGCTGACACCGACCCGGCCCTTTGCTCTCATATGCCCTTCATCGTGGCTCTTCGTCGTGGCCACGAACGCCGACCACGCGGCGCTAATGAGACAGCGGTTTTTGGAACCAGGCCACATCCCAGAACCTCCCGAATTTCCGCCCAACTTCCTTGTGCACGCCCACGGGCTGGAAACCGAAGCGTTGGTGGAGCCGCTGTGACGCTTCATTGGGCAAGGTCACCCCAGCAATGGCCTGGTGTACATCCTCCTGCTCCAACACCTTGAAGAGCGAGGCGTACAGCAAGCTGCCGATACCGCGGCCCACATGCTCGGGCGCTACATAGACGCTGGTCTCAACAGAGGTCGAGTACGCCTGTTTCGGGCGGAATGCGCTGCTGGTCATGTAGCCGAGAATTTTTCCACCCTCCTTGGCCACGCGGAGCCGGTACGGGCCGACGTCAGGGTGAGCCAGCAGCCACGGGTGGCGCTGCTCGACGGTGAACGGCTCGAGGTCGAAGGTGATCGGGGTCTCGGTGATGTAGTGGTTGTAGATCCGGGTCAGTTCTTCAAGGTCGTCCTCGATACCAGGCCGGATCCGTATGCCGGTCTCTGTCCCGTTCACCCCAGTGCGCATCCGATGACGATAGCTGTCGCACGTTACGCCTCCGTATCCTCCCTCCCCGCCGAGCCAGAGGGAGGCGATAGCGACCGCCTACGGCTGGGTGGTACCATATAGGGTATGATAAAGACGACCGTGTACCTCCCCGAGGAGCTTGAGCTGCGGCTGGATGCTGAGTCCGCTGCGCGGGGTGTGAGCAAGGCCGATCTCATCCGCCAAGGCATCGCGATGCTGCTCGACAGTTCCACGCGCCCGAAGAAGAGCCGTGCATTGCCCGTGTTCAACAGCGGCCGTCCCATGAACGCCGAGGACATGGACGACGAGATTTACGCGCACATCAAGGAACGGTCGGGGCGGCGTTGATCATCGTTGCTGATACCTCCGCGCTTTATGCGGCGTTCGATGCATCACAGCCCGAGCATGATGCTGCCGTCGGCATCCTCGACCGGGAGATTCTCGCCATCTCGCCTTTGGTGGTAACAGAGTTGGACCATCTAGTTCACCGGGACGTCGGGTTTCAGGCCGCCATGCAGACCATGGAAGCATTGAATGCCCGTATGCAGGACGGACAGTACAAGCTGGCTGAACTGCGACCCGCCGACCTTGTCGCCGCGCACGAAGTCCGGGCGAAGTACGAGGGACTGCGGCTTGACCTGGCGGACGCTGTGGGTGTGGTCCTCGCCGATCGCTACAGGACCGACCAGATCTTTACCTTGGATCAGCGTGACTACCGTGCCATTGAGCCGCTCACGCGAGGGTTCTCCTCGTTCCGTATCCTGCCGGCCGACCGCTGAACGACAACGGTCAAAGCTGCCTGATCCTCGTCGACGCAGTCGGCTGATGCTGCGCTCCCGGCCGGCTGCGCGCATTCCCCTCCGAGAAATACTTGCTTGTCCGTTGTCTCCGACAACTATTGTCACTCGCAGGGGTATGTGATCCTTGCTGGCGGCAAGGATCAGGCAAGCATTCCCCGCCGAAGCCGGGCCGAGTTGATGCATCTTGATGCTAGTGTGCTGACGCACTATGATGTCTACATGCGTACCACCTTGACTCTCGACCCGGACGTCGCCGCGCTTGTCGACGATGCCGTACACCGCATGCGGACGTCGATGAAACAGGTGATCAATGACGCCCTTCGCCGAGCGCTCTCGTCGCCTGCACCGCGATCGGAGCCGTACCGTCTCCCCGTCCACGAGGCGGTCCTCCAGCCCGGACTCGACCTGGCCGGCTTCAACCGACTGGCCGACGAGCTCGAAGACTCGGCGATCCTTTCCCTGGCACAGCGCGAGTCAGCATGATTGTCCCCGATGTCAATCTGCTGCTTTATTCCGTGATCACGGCCTTCCCGCAGCACGAGAACGCTCATGCGTGGTGGGAGGAGGCTCTCAACTCCACGATGGAGATCGGGCTGTCCTCCCCCGCGGTCTTCGGATTCGTCCGAATCGCGACCAACCCCCGCGTCTTCACTCCGCCGCTCACCGTGGAAGAAACCACCACATATATCTCCACCTGGCTCCAGCAGCCGAATGTCAGATTCCTGACGCCTGGCCCCCGCCACCTGGAGATCGCCTTCGATCTCCTGAAAGGCGTCGGTACCGGCAGCAATCTCACCACCGATGCCCAGCTGGCCGCACTCGCCATCGAGCACAATGCCGAGATGTATTCCACCGACACGGACTTCGCCCGCTTCTCCGGTGTCCGGTGGATCAACCCACTGGCCTGATCCCTGTACACACCTGAGCTTCCAGGCGGGCGATCTCCCGTGCCGCGACCGTGGCCCTCGCTGTGAGTCCGGTCGGCCATGCGCCCACCGCCGCAGACAGACACAGGTGAGGTCGGACGGAAGTGCGGCTTCTGGCGGGGACCTTGCTGCGTTAGCTGTGCTAAGGAACGGTCGAGGCGTCGTGATCACCGTTGCCGACACCTCGGGGGAAATAGGGAAGAAGGGGAAGAACGGGGAAGAAAACACGTCGCCCGTGCCTTGTACTGATACATGAAGGCGATCGTGTACACGCAGCGTGGCGGCACCGACGTTTTGAGGGTGGTCGAGCGACCCATTCCCGAGCCCGCCCCCGGTGAGGTACGGGTCCGGGTGCGGGTGTCCGGGGTGAATCCGACGGACTGGAAGGTACGGCAGGGGCTTACCGCCATCGGTGAGATGGGCGAACAGGTGCCGAATCAGGACGGCTCCGGGGTTATCGAGGCCGTCGGCGAGGGCGTGGACCCGGCACGGGTCGGGGAGCGTGTATGGCTCTGGCTGGCCGCTCACGATCGCCCACACGGCGGGACTGCCCAGGAGTATGTGGTGCTGCCCGAGCGGCATGCGGTCACGCTGCCCGAGGGCGCTTCGTACGAACTCGGCGCTGCCCTCGGCGTCCCGGCGCTGACCGCGCATCGCTGCCTGACCGTCGCCGACGGCGGCCCGACACGGCTCGCACCTGGTGCTCTCGCCGGGTGTGCGGTGCTGGTCGCCGGTGGAGCGGGCGCCGTGGGAAACGCCACGATCCAGCTGGCTCGTTGGGCTGGTGCCACCGTCGTCACGACGGTGAGCGGGCCGCGCAAGGCGGCGCTCGCCAAGGCTGCGGGCGCCCA
>JAFAUH010000095.1 GCA_019243445.1 Streptomycetaceae bacterium | reverse complement strand
AAACCCGGTTCCGCTTCGGATCATCCCGCTCGTGGAGCAGGCGTCGCGGGACTGATCACGGCGAGACTGATCACGATCGTCACGGGAGTGACCACAATGGTCAGCAGGTCGATACCTTCCCGCCGCTGTTCAGTACGGACAGCGCGGCGATCGCGCTGTTGAGCGAAGTCACCGGGATGACTTGCAGCCCCTTGGGGGTGTTGCTCTTGGCGTCGACGCATTCGGACTGCGGGACGAGGAAGACAGTGGCGCCGTCGCGCCGGGCGGCCTGTTCCTTCAGCTGGACGCCGCCGACCGCGCCGACCGTACCGTCCGCAGTGATCGTTCCGGTACCGGCGATGCGCCGGCCGCCTGAGAGGTCGCCGCCCTTGCCGTTGCCGTTGATCGAGTCGATGATCCCCAGGGTGAACATCAGCCCCGCGCTGGGTCCGCCGACGTCAGCGAGTTTCAGCGCCACCTTCACCCGAAAGGGTGACAGGCGGAGGTGCCCGAGGGCGGCGGCGGTCGCGGCGTCCTGGGACTGCTTCATCTCGGCCTGGTTCTGCCGTTTGATCTGCTGCAGGGAGCCACTCGGGTAGACGGCGCTGCGCGGCATGACCGCCTCGTCAGTGCGAAACCATGCCTCGATGGCGTCCGTGAGGTGCAAGGATGCGTCGGGTTCGGTGGCGGCGATGGTGACCAGCCGCAGCTGGCCGCTGGTCATGCGGGTCTTGGTGCCGGTGATGGTGATCACCGGCTGTCCGTTGTTGGAGCCGAGGACGTTCGCGGTCAGGCCGGGCACCGCGATCGTGATCGGCAGCGGGGCGAGGGCGGCCACCGCGAGCAGCGCGACGACGAGGGCGAAGCAGACAGAGAGGATCCTGGCGCGAAAAGTCACGTAGGGAATTAAAACGGATCACGAGGGCGCGGTACGTCAGGACGTGGATGCCCCTTTATCGGGACGACGTCATCGGGGCGGCATCGAGACGCCATCGAGACGGCGCACGTCAGCGCATGCGCGTCGCCCACTCCTGCACCTTGGCGATGCGCGCCTCGATCTGTCCGGCCGTTGCCTCCGCGCTCGGTGGGCCGCCGCACACCCTGCGCAGTTCGTTGTGGATGACGCCGTGCGGCTTGCCGCTCTGGTGGGTGTAGGCCGAAACCATCGTGTTGAGCCGCTTGCGCAGCTCCAGCAGCTCCCGGTGGGTGACGACCGGGCGGCGCTCTGCCGGGAGTTCGAGCAGGTCGGCCTCGGCGTCCGGCTTCTTGCGGCTGTGCGCGATCTGGCGGGCCTGGCGGCGTTGCAGGAGCAGTTGCACCTGGTCGGGTTCAAGCAGGCCCGGAATGCCCAGGTAATCCTGTTCTTCCTCACTGCCGGTGTGGGCCTGCATGCCGAACTCGGCGCCGTCGTACATCACTCGGTCGAAGACGGCGTCCGATTCCAGTGCCTCGAACGACATCTGCTCGTCGTCGGTCGCCTCGTCCTGCTGCTTGTTGGCCTCGTCGAGGAGTTTTTCCTCTTCGGCGTAGATGTCCTCCTCACCCGCTGTCTTCTTCGGCCGGTCCAGGACGTGATCGCGCTCGACTTCCATTTCACCGGCGAAGCCGAGCAGCATCGGGATGGTCGGCAGGAAGACGGAAGCAGTCTCGCCGCGCCGCCGTGACCGTACGAAACGGCCTACCGCCTGTGCAAAGAACAGCGGCGTCGAGATCGTCGTCGCATAGACGCCGACGGCGAGCCGGGGCACGTCCACGCCCTCCGACACCATGCGGACTGCGACCATCCACCGGTCGTCGGACTCGCTGAACTGCTCGATCCGCTTCGAGGCACCGGTGTCGTCGGAGAGCACGACGGTCGCCTTGTGGCCGGTGATCTCGCGGATCAGTTTGGCGTAGGCGCGCGCCGAGTCCTGGTCGGAGGCGATGACGAGCCCACCGGCGTCCGGGATGGCTTTTCTGACTTCGGTGAGCCGCTGGTCCGCGGAGCGCAGCACGTTGGGGATCCACTCACCGGTGGGCGCGAGCGCGGTGCGCCATGCCTGGGCGATGGCGTCCTTGGTCATCGGCTCGCCGAGGCGGGCGGCGACCTCGTCGCCTGCCTTGGTGCGCCAGCGCATATTGCCGCTGTAGGAGAGGAAGATGACGGGACGGACGACGCCGTCGGCGAGTGCATTGCCGTAGCCGTAGGTGTAGTCGGCGGAGCTGCGCCTGATGCCGTCGTTGCCTTCTTCGTAGGTCACGAAGGGGATGGGGTTGGTGTCGGAACGGAACGGCGTTCCCGTCAACGCCAGCCGCCGCGTTGCCGGTTCGAATGCCTCAAGGCATGCCTCGCCCCACGACTTGCTGTCGCCCGCGTGATGGATCTCATCGAGGATGACAAGAGTCTTGCGCTGCTCGCAGCGGTTGCGGTGCAGCATCGGGCGTACGCCCACTCCCGCATAGGTGACGGCGGCACCGTGGTAGTCCTTGGGCAAGGGGCCTGCACTGTAGTCCGGGTCGAGCTTGATGCCTACCCGTGCCGCCGCTTCCGACCACTGTTTCTTCAGGTGTTCGGTCGGTGCGACGACGGTGATCTGCTGCACGACGTGGTGGTGCAGCAGATACGAGGCAAGGGTGAGCGCGAAGGTGGTTTTGCCGGCGCCGGGCGTCGCCACGGCGAGGAAGTCGCGCGGCTGCTTTTGGAGGTATGCATCCAACGCGCCCTGCTGCCATGCGCGCAGCTTCCCGGCTGTCCCCCAGGGGGCACGGCCGGGAAAGGCCGGTGAGAGGTGATGGGAAGCGGGAGTAGTCACGGTCTCCGGGCAGGTTGTCGTCAAACGGCAGAGCCGCCTGGTGCTTCGGGTACGAAAACCGTGACAGCTTATCGCTGCGTCCCGCCGCGAGGCGGGGGGCGCAGCGGCACCCACCGGACGTGGGATGCAGGTCACATGGGAGTACTACGCCGCAAACCGCGGCAACGCCTCAGCGATCTTGGGAAGGTCAAGCAAGCCCTGACGGACATCCAGCACGAATGCCTCGGCTTCGTCGACATCGAAGCGTGAATGGAGCGGGTGCCCGTTGATCTGCAGGAAAACCCACGTCGCATACCAGGCGAGACGCTTGTTTCCGTCGACCATGGCGTGGTTGCGGGCAATGGACTCCATCAGAGCCGCAGCCTTGTGCCATACGTCGGGATACGCGTCCTGCCCGAACACGCTGGCCCTCGGACGGGCGAGTGCGGACTCCAGCAGACCATAATCGCGCACCTCCTCAGCCCCGAGCCGTTGCGCAAGGTTCAATAGCTCGGGGAGCGTGAGGTAGTGCATCAGGCGAGCCTCCGATTGAGCTCAGCACTCACCTGCAGCACGTGCACTGCCGCGTCTTCGAAAAGACGCGTGCGTTCGCTGATCGCGTGGATCACGGCATCGTGGGCGAACACCTGCATGCTCCGCCCCTCAGCCGCCGCGCGATCGCGCAGGGCCTCGAGTTCTTCGTCGGTGAAGCGCACATTCAAAGCAGCCATAAGCCCATGGTACCACGCGGTACCGGCCAGTATTACCCGTGCGTGAGCACGCTGCGCACCAGTCGTATGAACGCCGTATGGCAGTCGTGTTGCGACCGGCGCGAGACCATTGACCAGGGCTCGGGACCTTGGCCTATGGTCGTTGTGTCAACACGGCCGTGTGCCCGAGTGGTTGAGGGACTCGCCTGCAAAGCGAGTGACACCGGTTCGATTCCGGTCACGGCCTCCAGGTGAACGCCCCTATGCCCCCGCGGGCTTCGCCACCGCCGCTTGCGGGCGGATCGGCAGGCGGCTGACCGGACGGCCGGTGGCGGCACGTACCGCGGCGGCGACCGCAGCCGGTGAGGTCACTACCGGGACCGCGCTCACCGCCTTCGCCCCGAAGGACGCCACTACATCCCGCTCCTCGACCAGCTTGACGATCCGTACCTGCGGCGCGTCCAGCGCCGTCGGCAGAGCGTATCCCGTCAGCGACGGGCGCTTGACTGTGCCGCGTGAGGTACGCAGATCCTCCATCAGCGCCATACCGACGCCCTGCGTGACCCCGGCCTCGATCCGCGCCTCCACCTGGCGGGGGTTGAGCACTCGTCCCACGTCCTGGGCCACCGTCATCTCCACGACGCGTACCGAGCCCAACTCGATGTCCACATCGACCACGGCCCGTACCGCTGCGAAGGCGAGCCCTACAAACGCATCGCCCTGCCCCGAATCGTCAAGTCGCTCGGTCGGATGAGGACGGCACTGCGCCGTCGCCCACAACTCCTTGCCGTCGAGCGCCTCGACGACCGTCGTGCTCAACACCCCGTCGTAGGAGGTGATCTTCCCCTCCACAATGGTGAGCAGCTCGACCGACATGCCGAACTTGGCGGCGAGCGGCTGCAGCAGTTGGGTGCGCACCATCTTCGCGGCCCGCTCCACCGCTCCTCCGGACACCCAGGTGTGACGGCCGCGCGCCGCGGGGCCGGCAGGCGGCTGGTCGGTGTCGGCCGGCAGCACCCGCACCTCGTCGACGCCGAGCACCTCCTGCACGATCTGCCGCGCCAGTGTGGCGAAACCCTGACCGGTGTCGACGGCCGCGCAGATCACCGTCGCCACGCCGTCCTGCACCCGCACCGTCGCTGTGGAGACCTCGTCGTAGCCCTCGGCGCCCAGCATGTGCACCATGCCCAGCGCGTAGCCGACGCCCCGGCGCACCGCTCCCGGCTCGCCCGCGCCCGCCGGGCCGTCGGGCAGCAGCCATTCGGCCTCGTCGTCGTCGGCGGGCAGCGGCGGCAGGTCGGCGTCGCGCACCGCCTTCAGCAGCTCACCGACGGGGGCCGGGCAGGTGACGGTCTGGCCGATGGGCAGCAGATCGCCGGTGGCCATCACATTGCGCATACGCAACTCGGCCGGATCGAGGCCGAGTCGGGCCGCGAGTTTGTCCATCTGCCCTTCATAGGCGGCGCACACCTGCATTGCGCCCTCACCGCGTACATGCCCCGAGGGCGGGTTGTTGGTACGGACTGCCCACCCCTCGACGAAGACATGGGGAACGGCGTAGGGGCCGGCCGCGAAGGAGACGGCGGCGGCGAGCGCATCGGACGAAGCGTCGGCGTATGCACCCGCATCCAGCAGGATCTGCGCCTCGACCTTGACCAGACGCCCCTCGGCGTCGGCGTGGTGGCGGTAGCACAGCAGCGCCGGATGGCGGTGTGCATGGCCGAGGAACGACTCCTCGCGGGTGGCCACCAGCTTCACCGGGCAGCCGGTCTTCAACGCCAACAGCCCCAACGTCAGCCCGAAACTGGGGTCTTCGCGGTCGGCCATGGCGCCGGGCACACCGGTGACCACGACTTTGACGCGGTCGGGTTCGAGACCGAAGCAGGCGCTCGCGAGATCGCGGTCGGCGTGCGGGTCGGTGGAAGCGAGATACAGCTCGACACCGCCGTCGGGGCGCGGCACGGCGAGGCCGGCCTCGGCGCCGATCGGTGCCGGGTCCTGGCGTCCGATCCGGTACACGCCCTCGACGACGACCTCGCCGGTGGCTTCAGGGTCGCCGAACTGCAGCGGGATGTGCCGGATCAGGTTGCCGTCGGGGTGCAACGCCTCGGCGGAGAATGCCTGCTCCGGGTCGGTGACGGGTTCGAGCAGTTCGTACTCGACGGCGATGGCGGCGGCGGCGAGTCGCGCGGTGCCGGGATGGTCGGCGGCGACGGCGGCAATCGGCTCGCCGTGGTAGCGGACGATGTCCTTGGCGAAGACCGGCCGGTCGGCGACCCAGCGTCCGTGCATGAGGTCGCCGGGGACGTCCTCGTGGGTGACGACGGCGCGCACGCCCGGCATCTCGGCAGCGGCGTGGGTGTCGACGGAGACGATACGGGCGTGCGGGTGCGGGGAGCGCAGGACTGCGGCCCACAGCAGGCCCTCGGCCCACAGGTCGGCTGCGTAGGGAAAGACGCCCTGCGTCTTGGCGTCCGCGTCGGCGGGCGGCACTGATGCGCCGAGGCCGTACGACTTGTCGGCTACGGAGGCGGGATTGGTGGTGGCCGTCGTGCCGCCGCCGGTCGCGGTCGGCGTTGCGGTCACCGCATCGGGTCCGGTCATGCAGCCTTCTCTCCGATCTCGCAGCCGATCGCACCTACCGTCTCGCGGCTCATGTCATACCTCCGTCCGCTTGGCCGGAGCTTCCTCTGCCTGCGGCAGGAGGTGTTCCCTGGGGCGGTATCCGGGTGGCCTCAGTGTGCTGCCGACCGTCTGCAGCGTCCTGCTGAGCATCTGCAACGTCCGCGGCGGCGGGCAGGGAGGCTTGGCGGGCGGCGATGACTTCGCGGACCGCGTGGAGCACACCGCTATAGCCGGAGCAGCGGCACAAGTTCCCACTCAGCGCCTGCCGCATCTCCAACTCGGAAGGCTGGTGGTTGCCTTCGAGCAGATCGTGGATGGCCATCGCCATCCCCGGCAGGCAAAAGCCGCACTGCACCGCGCTGGAGGCGGCGAGCGCGCGCTGCACGTCCGAAGGCCCTCCGTCGCAGCTGAGGCCCTCGACAGTGACGATCTCGCAGCCCGCGACTGTCGCGGCAGGCATGAGGCAGGACGCGATGAGCCGGCCGTCGACCCCGACCGAGCAGGCGCCGCATTCGCCCTGCTCGCAGCCGTCCTTGGCGCCCGCAAGACCGAGGCGCTCGCGCAGCACGTAGAGCAGGGATTCGCCGAGCCAGGCGTCGGTGACGGGCCGGTCGACGCCGTTGACGTGCAGGACGTAAGAAGTGGTGGGGTGTTCGCTGCGCGGGTCCTCGGCTTGGCCTTCTGCTTGGCCCTCGGCCGAGCCATCCGCCGGGGGCGCGGGCCGGGCAGGGTCAAAGGCGGGAGCAGTGGGATCTGCCACGGGTACGCCGGGTACGCCGAGGGAATACTCGCCGGTTTCGTCGGCCGCGTCCTCGACAACGAAGGGGATCGCCCACTGATCGGCGGCGTCCCCTTCCGTGCGCGCCTGCACCGGCTCCGGTGTCATACCGGCGTCGTGTGCGCCGCCCGGGCCCTGGTGCCACATTCCGTCTCCTGGCACGAAGCCCTGATCGGGCTGACCCGTCATGCCACCGATCCCGTCGTCCGTCACGAAAGTGCCCTCTCCAATGCTCGGCGGGCCAGTGCGGCCACCGTACGCCGCAGGTGGGCCAGGGCAAGCGGCAGTTCGCCCTCAGCGGGATCCGGGATGCAGCTCATGGCGGCATAGTCGCCGAACGCGGTACAGGCCTCCGGCTCCAGCGCCCGCGAGCCGTCCCAGTCGATCAGCCCGGAGACCCAGCGCTCCGCCTCCAGTGGCCGCAGTGGCATGGGCGCCACCGCGCCGATCGCGCAGCGCACGCCGCGCCGCGCCGGATCGAGGACGAGCGCGACCGACGCCGTGGCGCGGCCCGGGCCAGTGCGCGTGGTCGCTTTGAGGAAGGTCTGCGGGGCGTGCAGCAGCGGTGCCCGTACGTAGGCGAGTAGTTCGCCCGGGCGCAACGGGTCGTGCCCGGCCGTCAGGTGGCCGACAGGGATCTCCCGGGTGCCGTCGGGCCCCGCGAGCACCACTGTCGCTTCGAGCGCGGCGAGCACCGGCAATGCATCGCCGGTCGGGGCGGCGTTTGCGATGTTGCCGCCCAGCGTTCCGGCGTTGCGGATCTGCGGCGGGCCCGCGGCGCGCGCGGCCATGGCAAGCGCCGGGATGAGCGCGGCGAAGTCGGAGCGTCCCATGCGTGCGTGGGTGAGACAGGCGCCGAGCAGGGCGTTCCCGTCCGCGTACTGCCAGCCGCGAATCTCGCTGATCCTGCCCAGGCCGACGAGCGCGGCCGGGCGCAGCAAGCCCGAGTTGACGGCCGACATCAGATCGGTACCGCCGGCGACCGGCACGGCTGCGGGCATGGCGGCGAGTGCCGCCACCGCCTCGTCGAGCGAGGTGGGCAACGTCACCGTGCTCCCCGCTTGCCGTGTGTACGTGCTCACGCAGCTTCCCTTCCACGCCGCCCACGGCGTCCCCGGTAGTGCCCCCGGTCTCCGACTGGGGGACCCCGGGCCTGTCGCCGTACCGTACGTGCTGACAGCCTGGTCACGGCAACTTTGGCACACATTCCGGCCCGATAACCTTGCAGGTCCGTTAAGGACGGTTCTGTCACCGTCAGGGCTGATGATCCGGTGAGGGAGGAGCGCCCTTCAGGTGCGTTGCACTGTTTGCCGTGTTCCTACTGTGCCACCGTGCCAGCCCCGCGGGCGGTGCCGTGGCGCTGCAGGCCACGGCTCACACGATCGGGGGCGCCCCTTCGATCGGGCGTCCGACGACCAGGGCCTGTTCCGAGTCCCCAGCCGAGAACTCGGAACAGGCCCTCGCTGCTATTTGCCGCTCTTGCCGTCCTTGCCACCATCTCCGCCGCCGACGCCCATCGAGTCGAAGATCTCCTTGCACATGGGGCAGACCGGGAACTTCTTCGGATCCCGGCCGGGGACCCAGACCTTGCCGCACAGCGCGACCACTGGAGATCCGGAGAGCGCGCTCTCCATGATCTTGTCCTTCTGAACGTAGTGAGCGAAGCGCTCGTGATCCCCGTCTCCGTGCGACACCTGCGGTGTCGGCTCGACCAGGGTCCCGGTTCCCGCCCCGCGCTCGGGCTCAAGAGTGCTCATGCCGACCAAGCCTAAATGACGGACATGATTAATTGGACATGACTAATTGAGGGACGGATCATCCGGGTACGTGGCGACCATCGCCAACTCATTGCGCTGTCGTCGCAGCACCGAGCGCCACAGCTGCTCCGGATCCGGCGAGGAGACATCCCCCGGCTCGGACTCGACCACGTACCACGCGCCTTCCACCAACTCGTCCTCCAGCTGGCCGGGGCCCCACCCCGAGTAGCCCGCGAAGATCCGCAGGGAGCCGAGCTCGGCGGCGAGCAGCTCCGGCGGCGCCTCCAAGTCCACTAGGCCGATCGCGCCGTGTACCCGCCGCCAGCCCAGCAGCTCGTCCTCTTCGCCGTTGTGGGCATCTCCCGGCACCACGGCCAGGCCGAGTGCCGAGTCCAGCGAGACGGGTCCGCCCTGGAACACCACCTGAGGGATGCCCGCGAGCTGCGCCCACGACTCCAGCACCTCGCTGACGCCCACCGGCGTCGGCCGGTTGAGAACGACCCCGAGCGAGCCCTCCTCGTCGTGGTCGAGGAGGAGGACCACCGCCCGGTCGAAGTTCGGGTCCGCGAGGGCCGGTGTCGCGACGAGCAGCCGTCCGGTGAGCGAGGACACCTCCGTCATGACCACATGATCTCGCATCCTGACGCATCACGGGAGTTCTCGCCCGTGACGAGTGCGACAACCCCGGACAGAAGGCGCGCTCGTCTTGACAGGGACAGTCGTGTAACCCATTAACATTTCCCCGGCACCCGCTGCGGAATCCACAGTGTGCGGGCCGTAGACCGTACGGAGACGGTAGCTATCCCGTCTTCCTGTCCTGACCGTCTCCAGGAACGCGAGCCCCATGACCGACGACATCCTCCTTGTCCACGGCGGCAGCCCGCTCGAGGGCGAGATCCGCGTCCGGGGTGCGAAAAATCTCGTACCCAAAGCCATGGTGGCCGCTTTGCTCGGCGGCGAGCCGAGCAGACTGCGCAATGTGCCTGACATCCGCGACGTGCGCGTGGTGCGTGGCCTACTCCAGTTGCACGGCGTCACCGTGGGTCCCGGCGAGGAGCCGGGCGAGCTGGTCCTCGACCCGTCGCATGTGGAGAGCGCGAACGTCGCCGATATCGATACGCACGCCGGGTCCTCGCGCATCCCGATCCTGTTCTGCGGCCCGCTGCTGCACCGGCTCGGGCACGCGTTCATCCCGGGCCTCGGCGGCTGCGACATCGGCGGACGCCCCATCGACTTCCACTTCGAGGTGCTGCGACAGTTCGGCGCGATCATCGAGAAACGCCCGGAGGGCCAATACCTCGAAGCCCCGCAGCGGCTGCGCGGTGCCAAGATCCGGCTGCCCTACCCCTCGGTCGGCGCGACCGAGCAGGTGCTGCTCACCGCGGTGCTCGCGGAGGGCGTCACCGAGCTGTCGAACGCGGCTGTGGAGCCGGAGATCGAGGATTTGATCTGCGTCCTGCAGAAAATGGGCGCGATCATCTCCATGGATACCGATCGGACCATCCGGATCACTGGTGTCGACCATCTCAGCGGCTACACCCACCGGGCGCTCCCCGATCGCCTGGAGGCGGCCTCCTGGGCGAGTGCGGCCTTGGCGACCAAGGGGAATGTCTACGTGCGCGGCGCCGGCCAGCGCGAGATGATGACGTTCCTCAACACCTTCCGCAAGGTCGGCGGCGCTTTTGAGATCGGCGACGAAGGCATCCGCTTTTGGCACCCGGGCGGTGCGCTGAGCGCGATCGCGCTGGAGACGGATGTGCACCCCGGCTTCCAGACCGACTGGCAGCAGCCGCTGGTCGTGGCCCTGACACAGGCTTCGGGCCTGTCGATCGTGCACGAGACGGTGTATGAGTCGCGCCTGGGCTTCACGGAGGCGCTCAACCAGATGGGCGCGCACATCCAGCTCTACCGCGAGTGCCTCGGCGGTACGCCGTGCCGCTTCGGCCAGCGCAATTTCCTGCACTCCGCGGTCGTCTCGGGCCCGACGAAGCTGCAGGGCGCCGATCTGGTCATCCCGGATCTGCGCGGTGGCTTCTCCTACCTGATCGCGGCCCTTGCCGCGCAGGGCACCTCACGAGTCCACGGCATCGATCTGATCAACCGTGGCTACGAGAACTTCCTGGACAAGCTCACGGCCCTGGGCGGCCAGGTGGAGCTCCCCGCCCCCCTCGTCCCCGCCCAAACGCGCGCCTGACCAAACGCACGCCTGATCGTGAGCGACACACGCGAGCAGGCGGAAGTGGCCGCCGAGAGTTCCGATCGAGGGGCGCGCCTTCGGCACGACGGCGGTCCGCGAAGCCTGCGAGCAGGCGGAGAAGCGGGCAAAGAAAAGAAGCGAGCAAGAAATAACGAGAAAACGCCAGGGGCGGCCACCCCATCGGGATGGCCGCCCCTGGCGTTGACGCCGTGTGTCTCTCCGGCGTCGGATGATCATTCGCCCTTTGCGGCTTCCTTAAGCTTGGAGCCCGCGGCGACCTTCACGCTGTAGCCGGCCGGGATGTCGATCGGGTCGCCGGTCTGCGGGTTGCGCGCGGTGCGAGCGGCACGGTGGGTGCGCTCGAAGGTCAGGAAGCCGGGAATGGTGACCTTCTCGTCGCCCTTGGCGACGACCTCGCCCACGACCTCGGCGAAAGCGCCCAGAACGGCGTCGGCGTCCTTGCGGGTCACCTCTGCGCGCTCGGACAGAGCGGCCACCAGCTCACTGCGGTTCATATTCGTACTCCCGTATTCTTCTTGCCGATGAGGCGTGCCACGCGGTGGAACCGCATGTCGGGCACGTTGAAGCCGATGCTGCCATGCCCCTCGGACACTCACGGGCCCGGGGCTGCCGCAATAACCTCTCGCCCGGATACGCATCCTGCCCCTACCTGCGGCGAGAAAGCCAATCCGGCACCCGAGAGAGTCACACGAAAAGCGCCACTGCGTCGGCTTGGTGACGCTCCGCCTGCTTCTGACAGCGCAGCGAAAGGTTTGTAGGCCGTGGCTGCCGCTCACCATAAGGCGTCCGGCAGCCCCGGTCCGTGCGACGCGCGAGCTGTTTTGGCGCACTGGCACGCCGGCTGCCCACGCCGACTGCCCACGCCGACTACTACGCCGTGGACGGGCCGTCACGGCCCGCTACTGGACGGCACTGGGGACCGAGTGCGGGGCCGTGAGACCGCACGCCTTGGCGGCCTCACGTACCGCGCCGGCGACAGCGCCCGCCACCTTGTCATTGAAGACGCTGGGGATGATGTAATTCGCATTGATCTCGTCGTCGGCCACGACATCGGCCAGCGCACCCGCCGCGGCCAGCATCATGTCGGTATTCACGGTACGCGACTGTGCGTCCAGCAGGCCACGGAAGACCCCGGGGAAGACCAGCACGTTGTTGATCTGGTTGGGGAAGTCGCTGCGGCCGGTGGCGACCACGGCGGCCGTCGCGCGGGCCACACTCGGCTCGACCTCGGGGTCGGGGTTGGCGAGCGCGAAGACGATCGCGTCGTCGGCCATGGCCGCCACGTCCTCCCCGTCGAGGACGTTCGGCGCAGAGACGCCGATGAAAACATCCGCGCCGCGCACGGCCTGACGGAGGGTGCCAGTGATGTTTTCGGGGTTGGTGTTGTCTGCGATCCAGCGAAGCTGTGAGCCCTGCTCAGAACCGGCGGAGGCGTCCACCAGATCGGTACGGCCGCTGTGCACGACGCCGTGGATGTCGGCGACGACCGCGTACTTGAGGCCTGCCGCGATCAGCAGCTTCAGGATCGCGGTACCGGCCGCGCCTGCGCCGGACATGACGATCCGTACATCCTCGATCTTCTTGCCGACCACGCGCAGCGCGTTGGTGAGCGCGGCGAGTACGACGATTGCGGTGCCGTGCTGGTCGTCATGGAAGACGGGGATGTCGAGGGCCTCGCGCAGCCGCGCCTCGATCTCGAAGCAGCGCGGGGCGGAGATGTCCTCGAGGTTGATGCCGGCGAAGCCAGGGGCGATCGCCTTGACGATGGCGACGATTTCGTCACTGTCCTGGGTGTCCAGGCAGATCGGCCACGCGTCGATCCCGGCAAAGCGCTTGAAGAGAGCCGCCTTGCCCTCCATCACCGGCAGCGCGGCCTTAGGGCCGATGTTGCCCAGGCCCAGGACGGCCGAGCCGTCGGTCACGACGGCGACGCTGTTGCGTTTGATGGTGAGCCGACGGGCGTCTTCCGGGTTGGCGGCGATCGCCATGCACACCCGGGCGACACCGGGCGTGTAGACCATGGAGAGGTCGTCGCGGTTGCGGATGGGGTGCTTGGACGCCATCTCGATCTTGCCGCCGAGGTGCATCAGGAACGTACGGTCGGAGACCTTCCCGATCACCAGACCGTCGATGTCGTTCAGCTTGTGCACGATCTCGTCGGCATGCGCGGTGGACGTGGCGGCGATGGTCACGTCGATGCGCAGCTTTTCGTGACCGGAAGCGGTGACGTCGAGACCGGTCACGGACCCGCCGGACGACTCCACTGCCGTGGTGAGCTGGCTGACGGCGGTCCCGCTCGCGGGGACCTCCAGTCGGACCGTGATCGAGTACGAGACGCTCGGCGCCGTTGCCATGGCGACATTCCTCCGCTTTTCCGTGTCGTGCCCATGGAGCGGCCACGAGACAATCCGATGATCCCGCCTACCACTGGGTAGGCGATAACCGGGCCCGAGCGGCGGACAGATGCCTCCACGATACGAGTGCGGTGCGAGTGCGCTGCGGGCGGCCTGACACCTCGACGCGCGACCCGGCAATTTCTGTCCTGGGAATGGTTGGCGTGCGGCATTTGTTAATCTGGTTGCGGCACCGGCTCGATCCAAGCCCCCGGGCCCAACCATTGTCGCTACGAGCGACCGCTAGCCGCGAGGCGAGCATGGCGGGTCGGTGTCACCAAACGTCAAGGGCTCTCTCCTTCCTGGAGGGAGCCCTTCACCTTCTGCCACGCGCTCGAAGGCCCACACGGTGCGGGCAACCTCCTCCACTTCAGTCACGCAGCAGGTCCGGCACGCCGTTGGCGTCCGGCTGGTCGCGGTCGCCGCAGACCACCGTCAACTGCTGTGTCGCACGCGTCAGCGCCACGTACAACACCCGCAGCCCGGCCGGGCTCTCGTCGGCAATCTCAGCCGGCGAGACCACCACCGTCGCGTCGTACTCCAGCCCCTTCGCCTCCAAGCTGCCGAGCGGCACGACGCGATCACCGAGGCCCGAAAGCCACTCGCGCGCCTCGGCACGGCGCCCCATCGCCACCACGACGCCGACCGTTCCCTCGACTTCCGCGAGCAGCTGCTGCGCCGCATCCCGCACCACCGGCCCCAACTCCCCTTTGGTGGCGGTGAATCGGGGCACTACGCCTGTCGAGCGCACAGCTGAGGGCGAGGGCATACCGGGCATCGCGAGCCGCAACACCTTGTCGGCGAGCTTCGCGATCTCAGCAGGGTTACGGTAGTTGACGGTCAGTGTGAAACGCCGCCGTACCCGCGAGCTGAGCGCCTCGTCCCGCGCACGCGCCGCCTCCTCCGGATCGCTCCACGAACTCTGTGCAGGGTCGCCGACGACCGTCCAGGTGGCGCTGGTGCCGCGCCGTGCGATCATGCGCCACTGCATGGGCGTCAGATCCTGCGCCTCGTCGACAATCACATGGGCATACTCGGTACGCTCCCGCTCCAGCGCTTCGAGGCGACTGCGGCCACGGCCATGGCCGTACATCCGTTCGGCGTATGTCGTCACCTCCTCCAGGCCGGTGAGCTCGTCGAGCGGGTCGACGTCACGTGGCTTGACCGGCTCCGGCGGGGTTCCGAGCAGCACCCGCAGCTCGTCGAGGAGCGCCACGTCATGCACGCTCAAGCTGCCGCTGCCGTGCTCGTCGAGGCGCTTCAGTGAGCGCGCCACCTGCCGCACCTCTCGCTGCGTCAGCACTCGGCGCGACCAGCGGCCGAGCCTGCGCTCGTCGACCATCGCAGCGAGTACCCGGCGCGGGGTGAGCACCGGCCACCACGCCGCGAGAAAATCAATGAACTCCTGCTCGGTGGAGACGTCCTCGTCGAACCCTTCCCGCGCTTCGGCAATCAGCTCGGGATCGGCCAGATGGCGGCCCGGCGCAGACTCCTCCCACCGCCCCCGTCCAGATTTCTCCCACAGCGCGTCCAGCAGCAGCCTGCGGGCGCGCGGACGCATCAGATTCAGCGGGGCGGTGCCGCCGAGCACACTGCGGCGAATCTGCTCGAGCTCTTGTTCGTCCAGCTCAAGACGGCGGCCGAACGCCACCACGCGCAGCGACCTCGGCACCTCGCCACCCAGCTCGAGCGCGCCGCGGGCGGCCCGGCGCAGCACGGAGACCATCCGGGAGGAGCCCTTGACCCGGGCGACGGCCGGTTCGTCGTACGTGTCGGCCTGGGCACCCTCCACCAGCGAGCCGACCGCACGGATCGCGACCTGCCCTTCCTCGCCGAGCGACGGCAGCACACCCTCGGTGTACGAGACGAGCAGCGGGGTGGGGCTGACCACCAGGATACCGCCGGAGTAGCGGCGTCGGTCCTGGTAGAGCAGGTAGGCAGCGCGATGCAAGGCGACCGCGGTCTTGCCGGTGCCAGGGCCGCCGGTGACTTCGGTGACGCCGGGGGCGGGGGCACGGATGACGGTGTCCTGCTCGGCCTGGATGCTCGCCACGATGTCGCGCATGGTGTGGCTGCGGGCGCGGCCGAGTGACGCCATCAGCGCACCGTCGCCGATAACGGAGAGCTCCTCACCGTCGAGGGTGGCCGTCAGCTCCGGGCGCATCAGGTCGTCCTCCACGCCGAGGACGCGGCGCCCCTTGCTGCGGATGACACGGCGGCGCACCACCCGGCCGGGGTTCTTGGGCGTCGAGCGGTAGAAGGGGGCGGCAGCTGGGGCACGCCAGTCGATGACCAGGGGAGAGTAATCGGCATCGAGGACGCCGAGGCGGCCGATGTGCAATGTTTCGGCGATCTCAGCGCGATCGCCGGGACCGATGGCGTCCTCGGCGACTTCAGTGGCCGTGAAAGCACCATCCGGGCCGCGCTTGCCGCCCTTGCCGCGCAGCAGGTCGATACGGCCGAAGAGAAAGTCCTCGAACTCGGAGTTGAGCCGCTGCAGATGCACGGCGGCCTGGTGCACCTGCGCGTCACGCTCGGCCAGCGCGCCGGGCGTGCCGACCTGGCCGCGTTTTTCTGCGTCGTCCACCAGGAACTCGGCCTCGTGAATCTTCTCCTCGAGCCGCCGGTAGACACGGTCGAGGTGCACCTGCTCGGCGGCGATCTCCTTGATGGGCGCTGCGGACTCCGGCTGCGTACGGGCTTGCGCCTCTTGCGCGGCCATGCGGGCTCCCCCTTCTGACATACGTTGTTCCGCTCTGCTCCGTTCCGTTCCGTGCGGGGAGCAGCCTGCAACCGTAATCGAAGGGGGCGGGTGAGTGCACGTGGCAGCGGTGGGCGAGGGCCCGCCCCGGCGGCAGTCAGGGCGCTGAGGGCGTCGCGTACTTGCCTTCAGCGCCCGTATCGAGCGCCAGGCGGTAACCCCGTTTGACCACGGTCTGCACGATCTTGGGCGCGCCCAATGCCCCCCGCAGTCGGGTCATCGCCGTCTCCACGGCGTGCTCATCGCATCCCGTCCCGGGCAGCGACCGCAGCAGATCGGCGCGGGGAACAACCCAGCCGGGGCGCCGGGCCAAGGCACGCAGCAACGCCATCCCGGCCGGCGGTACGCAGCGCAGCTCGCCGTCGACAAGCACCGCGTGCCCGCGGATCTCCATCCGGTGTCCGGCGACCGGCAACACCCTTGCGCGCAGCGGAAGTTCGACCGTGAGCAGCTGGACGAGCGGGCCGAGGCGAAAGCGTTCCGGCTGGACAGTGGGCACCTCACACGCCTCCAGCGGCATCGCCGTCACCGGTCCGACGCAGGCGACAAGCACATTGCGCTGGAGCGCTTCGAGGAACGGATCGAGCAGGCCGCGCCGCTCGGCGCGGTCGAGGAGCGAGACCGCGGCGGGCGCACTGGTGAAAGTGAGGGCGTCGAGGCCGCGGGCCACCGTCGCGTCGAGGAGGCGGTCGAGCGGGGTGATGTCCTCCGGCTCCATCCAGCGGTAGACGGGGATGCTGACGACTTCGGCACCCGCCTCACGCAGCGCCTCGATGAAACCGGGCAGGGGCTCGCCGTGCAGCTGAACGGCGATCCTGGTGCCCGAGACTCCTTGCTCAAGAAGCCGGTCCAGCACTTCGGCGAGCGACTCGGACGCCGGTGACCACGCCTCCTTCAGACCGGCGGCCCGAATGGCGCCCCGTACCTTCGGCCCGCGGGCGAGCAACTCCGCGGCGTCCAGCCGCTCCAGCAGCCCGCTGCCGAGGCCCCAGCCCTCGGCGGCTTCGATCCAGCCGCGAAAGCCGATCGCGGTGGTGGCGACGGCGATGTCGGGGCCTTGGTCTATCAGCTGCTTTGTGGCAGCGAGCAGTTCCGCATCGTCCGGCAGCGGGA
Source organism: Streptomycetaceae bacterium (assembly GCA_019243445.1). Classification (GTDB taxonomy): domain Bacteria; phylum Actinomycetota; class Actinomycetes; order Streptomycetales; family Streptomycetaceae; genus Streptantibioticus_B. The sequence continues at coordinate 27,794 of JAFAUH010000095.1, read as the reverse complement.
CGATACGGAGCGCCGGTGCCCGCTGGACGATGGCTCCGCGTCGCTCCAGCAGCGCGGCCAGCTCGTCAGCGCGCCGGGCAGCGGTCACGCCCACGGTGAATCCGGCAAGCGGAGGTACCTGCTCGGACTTGGTGCTTGGCTGCGCTTGGTACATTTACCTGCCTCGCTCAGGACATGTGCCACCGGGTGCCATCATGCAACGGTGACAATGGTGCCAACTCCACGTAACGATCCCAGGTCAGTGACGCTTCCGCAGTGTTGCGCGACCATCATGGGTGACGACTTGGGGCAATAGGGAACCCGCTCCCTATTGCCCCAGGTCGTTACACCTCCACGTAAGTGAGCTGCCGCTGCGGCTGGGCCGCATCGGCCGGATCGGCTGCGGAAGCGGTACGGAGGTATACGGCCCAGGTCACCGCAGAGCACAGCGCGTAGAAGACCAGGAATGCGACGAAGGCGGGCACCCCGCTCTTGGCAGTGAGGAAGGATTCACGGAAAGCAAGGTTGATGCCGAGGCCGCCGAGTGCGCCGACTGCGCCGATCAGTCCCATCGAGGCGCCGGAGAGCCGCCGCCCGTACGCGGCGGCCTGCTCGCCTTCGAGCCCGCGAGCCACAGCCTTCGCCTGGAAGATACCGGGGATCATCTTGTATGTGGAGCCGTTGGCGAGACCGCTGAGCGTGAACAGGGCGATGAAACCGACGAGGAAGAGCGGCAGCGACTTCTGCAGGGAGGCGACAATGACCAGCAGCGTCACCGCGGCCATGGCGAGGAACGCACACAAGGTGATCTTCGCGCCGCCGACGCGGTCGGCGAGTCGCCCGCCGACCGGGCGGATCAGCGAGCCGATCAGCGGACCGATGAAGGTGAGTGCGGCGGCCTGCAGCGGGGTGCGGTGGAACTGGTTCTGCAGCACCAGCCCGAAGGCGAAGCTGTAGCCGATGAACGACCCGAAGGCGCCGAGGTAGAGGAAGGACACGATCCAGGTGTGGGCGTCGCGGGCCACTTCCTTGGCCGCACCGGTGTCGTTCCGTACCGGCGCAAGGTTGTCCATGAAGGCCGCGGCGAACACGGCAGCGACGACGATCAGGGGAATGTAGACGGCGAGGACGATCTTCGGGTGCATCACCCCTGTGGTGCCGATCACCAGTAGCGCGATCAGTTGGATGACGGCCACGCCGAGATTGCCGCCGCCCGCGTTGAGGCCGAGTGCCCAGCCCTTCTTCCGCAGCGGGTAGAAGGAGTTGATGTTGGTCATGGAAGAGGCGAAGTTACCCCCACCGACACCGGTGAGCGCCGCGACCACCATGAAGGTCGTGTACGAGGTGCCGGGGTGCATGATGAAAGCAGCCGTGATGGACGGTACGAGCAACAGGGTCGCACTGATGATCGTCCAGTTGCGCCCGCCGAAGCGCGCCACCGCGAACGTATACGGGACGCGGAGGATGCTGCCGACCAGCGTCGGCGTGGCGACCAGGAAGAACTTCCCGGCCGGGTCTACGTGGTACTTCGGGCCCATGAACAGCACCATCACCGACCACAGGCTCCAAATGGAGAAGCCAATGTGCTCGGAGAGGATCGAGACGACGAGATTGCGCAGCGCGACCCGCTTGCCGGTGCTCTCCCAGAACTGCTCGTCCTCCGGATCCCAACTATCGATCCAGCGACTCCCTTTGCGTCCTCCTGCGGCTCCCGCAGCTCCTACGCCTGGTTCTGTGGTCGCGGTGGTCATCACGTCACGCCTCCCGGCCTGAGATACTTTTTCCGATATCGAAGCTAGACACGACCGGTTACCATCCCGTGCCGTAACGTCACACACGCGAAACAGTGAACTCACGCGGCATGTAGAGGTGCTGTGAGTGCCGCACGCGAGCCTGCTGGCCCACGAGTCGCGCCTGCGCCTGTGCCCGCTGTGCGCTGTGCGCTGTGCGGGGTCGTGCTCTGGCCGTACAGCGAGTGACAGCGGGGGATCCGATAGCTGATCTGCGGGTGGATCTGGATGCGTTGGAGGACTTCGGGGGGCGGCTGTCACGGAGCACGCCACCGACCGGGCAGCGCTGCTGACCGAAGTCCCTGGCGGATTCGGGCTCGTCATCGATGCGGCCACCACGCGTAAACGCTCCCTCAGCGCCGAGCAAGTGGACGGCTTCCGGGGTGCGCAGCCACCTCGCGGTAATGAATCCGACCTGTCGCTGCAGCCCGCCCCGCGTCACCTGCAGCCGATGCTCACCGAGGCGCGGACCCAGGCCAAAGCCGCCGGAGCTCGCGACGCCGCGGCCTTCTGGGCCCGCCTCCCCAACGGCCCGGCGGGCCTGCTCATCGATGTCACCGGGCAAGGCAAGAACCCAGCCCCATCGGAGGCACTCGACTGCGTCATGGAGAGCGTACGCCGCCATGCTCCACAAGAGCGCGTGCGCGTGGTGTGCTCGGCGTCCTTCCCAGACGGAGGCCAAGGGTTCCGCCTGGCCCAGCTCAGAAGCTCTGGAATCCCCATGGCTCAGGGCTGCTTCCCACGCTCGGTGCTCGGGATGGCTTTCGTGATCGCCGCAGCAGTCGCAGCGGCGCGCGGGCTGCGGTAATGAGCACCTGGCAAGGGCGCGTTCACCGCAAACGCCTGGGGCACCTTCATCGCCAGCGTGCAGTGCGGCGAACTCCCCTCCGCCTGACCAACGTTCAGCCCCGGATGTCAATCATGCGGACCGGCTGTCCCGTGGTACGAGCGATCGCCTCGAAATCCCGGTCGCAGTGCAGCAGGGTGAGATCGGACTGCTCGGCCACCGCGGCCACCAGGAGGCCGACGGGACCGGCGCTGCGGTGCTCACCCTTGGCGGTGAGCTGTTCTTGCACGACGCGCGCTCGGCGGTAGACGCCGTCCGGGATCGGGCACCAGCAGTAATACGCGCTGAGCTCGGTCCTCAGCCGCTCACGATCCACTCTCGAACGCGCCGCCGGTTATGACAACCGACCGCGCATGGCTGGTGATCGAGCGCCTCATGAGCGGCTTCGGCATCAAGGTCATCTGCATCCGCTGACAATCGACGGGGCGGTGCCGCTTACCCTCAATGCCTAGTGAAACGAGTACCCCGACAGCTTGGTGGCGGTGAACTCTTCAACCCCTCCCGTACGTCTCTGTGTTGTAGGGCACTCAAGGAATAGGAAGCAGCGACGTGAGTCTTTTCAGGGATGGACGGCAGCGGCGCCGTGCCGTCAGGGTAGGGGCCGCGGCCTGTGCCGGCGTCGCGGCCGTGGGTGCGTTCTTAGCCACGCAGGCGACCGCGCAGGACATGAAGAACGTGATGGTCTACACGGATCAGAGCACCGGCTGCGTCTGGGTGGGTGACCTGGTTGACAGCTCTACCGGGAATTACATCTCGACGGGCCACACGGCGGGCTGGCAGAGCAGCGGAATCCAAGTCATGCCGAGTGCCACAGTAACCGTCAAGACCTACAGCGCCGACTGTGCCACGGTCAAGAGTCAGGGTGACTACAGCTCCAGGCACATCGAGGAGTTCATCGAGCCCAGTGACCTGAACAACGTCTGGCTCAACACCACTTCAGCGCCAACGGGCACACTGACGGTCACTGACTCGGCCCAACAGCCGGGCACCCAGCAGTTCATCATGTTCAGCAACCGGTCGGGACGCGTCCCGGATGTCTGTTTCTCCGTGTGGTACGCCTACTACGCCGGCGACGTCAACAAGAGCCAAAGAGTCGTAGCACACAACTCCGTCCCGCCGAATGGGACAACTCCTAACCATGGGACTGCAGCGCCCCCGGACGAGCACACGTGCGTGAGAGTCGGTGCCGACGCCCATCACGTGTTCCGGCCCCAGTTGCCGGGCGACGTAAACCCCAAGGGCAGTTGGGTGCACGTTTCCGTCAACCCCTCGGGAACCGCATTCACACATACCGTTGACTTCGATCTCGATGGGACCAGCTCGCTCTGCATCCGCGAGACGAGCAGCGGAACAGTGCACCAAGCCACCGACAAGCCCTGCACGCCCAACTAAGCGGCTCTCCTGATATTGCCTGGAACAAGGTGAGTGAGAGACCGCGCAGATAGGGCATGCGACGCCGCAGGCCCTATCTGCGCGGTCTCTTAGGCGTACTTGATCACATGTCGTCGGGCAGCAGGCGAAATGTGGAATGGCCTGTCAGCGGGCGGACCATGCGGAAGTGACGGCCCATGGTAAAGATAGCGTCAGTTCCGTAAGCGGCGGCCAGTGCGACATTCATCGCGTCTGTCAACCCGATTCCCTTGCCGCCGTCAGCGTCCGCGTATCCCTCGGCTACGGCGATCGCCGCACTGAAGTGCGGAGCGACGGCCGGTATCTCGAATCTGCGGGTGGCCGTGTTACGTTCGATGAACCGCGCCGCGGTGAGCGCCGTGCGAGCCCCGTACCTGCTGACGAGCAGATAGTCGAGTTCGGCGACGACCAGCGGAGAGATCACGAGGTGGCTGATGCTGCTCAGCGCTTTCTTGTGCGCCGCGTGCGCGGTGAGCTTCGGGTCCAACAGGCGATAGAGAGCATTCGCATCGGCGACGGCGACAAGGCTCAAGATCCCATCTCCTTGAGGGTGTCGTCGATCTCCTCGTTGGTGAGGTCCACCAAGTCCAACTCCGGCAGTTCGATCTCCCCCATGGGGTCAGTCGGATATGGAGGGATTTCCTGCTCGCCTATGGGTACGACTCGGGCCACCGGGCGCCCGTTCTTGGTGACGGTGATCACGTCACCGCGCTCAGCCGCAGCGAGGATCTTGGAAGAGTTCTGGTTGAACTCACGGGCAGTAGTTTCATGAGCAGCACTCATGTACTACATGTTACTACATTGGTGAGGGTGCCTTCCCCTCCCGGGCGCCACTGTTGGCTGTGCAACACACAAAAGCCCCTGCCTTGCTTTGATTTTCGCAAGGAAGAGGCTTTTGATCATGGTGGAGAGGGAGTGGAGATGGCGGGAATCGAACCCGCGTCCTACGATGCGGAACCAGGGCTTCTCCGAGCGCAGTCTGCTGTGTTTTTCTCGGCCCCGGCAGTCACGCAGACAAGCTGCCGACGGGCTCAGCCACTGTTTGGTTTTCCACTAACCCCCGTGGCCGGGTCTAGTGGTTGAGTTCCCTAGCTGACGCCAGGATCCGGGTCGGGAACAGCCCCGGGCTGACGCTTCGCAAAGTCGCTGTCTGTTAGATCAGGCAGCGAGGGCGAAGTGATCGCTCTTGGTGTTGGCGATTATTTTTTTGCGGCACGTGGTTTACGAGATCATTGCCGCGTTCCTCGGCTCGCTTCCCCTGCTTCGACAATCGCAGTCGAAACCGATCATCCCCATGTTTTTTTATCAAAGGCGCGCAGCGCCACAGCGCAGGACCATCAAGCCCCACGTTGCTAGCTCCAGCATACGTGATCAGCTCCCTTGGGAGCTAGCGGATTCCCGCTGGTGTTCCGTCTCCGCCACGTCAGCGGCGACCTCGGCGGCGCGCCGCGGACATTGCCCGATCGGCCTCGCGGCGGTCCTGCTTCTCGCGCAGCGTCTGCCGCTTGTCGTACTCCTTCTTGCCTTTGGCGAGCGCGATCTCGACCTTCGCGCGCCCGTCCTTGAAGTACAGCTGCAGCGGCACCAGCGTGTGGCCGCTCTCCTGCGTCTTGCCGATCAGCTTGTCGATCTCGGCGCGGTGCAGCAGCAGTTTGCGCTTACGGCGCGCCGCGTGGTTGGTCCATGTGCCCTGGGAGTACTCGGGGATGTGCACGCCCAGCAGCCACGCCTCACCGCCGTCGAGTTGCGCGAAGCCGTCGACGAGCGAGGCGCGTCCGATGCGCAGTGACTTCACCTCGGTGCCGGTCAGTACCAGACCCGCCTCGTAGGTGTCCAGGATGTGGTAGTCGTGCCGCGCCTTCTTGTTCTGCGCGATCAGTTTGCGACCCGTCTCTTTAGCCATAACGAGGTCATTCTCGCACTACTATCGGGCCCCCAGGCCACTCAATACTGTGCGAGCCTGCGCCTGCGTGTCCGAGTCGTCTGCCACCGTCAGGTCCGGCTGAATCCCCTGGCCGTCGACGCTGCGGCCGGTGGGAGTCCGGTAGTGGCCGACGGTGAGCTCGGCGGCCGAGCCGTCCGGAAGGGCGCTCGGCATCTGGACCGCGCCCTTGCCGAAGGTGCGGCAGCCCACGATCACTGCGCGCCCCCGGTCCTGCAGCGCGCCGGTGAGCAGTTCGGCGGCGCTCATGGTGCCGCCGTCGACGAGGACGACGAGCGGGGTGCGGACATCGCCGCCGTCCTGGGCGTAGAGCGCATCCTGCATGCCGTGGATGTCGTAGGTGGCTACCAGGCCGCCGTCGAGGAAGTCGGAGGCGACGGCAACAGCCTCACTTACCAGGCCACCGGAGTTGCCGCGCAGGTCGAGCAGGACGCCCTGGCTGTGGTCGCCTGTGGCGAGTGCCTGTCGCACCTGAGCACCGACGCCGTGTACGAACGAGTCGAGGGCGATGTCGGTGACGCCGGGTGCGGGGTGGGTGACGGTGACGGTGTCGGTACTCAGCAGCGCTCGCCGTATGGTGAGTGCCCAGGTGTGGTGCCCGCGTTGCAGGCCGAGTGCGACGGCGCTGCCTGGGCGCGGCGCTGGAGCGGCGTCGTCACCGTGCGGATCGCCGTGCGGATCATCGGGTTCGAGGCCTCGCAGCCGGGCCACCACGTCGGTGACCGGGCTGCCGCTGACACCCTTGCCGTCGACGGTGAGCAGCCGGTCGCCCACCGCGATCCCGGCCCCTTGCGCCGGACCTGCCGGTTGGACGCGCGAGACCTCGATGGCACCGTCGGGCTCGCGCCGTACCCACAGGCCCACGCCGACGTATTTCCCGTCCAGCGCCTGTTGAAGGCTCTCGTACTCGCGTGCGGAGTAGAACGTGGACCAGCGGTCGCCGCTGTGGCTCACGAGTTCGGCGGCGGCTTGTGGCCCGACCTTGCCCTCGTCGATGGCGGCGGCGATCTCTGCGGTCTCCGGGCGCGATTGGTCCACGGGGGCTTGCCTGGGATGCATCGGCAGGCGGTTTGTCGCGGCGCCAAAGGCTCCACTGGCTACTCCGATGGCCAGCACGGCACCGAAGACGACGGTCAGGGTCGCCCCGCGCCGGATATGTTCGGGCGACCCGAACATCACCTGCCCCGACATGCGGATGAGTCTAACGACCTGGCTGGAGGGGCAGCGGGCGCCGCGCGGCCGGTCGGCTGTGCGGCGCCCCTCAAAGGTCATACCTTCGATGCCTCCGATGCCTCATACCTTCAAATACTTGCGCAGGGTGAAGAATGCGGCGAAGGCGGGCATCAGCACACCCACGCCGAGCACGAGCGGCAGCACCTTGAAGACCTCTCCCCATCCGATGAACTGGATAAGTGCGATCTTCGACTGGAGGGCGAGACCACCGTCGATGAGGAAGTACCGTCCGGCGAGGAGCATTCCGCAGGCGAGCCCGCCGCCGATCAGCCCGGCGAAGGCCGCCTCCATGATGAATGGCATCTGGATGTAGAAGCTCGACGCGCCGACAAGCCGCATAATGCCGGTCTCGCGCCGTCGGCTGAATGCCGAGACGCGTACCGTGTTGACGATGAGCAGCATCGCGACGGTGAGCATGAACGCCAGGACCGCGAGCGCGACATAGGTCATGCCGTTGAGCAGGCCGAAGAGGTTGTCGAGCAACTGGCGCTGGTCCTGCACCGATTGCACGCCGGGGCGGCCGTCGAAAGCGCTGGAGATCACGTTGTACTGCTGCGGATCCTTCAGCTTGACCCGGAACGAGTACTGCATCTGATCTGGTGTCAGCAGATCGATGCCCGGCTGCCCTGAGAATTGCGTCTTGTACCGCTGGTATGCCTGCTCGGGTGTCTCCAAGTAGGTCTTCTCGACGACCGGGAGCTTCTCCAAGTCCGACTGGATGGAGTCCATCTGCTGCTGGGTGACCGCGCCCTTGGAGCAGTTGGCGGTGTCCGTGCCGTCCGACTTGTTGCACAGGAAGATCGAAACCTCGACCTTGTCGTACCAGTAGCCCTTCATCGAGCTCACCTGTTCCCGGGCGAGCCAGGCGCCGCCGGCGAGGGCGAGCGAGAGGGCGACGGAGACGATCACCGCGAATGTCATAGTGAGGTTGCGCCGGAGACCGACGCCGATCTCCGACAAGACGAACTGGGCGCGCATGGTGACCTTTCTGCTGGTGGCTGCGGCAGTCGGGGGCGAATCTCAGTGCTGGTAGCCGTAGACACCGCGCGACTGGTCACGGACCAGCCGCCCTTGTTCCAACTCGATGACCCGTTTGCGCATCTGGTCCACGATCTGCTGGTCATGGGTGGCCATGACGACCGTTGTCCCGGTTCGGTTGATCCGGTCCAGTAGCTTCATGATGCCGACCGAGGTTTGGGGGTCGAGGTTTCCGGTCGGCTCGTCGGCGATCAGCAGCAGCGGACGGTTGACGAAGGCGCGGGCGATCGCCACGCGCTGCTGCTCACCGCCGGAGAGCTCGCCGGGCATCCGGTCTTCCTTGCCGGCCAGGCCGACCAAGTCGAGGACTTCGGGAACCGTCTTGCGGATGGTGCCGCGCGGCTTCCCGATAACCTCTAGAGCAAATGCGACATTTTGCGCAACGCTCTTATTGGGCAGCAACCGGAAATCCTGGAAAACTGTGCCCAATTGCCTACGAATCTGCGGCACCTTCCAGTGGGAGAGCCGGTTCAGATCCTTGCCGAGCACATGCACAGATCCGGTGTCGCTACGCTCCTCGCGCAGCAGCAGCCGCAGGAACGTCGACTTTCCGGAGCCTGAGGAGCCCACCAGGAAGACGAACTCGCCCTTTTCGATCTCCAGGGAGACGCTCCGGAGTGCGGGACGGTTCTGTTTGGGGTAGGTCTTGCTTACATTATCGAATCGGATCACAGCTGCACCACGGTCGACCTAGGGGGACTAGGGGAACGGACAGCCAGCGGGCGGCTCTCCCAATTTGCTGACCTTACGCGAAGCAGATGCAGGCGTGCAGGCGCCATCGGGGATGGTGGGTTTCGTCACCAGCTATACGGGGACAAACGCGGCAACAGCAGCATCGGCTACCGTGGGTAAAGCTTCGGGGCGCGCAGACAGCGTCCCCAGCGGGCACACTGGAATCGGGGAACCGGTGGAGACACCCCGGCGTTGGGCAAGGCAAGGAGGAGATCGCATGACGTGCGACCGACTGGTATGCGCCAACTGCGCCGGGCCCATCGCCGAAGGCCGCTGCGCCGTCTGCCGGGCGCACCGTGAGCGACTGCACCAGGGGAATTCATTCGGGGCGCTGACGCCGGCGATGCTCATCGCCCTGCTCGTGGTGCTGGCCGCCATCGCTCTGGTGGGCCATTGAGGCCTCTGGTGGTCCATTGGGGCTCTTGATTCCCGCTGATTCCATCGAACGGGCGCACAAGGAGCCTGGGACGGGTGCGCAAGGGGCCTGGGAGGTGGCATTAGCCGACGGAAGTCAGCGGGCGCACTTCCCAGGCCCCTCGCTCTACGCTGCTATAGCGCGATCGCGCTCAGTGGCGTGATCAGGCCGCCGTGCGGCGGTTGGCCAGACGCGGCATCAGACGGAAGGCGACACCACCCGCGATCATCGTCGCAGCTCCGATCAGCAGGAACTCGGCGCCCGAGGAACCGGTCTCAGCCAGCTGCTGCTTCGCCTGCCCCTGGGAAATCTCCTGCGGAGCGGTGTTGTTGTCAGTGCTGAGGTTGTTGTTACCGCCGCAGTTCACACTGTCCTGGCCCAGCGTGCACGTGCTGCCACCGCCATTGCCGCCGACTTTGGAACCGCCCACGGGGATACCAGCGTTACCCCCGCTCTGGGGCGGCGCCTGGGGCGGGCTCTGAGGCAAGGTCGGCGACGGGTTCGGGGCCGGATTCTGACTAGGACCGCCGAGCAGACCCGGGAGCCCAGAACCCTGGTCCGAGCCACCGGTGCCATTGCCGACGTTGGCCCCGACCTTGAGGTCGGCGCCGACGCCAGTGCCGCCGCCGCTGCCAGTGCTGCCGCCGCTGCCAGTGCCGCCGCCGCTGCCATTACCGTTGCCGCCGCTGTTGTCACCGGCCCCACAAGCGATGAGGAGGCAGGGGCCAGTCTGCGACGAACTACTGTCGCCGCTGGTGCTGGCCGCCTGCGCCGTGCCCACGGCGGTCAGCGAGGCGCCGAGCACGAACACCGCACCTGCGGCAATCCGCGCAACCTGCGCCCGATTTTTACGATGCTTCATCTGCTAACTACCCCCAGTAGCTGCTTTAGTTGTAGTAGGGAGCAGCTATGTACAGGGCTGCGGCACCCCGGGGCGTTCGAGTCGCAGATCACAGTCAGATCCACCCGCCCCCGTCCACACGCCTGCCCCGCCATACGCATGCCGGCGTCAGCTTTCCCGGTTTTCACATCACGGTCAAGCGCATTGTGCACTAAATGCCCGAATCGACAGCGTTTGACGGGCAGTTGGGTATAAGCCTGTGATAAATATTCGCCAGTCTCTTACTTTTCCTGCTGCTTGCGCCAGCGGATACCGGCCTCGAGGAAGCCGTCGATCTCACCGTCAAGCACCGCCTGAGGATTGCCGACTTCGTGCTCGGTCCGCAGATCCTTGACCATCTGGTACGGGTGCAGGACGTAGGAACGCATCTGGTTACCCCAGGAGTTTCCACCGTCGCCCTTGAGCGCATCCATCTTCGCCTGCTCCTCCTGGCGGCGCCGCTCCAGCAGCTTCGCCTGCAAAACGGTCATCGCGGAGGCGCGGTTTTGGATCTGTGAGCGCTCGTTCTGGCAGGAGACCACGATGCCGGTCGGCAGGTGGGTGATGCGCACCGCCGAGTCAGTGGTGTTGACGCCCTGGCCACCAGGGCCCGAAGAGCGGTAGACGTCGATGCGCAACTCCGACTCGTCGATCTCTACGTGGTCGCTCTGCTCGACCACGGGCAGCACCTCGACGCCGGCGAAGGAAGTCTGGCGGCGGCCCTGGTTGTCAAAGGGCGAGATGCGTACCAGCCGGTGCGTGCCCTGCTCGACCGAGAGCGTGCCGTAGGAGTACGGGCTCTTGACGGCGAAGGTCGTCGACTTGATGCCGGCCTCTTCCGCGTACGAGGTCTCCAAGATCTCGGTCGGATAGCCGTGCCGCTCGGCCCAGCGCAGATACATGCGCTGCAGCTGCTCGGCGAAGTCGGCGGCGTCCACCCCACCTGCCTCAGCGCGGATGTTGACCAGGGCCTCACGGGCGTCGTACTCACCGGAGAGGAGGGTGCGGACCTCCATCTCGTCGACCGCCTTGCGGACGGTGGCCAGTTCCGCCCCCGCCTCGGCACGGGTGTCGGCATCGTCCTCAGCATCGGCCAGTTCGAAGAGCACCCCGACATCCTCGATCCGGCCGCGCAGCGCCTCGACCTTGCGCAGCTCGCCCTGGAGGTAGGAGAGGCGGCTGGTGATCTTCTGCGCGTTTTCGGGGTCGTCCCACAATGAGGGGACGGCCGCCTGCTCCTCGAGCGAGGCGATGTCGGCCCTTATTTTGCCAAGGTCGAGGACGGCCTCGATCGACTCCATGGTGGAGGAGAGGGACTTCAGCTCTTCGGATACGTCGAGGATTGCCACGACACCAGCCTACCGGCTGGACTCGGTGTTCCCGCTGGTCCGCGAGCCCTCACAGCAAGGCCATCGCGAGCCCACCGGACCCTGTGTGAACCCATAGCTCGGCGTGGCCGTGTGCAGCAGACACCACGCCCGGCGCAGAGCCGCCCGCCGAGGGCGACGCCACCCGCGTCACGGTCGGGTCACCGCCCGCGGGGCGGACCAACGCCTCCGTCAAGCCGCCCCGCTCCGCGGGAGCGATCACGTACATCTGCTCACCGGAAGCGACCGCCTCGGGGCGCCCCACCGCGTCGACCTGCGCGATGACCTGCGCCGGCTGCCAAGCTCCGTCCGCATATGGCAGCCGTACGATCGCACCGTCCGCCTTGCGTACGACAAACGCGTCAAGGGTGCCCGCGCGGCGCGAGACCAGCCCCGGCGCAGCCGTCACATGCCCAGCCGTGGGCACCACGGCCCACGCATTCCAGCGGCCGCCAGCGAACGACGCCGTGACCAGTTGGCCTCCGGTGAGCCCGACGAGGTCGATGCGCCCGGGCGCGGAGGACGCGGCTGCGGGTGCCGCATCGAAGTGCGTGCGTTGGTCAGCCTGGTACCACTCGCCCCAGGCGCCCCTCGCCATCGTCCTGCGGTAGAGCAGTCCGTCCGTGCCGAGCGCGAATACGTCGAGCTGCCCCTGCTCCGCGGTGACCACAGCGGGATCGTCGCCGACATGTAGCCCGGCAAGCCGCTGCCATGCCCCGTACCGGCCACTGCGCTCGTCCCGGATGACGTACCAGACGCATCGGTCGGTGCCGCGCGTGAAGACGTACGTGGTGCCGGACACGGCGATCGCGCGTGGGCCACCGACGAGCGACACGCCCGGGCGCGGGGCGTCCCGGAAGGCGGACCAGTGCGGCAGCGCGACGGGCGTGCCCATGCTGCCTTGCGGGGAGGCATCGGCGCCGGTCGTGGTTGAGTCGGCCGGCTGGTGGTCTTCGCGGGTGCTGGCCTTGGCGTCGTTGCCGCCGGAGGCGAGCGCCCAGCCGCCGATCCCTGCGGCGACCAAGGCGGCCACCGCTGCGGCGGCGAGCTTGATGCGGCGCCTGCGAAGCGAGTCGGAGGCGGCTCGGTGCCGCGCACCGCCCCCGGCTCCCGGCCAGCCCCTCGCCCGACCAGCGCCCCGGGTGGACCGGGCTACGCCCGGGCTCGCCCAATGGGCCCCGCCTTCGCGGCGCGGGTAGCCGGCGAGTTCATCCGCAGTGGGGAGTTTGATGCTGGTGTGGGTATCCCGGCTGGAGTCCGGGGCCTGGCTGCGCACCAGCGGGACGGCGCCGCGCCTCGCGCGGGAGGCGGGCGTTGCGGGCTCGGGCATCTCCTCTTCGTCTGTCTGGGCGGCATCGGTACGGCCGACGTGCGGTGATGAGTCATGCGGTGATGAGTCGTGCGGTGATGACACCTCCAGCGGGGGCACTCCGGCGAGACCCGGTAGTTCCTGGCGGAGCCGTTCACCGAGTTCACCCGCGGTGAGCCGGGAGGCAGGAGCCTTGGCGAGGCACTGGGCGAGGATCTGCCAGAGCGCCTCGGGGATGCCGGGGACCGGGGTGACCGTCTCGGTCACATGCCGCCGCAGGACGGCGCCGGGGTGGCCGCCGCCGAAGGGCGTAAAGCCGGTGAGGAGTTCGTACAAAACGGTCGCGAGGGCGTAGATATCGACACTCGCGCGAGGCGGCAGGCCCTCAATGATCTCGGGGGCAAGGTAGTCCGGGGTGCCGATGATGCGGGTGGCCCGTGTGCGGCGGGGCGAGTCGACGAGCCGGGCAATGCCGAAATCGGTGAGCATGGCCGGGGGCGCGCCGCCGGGCCCGGCCGGGGCAGCCGCGTTGAGCAGGACGTTTTCCGGTTTCACATCGCGGTGGACGACGCCCGCGGCATGCGCGGCGGCGAGCGCATCGGCGACGTCGGCAGCGATGGAGACGGCGGCCTGGGGGGCGAGGCGGTGGTCACGTTCGAGACGTGAGCGCAGGTCGGAACCGCGTACGAGGTCCATGACCAAGGCCAGATCGCTGCCGTCGACGACGAGATCTCTTATTCCGACGATGTGCGGGTCGTCGAGGGAGAGCAACGCCGTACGCTCCTGGACGAAGCGGCCGACGAGCTCCTGGTCCGAGGCGAGGTCTTCACGCAGCAGCTTGATGGCGACCGGCCCCTCGGGCCCCTCGCCAAGCCATACCGTTCCGGCGGAACCCCGCCCGAGGATCTGATGGGCGGTGTACCGGCTGCCGATCTTCCGTGCCAAGGCTGCTCCGCAATGTCACGCCATCCGACGGTCTGTTGGCGACAAAGCTACGCGGAGGACGGGCCGTTGGGGGAACCAGGTGAGGGTAAGTACGGCTTCTTCGGGAGAAAACACCCTCTGAAAGTCGATAAATCTCCAGTCCGGGACGGGATTTGGAGTCGGCAGCCGAACTGGTCGTCAGCCGAAGCTGCCGTTCTTCGGGATGTGCACGCCCTTACTCGCGTTGCCGATCGTGCTGACCCAGTGATAAGCCGACTTGATCCAGCTCGATGTGGCCTGGTACCAGTTCTCGCCCCGCGCGATCCAGTGCGGTACCGGCGTGAAGTTCCACACCAGGATGAAAATCACCACAATGGTGAAGATCATGAACAGGCAGCCCTTGAGGCAGCCGAGGCCGGGGATGCGCATCGGGGTGCGCTGGCTGCGCTCGCGGCGTGGCGCGGGCTCGCGCTCGGTGCGGCGCTGCGGCTCATACCGCGCGGGCTGGGGCTCGGGGCGCGGGCGCGGTTGGGGCTGAGGCTGGGGCGAGCCGTACTGCTGCTGCCGGGCGGACGCCGGAGGTGCGGGTCGGGGTCGGGGTTGGGGCTGGGGCTGGGGCTGGGGCGAGCCGTACTGCTGCCGGACGGACGCCGGGGGTGCGGGTTGGGGTTGGGGCTGGCGGCGTGGACGGTGGCGCAGGGGGTCCTGGCTGGGGTCGAGATAGGCGATCTCGGTCTGCTGGTTGCGGTCACGCGCCGCGCTGAGCTGGGATTCCCAAGGGTGCGGGCGCTGCGGAGCTTGCGGACCCTGCGGCTCGGACGGCATCACACGGGTACTGTCGGGTGCCCGGTTCGGCAAGACGCTCGTGGCGGCGTTGGGGTCGTACGCGTCGATCGCGGGATGGCTGCCGCCCTGCATCACCTGTGTCGCGTCGGCGCTGCCCATGGCTGCTGCTCCGGCAGCGGTGACTGCGGCCGCCGCTGCGGTGCCGGGCAGGCGGGTCGGGGCGGAATCGAGCGCGAGCAGGCCGGCCACCCCCAGGGCGGCCTCGGCGGCCTGCGGCGTGGCGTGGGCGCCGATGCCGTGGCCGACAACGCGCAGGGCACGGGCGAGGTTCTCGGCGCTGGGGCGCTCCTCGGGATTCTTGCGCAGGCAGCGTTCGATGACCGTCCACAGCGGATCAGGCACGGTGGAAGGGCGGCGCGGCTCCTGGCTGAGGTGCTGGTGGAGGACTTCGAGCGCACTCTCACCGCGGAACGGCGGCTCGCCGGTGACCAACTCGTACATCAGGATGCCCGCGCCATAGATGTCGACGGCCGAGGTCTGCTCCCGGCCCTCGGCGGACTCCGGTGCGACATACGCGGGCGTACCGACGAATTCATGCGTACGAGTGACTCCTGGGGAGTCCGCCAGACGGGCGATGCCGAAATCGGTCAACATCGGGTGCATCTGCGAGCCGTCCTCACTGCTGGCGAGGAGGACGTTGGCAGGTTTGAGGTCACGGTGGACGATGCCGTCGGCGTGGCTCGCTGCGAGTGCGTCGGCGATGGCGGCTGTGAGCAGAGCGGCGGCCATCGGGGTGAACGGGCCGTTGTCGCGCACATAGCAGCGGAGATCCGGGCCGTTCACCATGTCCATGACGAGGGCGAGCAGTTCACCCTCCACCACCAGGTCGCGGGTGCGCACGATGTTGGGATGGGTGAGGCGCAGCAGCACCGAGCGCTCGCGCAGGAAGCGCATCACGATATCGGGATCGCTTGCGAGCTCTTCCTTGAGCACCTTGATCGCCACAACGTCGCCGGGCTGCGAGGACGCGCTCTCGACACCCTCGGCGCCCAGGGGAGCTGCGGTGTCCTCGCGCACTCGGGCACGCCACACGGTGCCTGTCGCCCCGCGCCCGAGCGGCTCCTCGAGCAGGTACTTGCTGCCTACCGGCCGCACGGCATGCGCTCCCAGGTCGTGATCATCTCGTGATCGTCGTGGTCGACATCATCGTCGTAGTCAACATCATGCGGAGGCCTTCGCAGGCCACCTCCGCCCCACTGTAATGCCGGCCTCCGAAAGTGTCCGGCTTCCCGCGGCACCTGCCCGTTGTGGAGCGGCCAGCCACCGCTGCCCCGGCTGGCTTCATCGTCGCGATGCCCACGCAATGCCCAGGTCCAACCCGGTATGAGGGCCTCGGCACGGAGCGCTGATGCCACAGCGGACGCCCACTTCACGAGGGGCTCCGAGGGAAGGACGCGGCGAAGGGCCTTGCCGGTTCACTCGGTGGCCCCGGCGTCCGCAGATTACTCGGGCCGGGCTGGTCCAGCCCGGCCCGAGTGCTGGAATTCGTCCGGTTTCCAGCTCTAGATGATCGATTGATGATCAATCAAGATCGTTGGTGTGAACGCCGGAGGCACGTTGTCAGTGACGAGTGGGAGGATGCCTCAGGCCCTGAACAGAAGAAGCCCGAAGGGACCCAGAAGGGACGCCGACCACCATGCAGATCCGGCTGACCGTCCTTGGGCCGCGCAGCGGCCTCGCCCGCGACGTGCTTGTCACCGCTCCAACGGGGACGGCACTGGGCACGGTGGCAGGCGCGCTCGCGGCGAGCGCCGGCTCCGGACAGCCCGTACGCTCCGCCGGCTCCGCCGTGGCGCTCTACGCGGGGGCCCAGCGGCTCGATCCGGGCAGCGCGATGCTCGGTGTGCCGCCTCTGGTCGACGGGGCGGTGCTCTCACTGCACACCCCGGCCGATCACGGCCACCACGACGAGCACCATCACGACTCGAGCGCCCACGCGGCACTGCACGTCATCGGCGGCCCCGACGCCGGCGGCGTCCATCTGCTGCACGGCGGCCAGGTGCGGATCGGGCGGTCGGCCGAGGCCGACGTACCTCTCGACGACCCGGATGTGTCACGGCTGCACTGCACGGTGACCCTCGATCCGAAATCCCGGCACGCCGCCGTCACCGACTTCGGGTCGACCAATGGCACGAGCGTCGACGGCCACCCGGTCGGGGAGCGGCCGGTTCCACTGCCGCCCGGGGCACTGCTGCGGATCGGGGAGTCCACCTTGCGCCTGGAGCCCGGCCCGGCGGCTGTACAGGCAGCGGCTGTACAGGCAGCGGCCATACAGGCGGCGGAGGACGGCACCGTGCCCGCGGCGCCCCCGTCACCGACCCTGCCGTTGGTCCCCGACGCGGAAGGCCACCTGCACGTCTGCCTGCCGCATGCGAAGGCGGATGGTGCGGGACGGGCAGGATCCGCGAAACGCCTGGCCGAGCACGTCCCGGGTCCAAGGAGGCCCGATTCCCTCGGAGGCGCCCCGGGTTGGCCGGGCAACTCCCCGCGACCGCCCGCAGGGCCGACGACGAACCACTTCGGCGGTGCGGCGGAGCTCAGCAGCACTGCTCTCCCCAGCGCGCCCACCGCCCGCTGCACCGGCACCGGCGCCGATGGCCCTTCCGGAGCCGCGCACGACGAAGGGGACGAGAGCGGCGGCAGGATTGCCACACCGCAGCGGCTCGATGCCACAGCTCTCCATACTCCTTCATTGACTTCACCGCATCAGCCGCAGGCCGCCGCCTCCGGGCGCGGAGCGGGGCTGTCAGGGGCCATAGGAGCCTGGGCACGGCGCATCGCCACCGGCGCCGGACGCGGCATGGGCCACGGTGGATCCGAGGCTGCCGAGGCGGCACGGCTCGCCGCCCGCGCCGCCGAGCTGCGCGACCGCGCGCCCGATGCGGCAACCATCCTGGTCACCGCGCTCGGGCCGGGCCCACGCCTGTGGGAGCGCGGCGTCGGCCATGCCGAGGCATTGAGCGTGCGGCTCGGCACCACCGATCTCCTGACCGAGGGGGGCCTGCTGCCCTCCGTTCCGGTCACCGCCGATCTGCGGCGTACCGGGTCGCTCGGTCTTGCCGGACCGCGGCCACGTCTCGCCGGTCTGGCGCGCGCCGTCGTCGCCCAGTTGTGCGCGCTGCACTCCCCCTCGGCGCTCGAACTCGTCCTGATCAGCGCGGACCGCGTCCACCCTGCCGACCAGCGGACCGGCGAGTGGACCTGGCTCAACTGGCTGCCACATGTGCGCCCCGCCCACGGTCAGGACTGCCGACTGCTGCTCGCCTTCGACCGGGAGCAGGCAGAGGCACGTACCGCCGAGTTGACGCGCCGCCTCGACGACGGGCCGCTCGGGCCGGGTTGGGCAACGGCCACCCCGGAAGCGGTCGCCGCCGCATCCGCCCAGCACTCGGGTCCGTTCACCGTCGTGGTGGTGGACGGTGACCCCGGCTCCGTGGCGTTGCGCGACACCGTGGCGCACTTGGCGCACGCGGGTCCTACTGTCGGCATCCATCTGCTGTGCCTGGCCGAGCAGTCCGAACTGCTGGCAGCGGAGTGCGGGACGGTGGCCCAGCTCGAGGGCGATGTGGCGACGACGCTGAGCGTGACTCCTCACCCGGCGCCTGACGACGGCTCCGCCGACTCGCTGATCACCGTCGACGCGGTGTCGTCGGCGTGGGCCGAACGGTTCGCCCGCGCGCTGGCGCCGCTACGCGAAGCCGACGGTGCGGAGCGGCGCACGCGCAGCTCGCTGCCCGCGACCGCCCGGCTGCTCGACGAGTTGGACCTCGCCCTCGCCACCCCTGCGAAGATCTCCGAGCGTTGGACCACAGAGACCTCGAAAACCGCAAAGACCGCGAAAACCACAGAGACCGCAGGAACCGCGGAATCGACGGGCACGGCCGCTTCCTCCGCCGTACGTGCCGTGCTCGGTGCCGGTCCTGAGGGCCCGGTGGACGTCGATCTCGTCACCGAGGGCCCGCACCTGTTCATCGGCGGCGCAGCGGGCTCGGGCAAGACGGAGCTGCTGCGCTCCGTCACCGCGGCGCTGGCCGCCGCCGCGCGGCCGGACCGGCTGGCGCTGGTGCTGCTCGACGGTGCCCCGGAGCGAGGTGAAGGGCTGCGGATCTGTACGGATCTGCCGCATGTTTCGACATATCTGGCGGCGTCCGATCCGGCGCGGATGCGGGAGTTCGCGCAGGCGCTCACCGCCGAGCTCAAGCGCCGTGAGGAGCTGCTCGAGGCAGTGGTATCGGCTTCCCCCTGCCTTCCGGGGACGGGCCCTGTCGACTCGTACGGCCCATACAGCTCGTATGACGCGCTCGACGCCTGGCACGGCGAGCGGCGTCTGGTAGTGGTCGTGGACGACCTCGACGCGCTGGTGGCGCCCGCGCTCGGCAGTCCGGGACGGCCCGCCGCCGGTTCCGTCATACGGGCGGTGGAAGCCGTCGCACGCGCCGGCACACAACTCGGGATGCATCTGGTGGCGTCCACGGGCCGCCCGGAGCGTACGGCGGGCACAGAGGCCGACGAGCGGTCGCGGCTGCGGATCGCGCTGCGAACGGAGGATCCGGAATCGGCAGCGCTGCTCGTGCACGTCGAGGATCCGGCCAGTCTTGACGACTCCGTGCCGGGTCGCGGCTATCTACGGCGCCCCGACGGCGCGGTGACACCATTCCAGGCCGGCCGGGTCAGCGGGCGCATCCCGCGCACGGCAACGCTGCGGCCAACCGTGGTGCCGCTGGAGTGGGAACGGATGGGCGATCCACCGACCCGCCGCCCGCTGCGCGAACTCGGCAACGGGCCGACGGACTTGGCGCTGCTGGCGAGTGCCCTGCAACGGGCAGCCGAGTCGATCTCGGCCGAGCCCGCGCTGCCGCTGCTGGAAAGCTCAGCCCTTGACGGCTCCTGAGGTGAGACCGGAGATGACGGAGCGTCGAAAGACAAGAACAAGGAGGGCAATGGGCACCACCGCGACCGTCGCAGCGGCGAAAATGGTGCCGTAGGGCACGGTGAACTCACTGCCGAACTCGGCGATTCCGACGGCGATAGTGCGATACCGGTCGGAGTTGTTGAAGGTGAGCGCCATCAGGAACTCGGTCCAGCACGCGGTGAAGGTGAACACACCCGCGGTGAACAGGCCGGGCAACACCTGCGGCACGATGATCGACAGCACGGTCCTGGTGGGCGATGCGCCGTCGACGCGGGCGACCTCCTCCATTTCGCGGGGGATGCCGAGGAAGAAGTTCCGTAGGATCCAGATCGCGAATGGCAGGTTGAACGCCGCGTACGGGATGATCAACGCCTGATAGCTGTTGAGCCAGCCGAGATCGCGCATGATCAGGTAGAGCGGCGAGACGATCGCAATCGCCGGGAAGAGCGAGATCATCAACAGCATGACCATGATGGTGAACGTGCCGCGCATCGGCAACCGGGCCAGGGCGTAGCCGGCGAACATGCCGAGTCCCAGCACGATGATCGTCGCGCATACCGAGACAATCAACGAGTTCAGCAGGTAGGTCTCGAAATGGTAGTGCGAGAAGGCCGATTGGTAGTTGGCGCCGGAGAGCCGATGCGGCCAGACGCTGGGCGGTCCGCCAATCTCCTTGGGGTCCTTGAGTGAGCTGATAATCATCCAGTACAGCGGTGCCGCGACGATGACGGCGATGATCAGCGCGGCCAGGTTGACGCCGTTGATCCACCGCCGCCAGCCATGGCGGCGCCCGCCGGTGCGCTTTGGGGCCACAACATATGGGAGAGGGTTCAAAGTTCTTCCTTTCCGACCTGGCTGCGGAAGACCTTCAAAAACAGCAGACAGCCGATGAGCGTCAGCGCCGCGGTGGAGACGGCGACAGCTGCTCCCGGACCGAAGTCCAGGTCGGAGAAGATCGTCTGCCAGCCGAGCAGCGCCAACGACTCGGTCTTGTTGCCCGGACCTCCGCCGGTGAGCACGTACGGTAGGTCGAACAGGCCGAACGCCTGAAGGATGCGAAAGAGCACGGCCAGCGCCAGCGTGGGCCGCAGTTGCGGCAGTGTGACGCGCCAGAAGACCTGCCAGCCGTTGGCGCCGTCGATGCGCGCGGCCTCGGTGAGCTCGACAGACAGCATCACCAGACCGGAGACAACGATGATCGACACAAATGGCGTGGTCTTCCAGATGTCGGCGGCTGCCATGGAGATGATCGCGGCCGTCGGTGTGCCCAGCAGGTTCGGCTGGTGCATGCCCAGATCGTTCAGGATCGACGTGCCCGCACCGTAGACGCCGTTGTAGACGTAGTCCCACAGTTCCGCGGAGATGACGGTGACCATCGCCCATGGGATGAGCAACAGCGCCATGAGCCAGCCGCGTGCGATGGTCAGTCGCTCCAGTACGAGAGCAACGAGCGTACCGAAAATGATCTCGACGAGAACCGTGCCGAAGGTGTAGGCGAGCGTGAATGTGAGGGCGTAGCGCCACAGTTGGGAGCCGAACATCACCGCGTAGTTACTGCCGGTGAATCCACCGAGCGCGAATCCGCTACTACTCAGCGTGACATGGCTGAGGCTCATCACCACTGAGAAGACGATCGGGAAAATCGTTACTGCGGCGACGAGCAGTAACGCCGGTGCTGAATAAAGCCATCCCAGCCGGATCAGCAGTCGCTGGTTGCGACGGATGCTGCTTTCCGGCAGCCGGGGCACTGCCCTCGCGGGGGAAGGTTCCGGTGCGGTGAGGCCAGATGCGCTGTCAATGCTCATGATTCATCCCCATCGTGGCCCGGTCGGCTACAGGCCGCCTCCGGAGACGGCGGTGTTGATCTGGCTCGACGCCGACGACAGCGCGGAGGAGGGGGAAACCGACCCCGAAAGTGCGGCGTTGATGGTGGAGTACACCGCCTGGCTGACTTTCGGGTACTGCGGGGTCTGCGAGGGCCGTGCGATCAGCTTGGTGTGGGCCGCCACCGCGAGCACCGAGTTCTTCGTCAGGATCGCCGGGTCGGTGCGTACCGATTGGTTGGTGGGGATCTCTGAGTACTGCCCGGCGAGGATGTCCTGCGCCGCCGGGCTCGCCAGCCACTTGATGAACGCGAGCGACGCACCGATGTTCTTGCTGTGCGGATTGAGATAAACGTTTCCCCCACCCACGGTGGAGTAGCCCGCCCCTGATCGGCCCGCGAAGGTCGGCGGGAGTGCGACTCCGACCTGGCCGACGACCTTCGAGTTCTGCGGTGTGTTGGCGTTGGAATAGGCATAGTCCCAGTTACGCAGGAACGCCGCCTGGCCGTCGTCGAAGGTCGACATCGCCTGCGGCTCTTGCATCGTTGTCACCGAGGAGGGCGACACGCCGCTGGAGACCAGCGTCCGCATGAAGGTGAGGGCCTTGAGCGAGGCGGCCGAGTTGATGGTGGCTTTGCTGGCGTCGGAGTTCACCGTGGCGCCGCCCGCGTCGCTCATGAACTCGGTCCAGTTGCAGGTCAATCCCTCATAGGCGCCGCCTTGCCAGACGAAGCCGTACTTGACCAGGCCCTTGGACTGCAGTGTCCTGGACTCGCTGACCAACTGCTCCCAGGTGGTGGGCACCGGCAGGCCCGCCTCGACGAGCAGGTCCTTGCGGTAGTACAGGAAGCCCTCGTCCGCGTAGAGCGGGGAGCCGTAGACCTTGCCCTGGTAGGTGGCACCCGAAACCAGGCCCGGTGCGAACTGGTGCCAGTAGTCGGCGGGCAGATAGTCCGACAGCGGTGAGGCGAGCCCGGCGTGGGCGAACTGCGCGGGCCAGATCACGTCGCCGTCGTACACATCCGGTGTCGAGGAGCCACCGGAGATCTGCGTCGTCAGCGTGGAGCGCAGCGTATCGGTGTTGGTCGCACCCGAGATCAGATTCACCGTGATCTTTGGGTATGCCTTTTCGAAGGCATGGATCAGCGTTTGACGGGGATCGTTCGCATCCTGTGTGATCGGCGGAGCCTCCCAGTCGATCGTCCCGGCCGCGGGCCCGACAGGCGCGGGCTTGCCGGTCCCGGTCGACGAACCGGAAGAGCACGCGGTGGCTCCGGCGACCAGAGCCATGGCCGCCCCGACCGTGGCCACCAGTCGCCTTGCTAAGACTGACATGACAATCTCCTCATCCTCATCCTCCCTGCGGTAGGCCCAATCAAGACCAGATGTGACATGACGTCAACCCCCCACGCACAGTATGCAGATGAGATCACCATTCGACTGCGTCGCCTGAGGAGCGCTCTCCTGTCTTGGCATCGCCCGACGCCCACTCAGCGCCTCCTCGGCACGTTCAGCGCTCGACATGCTCCAGCCACGGCAACCGGGGCCACTGCGGTTCCACTGCCCACCCCGCGGCCTTCCGCACCGGCGGGGTCGTCAGCAGCAGTGTGAGCGCGACAGCGGCAAGGGTGAGCGTGACCACGGCCGGCGGCCCGCCGTTGGCGACCTTGCCGTAAAGCCCGAGTCCCTGGGCCGCCTTGACGAACAGACCGTGAAGCAGGAAGGGATACATCGTGTACGCGCCGAGCGCGGTGAGCCACAACCTGCGTTCCGGGATGAGGGCCAGCACCGCGGCGACGAGAAGCGTGCCGACTGCCAGCAGCCCCAGCCGGATCTCGAGGTACTCGACGGTCCCGACGCCCAGTCCCACGGCGTTGGCCGCCATGTCCAACCAGCCCGCGTTGGCGTAAGGGGCGAGCAGATATGACACCGGCAGCGCGACGACCAGGACGGCCACGGCCCACAAGCGCACAGCACGCCGGTGCAGCCACCTGAAGTGCTTGCGCTTCACGCTGAGCCCGGCCACGAACCACGGTAGGAACTGCAGGATCCGTGAGAACGCGAAGTCGGTGCTGATGTTCATCAGACCGGCGGCGAGCGAGACGAGGACGGAGACGAGGACTGGTCTCGGCACCGCCCGCCAGACCGGTGTGGTCAATCGCCATACGAACAGCGCAATCAGGAACCAGCACAAAAAGCTCGGATAGGTGAACAGATCGAGCCTGAACGACTGCCTGTCTACTTTCGCCACGACTGCCAGATAGGCGATCTCGAAGATGGCGTACGGCAGCAGGACACTGCGGATGAGCTTGCGTACCTGGACGGGCGTGGCCTCGAAATGGCGCGAGAAGTAGCCGGAGAGCAGTATGAACGCCGGCATATGGAAGGCGTAGACGACCATATAGGCGGCCTTGATCGCCCGCGACTGACCGATCAGCGGATACCAGTTGTGACCGATGACGACCAGAACGATCAGAAGAAATTTCGCATTGTCGAAGAACGGGTCACGCTTCGCACGAGCGCTGTCCGTTGCCGCCCGCTGCCCCGGTACGGTCCTGCTCTTTTGCACTGTCGATATCTCGGCGCTGGTCATCGGGATGACGGTAGTCAGCCCCTCCCCTCTGTTTCCCAGCGGATAAACCCGCGTAACTCGTATGGGTGATATGACTCCCGTCACAAAGCGGGGCGGAACTGACCTTGCTTTGGCCTTGAACACGTCGGGTCCGGGGCCACTGCCCCGGACCCGACGCATGCTCAGCTATGCGTACGCAGCAGCGTCCGCATCGTGCGCATGGCGACCGACAGATTCGCCAAGTCGAACGACTCCGATCCCTGAATCTCGTCCAGCGTCGTGCGGGCGCGACCGAGCAAGGCCGCGTTCTTCCGCTCCCATGCCTCGAACCGCTGCTCCGGCGTCGCCGCGCCGTCGCCCCCCGACAGCACGTCCTGCGTGAGCGCGGCGTGCGTCGCGAAGAGATCTTCGCGGATCGCCGCGCGAGCCATCGACTGCCACCGGTCGGTGCGTGGCAGTTCGATGATTCGGTCGAGGAGTTGGGTGATCCGCAGCCGGTCGGCGAGGTCGTAGTAGACCTCCGCGACATCCAGCGGATCCTTCCTCACCCGGTCGGCGACCGCGACGATGTCGAGCGCCGGGAAGACGGACGAGAAGCCGGCGACTCGCGTCGCCAGTTCCTCCGGCACACCCGCGCCCGTCAGCTCGTCGTGGATGCCCTGGTACCACTCCAGCTCCGCACCACGCAGCAGCTTGGGAAGCTGCGACCAGACGGACATCACGCCCTCGCCGAAGAAGCCGATGGTCTCGGCGATCTCCAGGGGCTGCGGCCGATTGCCCAGCAACCAGCGGGTGCCGCGTTCGACAAGACGGCGCGAGTGCAGCCGTACGCGAGTCTGCACGTCGGCGGTCACGATGTTGTCGAGGTTTTCCACCTCGTCCCAGATGCAGGACATATCGAAGATCGCACGGGCTGCGGTGTGTGCCCGGAGGATCTCTTCCGTCGATGCCCCGGTCTCCTCCTTCATACGGTGCAAGAAGGTCGTACCCGCGGTGTTGATCGTGTCATTGACCAGCATCGTCGTGATGATCTCGCGGTGCAGTGCGTGCCCGTCGACCTGGGCGGTGAACCGCTCGCGCAGCGCCCCCGGGAAGTAGGCGTGCAGCAACTGCAGCAGATACGGGTCATCCGGCAGTGAGGTGCTGAGCAGTTCCTCAGCGGCCGTGATCTTGGTGTACGCGAGCAGCACCGAGGTCTCCGGCTGGGTGAGGCCGAGGCCCGCGTTCATCCGTTCGCGGATCTGCCGATCGGTGGGCAGGAACTCCAACGCACGGTCGAGCTTGCCGTCGCGCACCAGCCGCCTCATGTAGCGCTGCTGTGCGTGGAGCAGGCTCGGGGCCTGAGCCATGCTGTTGGCGAGCGCCACGTTCTGCGCATAGTTGTTGCGCAGCACCAGCGCGGCGACCTCGTCCGTCATCTCGGCGAGCAGTTGGTTGCGCTGCTTGACGGTCATGTCGCCGTCGGCGACTACCGCGTTGAGCAGGATCTTGATGTTGACTTCGTGGTCAGAGGCGTCCACGCCGGCACTGTTGTCGATCGCGTCGGTGTTGATCTTCCCGCCCTGCAGGGCGAACTCGATCCGGCCGAGCTGGGTGAGCCCCAGGTTGCCGCCCTCGCCGACGACCCGCACTCGCAGGTCGCGGCCGTCGACCCGGATGGCGTCGTTGGCCTTGTCGCCGACATCGGCGTGCGACTCCACCGAGGACTTCACGTACGTGCCGATGCCACCGTTCCACAACAGGTCGACGGGGGCCTGCAGGATCGCCTTCATCAGCTCGGCCGGTGTCATCTTGGCGGTCTTCGCTTCGATGCCGAGCGCCTTGCGGATCTGCGGGGTGATGTTGATCGACTTGGCGCTGCGCAGGAAGACGCCACCGCCGGCCGAGATCAACTTCCTGTCGTAATCGGCCCAGCTACTGCGCGGCAGCTCGAACATGCGGCGCCGCTCGGCATACGAGACAGCCGCGTCCGGGTCAGGGTCGAGGAAGATGTGCCGGTGGTCGAAAGCAGCGACCAAGCGGATGTGCTCCGACAGCAGCATGCCGTTGCCGAAGACGTCGCCTGACATGTCGCCGACGCCGACGACGGTGAAGTCCTCTTCCTGCGTGTTGCGCCCCATCTCGCGGAAGTGCCGCTTGACCGATTCCCACGCCCCGCGGGCGGTGATGCCCATCTTCTTGTGGTCGTAGCCGACCGAGCCGCCGGAGGCGAAGGCGTCGCCGAGCCAGAAGCCGTAGGAATTCGCGACCTCGTTGGCGATGTCGGAGAAAGACGCCGTGCCCTTGTCGGCAGCGACGACGAGATAGGTGTCGTCCCCGTCGTGCCGGACGACGTCGTGCGGTGGGACGACCTCACCACCGACAAGGTTGTCGGTGATGTCCAACAAGCCGGAAATGAAGGTCTTGTAGCAGGCAATGCCTTCGGTCAGCCATGCATCGCGATCGACTGCCGGGTCGGGCAGCCGCTTGCCGACGAAGCCACCCTTCGCGCCCACCGGCACGATGACGGTGTTCTTCACCATCTGCGCCTTGACCAGGCCGAGGATCTCGGTACGGAAGTCCTCACGACGGTCGGACCAGCGCAGGCCGCCGCGCGCGACCTTGCCAAAGCGCAGGTGCACGCCTTCCACGCGCGGCGAGTACACCCAGATCTCGTACGCGGGGCGGGGCGCGGGCAAGTCCGGGAGTGCCTGCGGGTCGAATTTCATCGACAGGTACGGGTGCGGCTTGCCGTCGGCATCGCGCTGGAAGTAGTTGGTGCGCAAAGTGGCCTTGATGAGAGTGAGGAAGGAGCGCAGGATGCGGTCCTCATCCAGCGAGGCCACTTGGTCGAGCGCGCCGTCCAGCTCCTCCAGCAGGCCGTCGGTCAACTCCGAGCCGGCCCGCTGGTGATCCGGGGAGAGGCCTGCCTGGAAGAGATTGATCAGCAGCCGGGTGGTGTGGACGTTGGTGCTGAGGGTGTCCTCCATGTAGTCCTGACTAAAGGGGGCGCCCGCCTGACGCAGGTACTTGGCGTAGGCGCGCAACACCATTGCCTGACGCCACGTCAGTCCAGCGCGCAGTACCAGGCAGTTGAACTTGTCGTTCTCGGCATTGCCGGTCCACACCGCCGCGAAGGCATCCTGGAAGCGCTCGCGGGCATCGTCGCCGAGAGCACCGAGCGAGCGGTCGACGCGCAGCCCGAAGTCGTACACCCACGCCATGGACGCATCAGTGCGCTTCAGCTCGTACGGCCGCTCGTCGACCACCTCGACACCAAGGCCCTGCAGTACCGGCAGGACGGCGGAGAGCGAGACGGGCGCGCCGGTGCGGTAGATCTTGAAGCGGCGCTCGCCCTCGGGCGCGCCGACCGGCTCGTACAGGCTGAGGGTGAAGTCGTCCTTGCCGAGCCGCTCGATGTGCTGGAGGTCGGCGACGGCGGTACGCGGTGTGAAGTCCGCCTTGTAGCCCTCGGAGAAACCGTGCGCGTAACGGCGGGAGAGCTCGGCCGCGCGTTCCTCGCCGCACTCGGCGCCCAGCGCCTCGGCGAAGCCGTCCTCCCAGGAGCGGGCGGCCTCGACCAGCCGCGCCTCGATACGGTCGGCTTGGGCGTCGGTCAGCTCCGGCAGCTCGGTACCGGGAGCGACGCGGATGACGAAGTGCAGCCGGGAGAGCACCGATTCGGTGTTCCAGGCGGTGAAATCGACAGTGCAGCCCTGGAGTTCCTCTTTGAGGATCTCGGTGAGGCGCAGTCGGATGGCCGTGGTGTAGCGGTCGCGCGGCAGATAGACCAGGG
>JAFAUH010000226.1 GCA_019243445.1 Streptomycetaceae bacterium | reverse complement strand
CTGAGAGGGTGTTCGATACCGGTTTAGGCTCCCGCGAGGGGTTTCGGGCGGAGGTATTGCCCGATTTTGTTCGGGCTGGCGGTCAGTCGGGTGCTCATGGAGTTCACCATGGCCCAGTGGATCATCGACCGTGACCGCTCCGGCAGTGCCTCGTAGTCGCGGTGCAGCCGCCGGTACCGGGACATGATCCCGAAAGACTGCTCCACGCGCCAGCGGATCGGCTGCACCACGAAGCCTTTCTGTTCCTTGTCGCGTTGGACGACTTCGACCTCGATGCCTGCAGCGGCGCCGTGCTTGACGACGCCGTTGTTGTAGCCGCCGTCCACCCATGCCTTGGTCACACTCGGCCACTGCGCGGCCAGTTCGTCCAGGACCTGCTTGCCGCCGGCCGAGTCCTGGACGCCGGCTGCGGTGACGATCAGCACCAGCAACAGGCCGAGCGTGTCGGTCGCGATATGCCGCTTCCTGCCCTTCACTCGCTTCCCACCGTCGTAGCCTTGCGACTCCTCGGGTGCGTTCGGTGAAGCTTTCACCGACTGGGCGTCGATGATCGCTGCGCTGGGCAGAATGCGGCGGCCCTTCTTCTTGCGCAGTTGGTCACGCAGCGTGTCGTGGATTTCCTCGGCGGTGCCGTCGCGTTCCCACTCCTTGAAGTAGCCGTAGACGGTGGTGTGCGGTGGGAAGTCGTGCGGCAGGTAGCGCCAGGCGATGCCGGTACGGGCCACATACAAGATCGCGTTGACTACTTCGCGCAGCTCGGTGGTGGGCTCGCGGCCCTCGGGGCGGGTGCGCCGCCACTCGGCCAGCATCGGCTCGATGAGCTCCCACTGATCGTCCTTCAGGTCCGAGGGGTAACGACGTCGCTCAGTCACAACATGATCAATACCGCTGACACGGCCCCATCCGCCATGTGATCATGGAAGCAGGTCCGTATCCTCGCTGCGCGAAACGGACAGTCGGGGGGATCCCGGTACCGAACACCCTCTGAGAGCTGTTCTGACGATTCAATCGCCTTCGCGGCGCTCCCGGGTGGCCAGCAGCCGCTGCAGCGAATGGAGCCGAGCAGGATCGGCGTGCCCTGCCTCGACCCATGCGTCAAGGGCGCAGTCCGGCTCGTCGTGGCTGCATGCACGCGGGCACTCCACGGTGCCCGGCTCCAAATCGGGAAAGGCGTGGATGACTCGCCCGGGGTTGACGTGATGGAGTCCGAAAGACCGCACGCCAGGGGTGTCGATCACCCATCCTTCGCCGTCGGGCAGCGGCAGCGCCAGCGCCGAAGTGGTGGTGTGGCGGCCTCGGCCGGTGACCGCGTTGACCACCCCCGTCGCCCGGGCGCGCTTCGGCACCAGCGCGTTGACCAGCGTCGTCTTGCCGACCCCGCTGTGGCCCACCAACGCGGTGATTCTGCCCCCCAACCTCTTTCGCACCTGCTCGGCCGCCGCGCCTTCCAGCTCATCGTGACGGGTGACGACGCACTCCACGCCGAGCGGCGTGTACGAGGCCAACAGCGGCTCGGCCGATGCCAGATCGGCTTTGGTGAGCACGAGCAGCGGGGTGATCCCGGCATCGTAGGCGGCCACGAGACAGCGGTCGATCAACCGCGGGCGCGGCTCCGGGTCGGCGAGGGCGGTCACGATCGCCAACTGGTCGGCGTTGGCGACCACCACCCGCTCGTACGGATCATCGTCGTCGGCGGTGCGCCGCAACACCGAGCTGCGCTCCTGCACTCGCACGATCCGTGCCAAAGTGTCCTTCGCGCCTGACAGGTCGCCGACAATGTCGACCCGGTCGCCGACCGCGATGCCCTTGCGACCCAGCTCACGGGCTTTCATTGCGGTGATCTGGCGGTCGTCGACGAGGCAGGAGATCCGGCCGCGGTCGACGGTGAGCACAAACCCTTCGGCGGCGTCCTCGTGCTTGGGGCGGATCCGGGTGCGCGGACGGCTGCCCTTGCGGCCGGGGCGTATCCGCACGTCTTCCTCGACAGTGTTCTTGCCGTAGCGCCGCATGATGGAGAGTCAGACTCCTTGCGACGCGCTGCAAGACACCGACGCGCCGCTGCGACCGGCGAGCATGCCGCTCCACAGCTCAGGGAATTCGGGAAGCGTTTTGCCGGTGGTAGCTACGTTCTCCACTTGGATGCTGCAGGTCGCCAGGCCCAGCACCGCGGCCGCGGTGGCGAGACGGTGATCCTCATAGGTATGGAAGATCCCACTGTGCAGCGGACGCGGCCGGATCCGCAGCCCGTCCTCGGTCTCCGACACATCGCCGCCGAGCTCATTCAGCTCCTTGGCGAGCGCCGCCAGACGGTCGGTCTCGTGGAGTCGCAGATGCGCGATGCCGCGCAGTACGGACTCGGAGTCGGCGAGTGCCGCGACGGCCGCGATCACCGGAGTGAGCTCGCCGACCTCGTGCAGATCGACGTCGATGCCCTTGATGCGGCCAGTACCGTTGAACGTCAGGCCCGCATCGTCAAGCTCACAGCGACCACCCATCAGGGTGAAGATCTCGCGCAACGCATCACCCGGCTGAGTGGTGTGCTCCGGCCAGTCGGGGACGGTGACCCGGCCGCCGGTGACCAGCGCCGCCGCCAGGAACGGCGCGGCGTTCGACAGGTCGGGCTCGACGGTCAGATCCCGGCCGAGTAGCGCACTCGGCGCGACCCGCCACACGTCGCGCTCGCCGCCGCCGTCGGGCGAGTCCACCTGGGCACCGGCCCTGCGCAGCATGTCGATGGTCATCCGGATGTGCGGAAGCGAGGGCAGCGTACGACCGACGTGCCGCAGTTCGACGCCCTGGTTGAAGCGCGGCGCGGAGAGCAGCAGCGCGCTGATGAACTGGGACGACGAGGAGGCGTCGACCTCGACCCGGCCTCCGGTCAAAGAGCCCGCGCCGTGCACGGTGAGCGGCAGCGCACCACGCCCGTCGTCGTCGATCCGGGCCCCGAGCGCGCGCAGCGCGTCGATCACACCGTCCAGCGGGCGTTCGTATGAGCGGGGGTCGCCGTCGAAGTGGACGGGACCGTCGGCGAGCGCTGCGACCGGCGGCAGGAACCGCATCACAGTGCCGGCGTTGCCGACGTCGATGCGGGCCGGGCCGTGCAGTCCGGCGGGGATCACCCGCCACGCCTCGCCACCACCCGTCGTATCCACCCCCGCGCCGGAGACGCTGTTCGGCAGGGCTTCGATGCCCACGCCCATCGCGCGCAGCGCCTCGGCCATCAGCAGGGTGTCGCGGCTACGCAGCGGACGACGCAACCAGCCCGGCTCCGACGCCAGTGCGGCGAGCACGAGAGCACGGTTGGTGACCGATTTCGATCCAGGCACGGTGACGGTCGCATCGACGGCGCCGGATGCGGTCGGTGCGGGCCAGAGCGGGGGATGCGCGGGGTTACCGGTCATAGGAAGCAACTGTAGTGGCTCCGCCGAGTGGAAAATCCTGATCGAATCGGTCGAAATCTGAGCGAAACAGAGACCTGGTATGAGCTTATGGGTAGGCGAAACCGTTCACATGTGCGGTCGTATGCGTTTGTATGCGTTGTCGAAGCGAGCTCTGCTCCACGCGCTTCGTCGAATGCGCTCTGCCGAATGGATTCTGTCGACCGGGCTCTGTCGACCGGGCTCTGTCGACCGGGCTCCGTCGAACGGGCGGTCATCCGCCGAGCAACCACCGACCCCCGCCGAACAACGAGCACAGCGACACCGCGTAGAACAACATCAGCCATATCGCGGCCGGGAGATTGGTCAGCCGCGCCAGCTGATCGGCGTCCGAATCCCGCCCCCCTCCGTACCGCCGCTTGCGCTGCAGCTCGAAGACCGGCCGCACTCCGCCGAGCAGCAGGAACCACACCACCAGATAGCCGAACGCCGCCTGCACTGCTGCCGTTGTCAGCCAGGAGACCAAGAAGAACGCCGCACCCGCGAGCACGACGGTCAGCAGCCCATATACATTCCTGATCATCACCAGCATCGCAGCGAGCAGTGCGATCGCACCCCACAGCAGCAGTGTGAGGTGCCCGGCGGCCAGTAGCCATGCCCCGCCGAGACCCAGCAGTGACGGCGCCGTGTAACCGGCGGCCGCGGTCAGCACCATGCCCAGGCCGTGCGGCTTGCCTCGCGAGACCGTGAGCCCCGAAGTGTCCGAATGCAGCCGGATGCCCTCCAGGCGCCGCCCACTGATCAGCGCGACGAGGCCATGCCCGCCCTCGTGCGCGATGGTGACCGCGTTGCGCGTCATACGCCAGATCCCGTGCGGTACGACCGCGGTCAGCGCCACCACGCATGTGGCCACGACCAGCCACCCCGACGGATGAGGCTGCACCCCGATCACCTGGTCCCACACACCGGCAATGCTCTTTGTGTTCATCTCCCCTACCTGGACGCGGCGGCCGCTTTTCCCGGTTGCATTTCCTTCGATTTTTCCTTTCGCGGTGCTGTTGATGATGGCATGGTCTAGCATTGTTGCAGGTCGCAGGGGTGGTGAAAATGTGCGGGAGATATGCGGCAAGCAGGAAGCCGGAGGAGCTGGTTGAGCTCTTCCAGGTGAGCAAATGGAAACCCGCTGAGACGCTGGCGCCGGATTGGAACGTAGCGCCGACCGCCGATGTGTATGCGGTCCTGGAACGACCGGACAAGGAGTCGGGCTCGCCGGAGCCGGTGCGCCAGATGCGGGTGTTGCGCTGGGGGCTTGTGCCGTCGTGGGCGAAGTCGCCGGACATCGGCGTGAAGATGATCAACGCGCGTGCCGAGAGCGTCCACGAGAAGCCGTCCTACCGTCGGCCGTTCGCCACCCACCGCTGTCTGCTCCCCGCCGACGGTTACTACGAATGGGGTCTGCCCGCCGAAGGCCAGGGAGGACGGATGAGCAGCGCTGAAGAGCGGCAGCTCGAAGAGCAGGGCAAGAAGAAGCGGCCGCGTAAACAGCCATACTTTGTGACCCCGGCCGACGGCTCGGTGATGGCCATGGCCGGACTGTACGAATTCTGGCGCGACCGCACGCTGCCCGACGATCACCCGAAGGCGTGGTGGGCCACCTGCACGGTCATTACCACTGAGGCGGAGACCGCGCCGCTCACGGGCGATGCGGCCGAAGGCGCGGTAGCCGGCCGGGAGCCGCGCTCGCTCTTCGATATCCACCCGCGCATGCCGCTCGTCCTGCCCCCGGCTCGGTGGGACGCCTGGCTCGATTCGTCCCGCACGGACGTCGACGAGCTGCGGGGGCTGCTGGTACCGGCATCGGCCGGCTTCCTGCGGGCGTACCCGGTCACGACGGCCGTGAGCAACGTCCGCAACAACGGTCCCGAGCTGGTCGAACCGCTGCCTGCGCCTGAAGAGGAAACGTTGTTTTGATGACCGGCCCCGCCGATCTGCCCCGTCGATCTTCCTCACCGATCTGCCTCGCTGACCTGGGCAGCTAGGGGAATGACCGCGGGCACCGCTGCGTTGTGCCAGGCGTCGACAGGCCCTCGAAGGTCCCTGGAGCCAGGGCCCCTCTCCCCTAGGAGCCCCTAGGGGCGGACGCAAGACGTGAGGAAGGCAGCCCGCATGATTTCAGTTGTGTGTCCCGCTCGTGCGGAGGCCCCCTATCTGTCGTGGCCCGAGTGGTCATCGGCGGAAGGCGGGTCTGCGGGGCCGTCCGGCAGCCCGATCGCGTCCGGGATATTCTCCGAATCGGGTGAGATCGCTCCCGGTCTCGCCCCCGTGTCGGAGGAGGTGGGTCCGGTCACAGGGACCGACAACGGTACGACAGGCGAGCAGCCGTGCCCTGAGGACGGCGTGCAGCAGACTCCACAGGAGGTTGCGCAAGAGTCCTCGGCCGAGCTCAGTGCGCGCTTCGAACGGGATGCTCTCTCCTTCCTCGATCAGATGTATTCGGCGGCGCTCCGCTTGACGCGCAACCCCACCGATGCAGAGGACCTGGTCCAGGAGATGTACGCGAAGGCGTATGCGTCCTTCTACCAGTTCAAGGAAGGCACGAACCTCAAGGCCTGGCTTTATCGCATCCTCACCAACACATTCATCAACTCCTACCGCAAGAAGCAACGTGAGCCCCAGCGCAGCGGCACGGAGGAGATTGAGGATTGGCAGCTGGCGCGCGCCGAGTCGCATATGTCGACCGGATTGCGCTCCGCCGAGTCGCAGGCGCTCGACCACCTGCCCGACTCGGACGTGAAGTCCGCGCTGCAGGCGATCCCGGAGGAGTTCCGGATCGCCGTGTATTTGGCGGATGTTGAGGGATTTGCCTACAAGGAGATCGCCGACATCATGGGAACGCCCATCGGTACGGTGATGTCCCGGCTGCACCGTGGGCGGCGCCAGCTGCGCGGTCTTTTGGAGGACTACGCGCGCGGCCGTGGGCTCGCGCCGGCGGGCGCTGTGTCGGGCGAGCATGATCGGAAAGGCTCGGGCACATGAGCTGTGGCGAACCGCACGAGACGGACTGCTCCGAGGTGCTTGACCACCTCTACGAGTATCTCGATCGCGAGATGTCCGCTGCAGAACGTCACAAGTTCGAGGAACACTTTGGCGAGTGCAATCCGTGTCTGGAGAAGTACGGGTTGGAGCAAGCGGTGAAGAAGCTGGTCAAGCGGTGCTGCGGGCACGACGACGTCCCCGGTGATCTGCGGGCCAAGGTGCTCACCCGCATCGAACTCATCCGGTCGGGTCAGATCCCGCCGATCTCCGAGCAGCCAGTGGGCGACGGCGGTGCTGCGGCTGCCACTTGAGGTGTATCTCAGCTTTTCCAGCTTTTCGTTCGCCCCGCCTCACCGGCCACGGTCCGTCCACCTTCAGGGAGGACGGACCGTGCGTCGTGCTGAACTTGGAACAGATCCGAGGGAGGCAGATCCCAGGGAGGCAGGTCCCAGGGAGGCGAGCTCATGGCCGGACGTGGTTGGATGCGCAGGCAGGGGCAGGCGAGGGCAGAAAACGGGAGGGTGTGACCGCCTCGTCCGGTGGCAAGAGAAGAGTGGTGGGCACTGAAAACCGGGCGGCCCCTTGAATCAGGGAGAAGCGGCGGCCGATATATGGCAAGTTGTCGTCTGACCCAGCAATGGTTGACCGGTAGGCAGGAATCGTGAGGATCTTCGGCAGAGTGCGGCACCGGCCCTCCGCCACGTGGCGGCAGGCGACCGACCGTGCCTTCACACTGATCGACGACGGGCGCTATGAGGACGCGGGCGCCTTGCTCACCCACGCTGCCCATCTCGAGCCCTGGCTGCCCGAGTCCTGGTACAACCTCGCTCTGCTCCACAAGTTCCGGCACGACTGGGAGCAGGCCCGCACCGCCGGGTTGCGCGCCGTCGCCCTGCTGGACCGTGACGCGGGCGCCCCTGACTGGTGGAACATCGGTATCGCCGCGACAGCACTGCAGGACTGGCCGCTGGCTCGCCGCGCCTGGCAGGCATATGGTCTGCGGCTGCCCGCCGCCGAATCCGCGGCCGCATCGGACGCTCCCGTCCGGATGCCGCTGGGCAGCGCGACGGCGCGTCTTTCGCCCGAGGGGGAGGCTGAGGTGGTGTGGGGCCGTCGGCTCGACCCGGCTCGTATCGAGGTGCTGAGTATCCCGCTGCCGTCCTCCGGGCGCCGCTGGGGCGAGGTCGTTTTGCACGACGGCGTACCGCACGGCGAGCGGATCGCGGCCGACGGCGGTACCTTCCCCGTCTTCGACGAGATCGAACTGTGGGCGCCCTCTCCGGTCCCCACCTGGCTTGTCCTACTCGAAGCCGCGACTGAGGCCGACCGTGACGCGCTGGAGCAGCTCGCTGCGGACGCCGGGTTTGCGGCGGAGGACTGGTCGTCTTCGGTACGGCTGCTGTGCCGCTCGTGCTCGGAGGGCCGGATGCCGACCGATGACGGTTCCCACGCCTCCCGCGATCCTCACGACCAGGGCGAACCAGGTCATCCCGGGCATCTCAGCCACCGCAGCGCAGGCACGTTGTGGGTGCCCGAGCGCGAATGCGGGATCGCGGCACCGGCGACGCTTGTACGCGGCCTGCTGAACGGCTGGGTCGCCGACAGCCCGGACACGCGCGACTGGCGGGATCTCGAAGAGGTGTGCTGAGCCGTCCGGGCGATTGCGTAACCTTATGGGTCAGGCCCCTTGGGCTTACAAGAGCGGATCAGGAAGGTGTGCGAGCAGGCCATGACCCAGCACGAGCAGACCGACGACGTGCCGGAACAGCTGTCGGAATTCATCGACGATGTGACGGACGCCGAGGCGCGCGAGGCCGCGCACCGTGAGCGCGGTACGGCCCATCCGATCACCGTCGTCGGCAACCCGGTGCTGCACCGCCCGTGCCAGGTCGTGACGGAGTTCGATGACAAGCTTGCCCAGTTGATCGATGACATGTTCGCCAGTCAGCGCGCCGCCGAGGGCGTCGGCCTCGCTGCCAACCAGATCGGCGTCGACCTGCGGGTTTTCGTCTACGACTGCCCAGACGACGAGGGAGTGCGACACGTCGGCCACGTGGTCAACCCCCTCCTCGAAGAACTCCCGGTCGGACGACGTGTGCTGGACGACTCCAATGAGGGCTGCTTGTCCGTCCCCGGTGCGTATGCGGAACTGCCACGCCCTGACTACGCTGTCGTTCGCGGCCAGGACATGCACGGAAATCCGATCGTTGTCCAAGGCACAGGGTATTTCGCCCGTTGTCTACAGCATGAGACCGACCATCTGAACGGCTACCTCTATATCGACCGCCTCTCCAAGCGGGATCGCAAGGACGCATTGCGTCAGATGGCCGAGCTCACCCCGAGGTACGAGACGGTACTGAACGATTGAATAATCGTTCCACCGTTTTAAGCCGTCACCTGTTCACATTGTTGTCAGGCTTTCCCGAAGAATTGCCTCTTTCGCCTGGCAATTCGTCCGTATGATCCTCGTCCGCGTATGATCCTCATCCGTATGATTCTCAGTGGGCTTCGGCGAGCGGGCGTTCTTCGACGCCTTCCACCGCCGATTCGGCGGTGTAGTCGGCTTCGGTGGTCTCATCGCTGCCCGCGGGGGCGCCGAGGGCGCGCAGGACGAAGGTGAGGACGACCGCCACGGCCAGGTTGAGGACGAAGGCGGTCACGCCGATGTAGCCGAGTTTGCCGATGCCGGGGATGAGTTTGGAGCTGCCGCCGAAGTGGGCCTGGGTGGCGCTGGCGACCGTCCAGGCCGCCCAGGTGCCGTAGACCATGCCGACCGCCCAGCCGGCCAGCAGCGCCCAGCGGTGGAACCAGCGGGTGTACAGGCCGGAGACGAGGGTGGGGAAGGTCTGCAGGATCCAAATGCCACCCAGCAGCTGGAAGTTGATGGCTGTGGACTGGTCCAGGCTGAGTACGAAGACCAGCGCGCCGATTTTGACGGCCAGCGAGGCGAGCTTGGAGACGCGTGTCTCCTGCTCGGGGGTGGCATCGGGGCGCAGGAAGTCCTTGTAGATGTTGCGGGTGAACAAGTTGGCCGCGGCGATGGACATGATGGCGGCGGGGACGAGGGCACCGATGCCGATGGCGGCGAAGGAAACGCCGGCGAACCAGGAGGGGAAGAGATTGTCGAAGAGCTGAGGGATAGCCAGCTGGGAGTTGTAGCCCTTGATGCCCTTGCCCACACCGTCGGCGATCGCCATGAACCCCAGCAGTGCGAGCAGGCCGAGCATTAGGGAGTACAGCGGCAGGATGACCGTATTGCGGCGTACCACCGCACGGCTGCGGCTGGAGAGGGTGGCGGTGACCGAGTGCGGATACATGAACAGTGCGAGCGCCGAGCCGAAGGCGAGGGTTGCGTAAGCCCACTGGTTCTTGGCGCTGCTGACCAATTCGCCGCGGGGTTTGCCGGTGGCCGGGTTCACCTTGGCCAGTGCCTGTGCGGAGGCATGGAAAATGTGGGCAAAGCCGCCGAGGCGGAGGGGGATGTAGATGATCGCCACGGCGATGACGATGTAGACCAGGGTGTCCTTGACGAACGCGATGAGTGCGGGGGCACGCAGCCCGGAGGAGTAGGTGTAGGCCGCCAGCACCGCGAAGGCGATCAGCAGGGGCAGATCCTTGACGAAGGAGTTGGTCGAGGCGTTGCCGCCGATGCCGATGACGTCCAGTACTGCTTGGATGCCTACGAGTTGCAGCGCCACATACGGCATGGTGGCCAGGATCCCGGTGAGGGCCACCGCCAGCGACAACCCCTTCGATCCGTACCGGCCGCGCACGAAGTCCGAAGTGGTGACGTAGCCGTGCCGGTGCGCCACTGACCACAGTCGGGGCAGGAAACAGAAGATGAGCGGGTAAACTAAGATCGTGTACGGGACTGCGAAGAACCCCGCAGCGCCTGCCGCGTACACGGCCGCCGGCACGGCGATGAAGGTGTAGGCGGTGTACAGGTCACCGCCGAGCAGGAACCAGCTGATCCAGGTGCCGAAGCTGCGTCCGCCAAGCCCCCACTCATCGAGATTGAGCGCGTCGCCCGCGCGCCGCCAGCGGGCTGCAAGGAAGCCCAGCACGCTGACCAGGACGAAGAAGAAGGTGAAGACGGCGAGTTCGACGCCGTTGATCCCGTGCTTCATGCCGAACCTCCCGCGCTTTCGCCGGTGCCGGAGTGTCCGCGCCGGGCGCGTTCATCATGGCGGATCAGCCCGTAGGCGATCGCTGTGAGCGCACAGGTGAGCACCACCCAGGAGATCTGGTACCAGTAGAAGAACGGGATCCCGATGAACGCAGGCGTCAATCGCGCGTATGAATTCACCCACACCATCGCAATCAGTGGAAGGACCAGGCACACCGCAGCCCCGGCACGGGCAGCGGTCACCACTGGTATCTGTCTGGCCTGCAAGGGCTTGGACCCCGACTCCACAGCCATGGTGGCGGCTCCCCGAATAATTCGCTATGTGGCTGGACCTGTTCTGAGCAATGTGCAGGCAATCTAGCTACTGTTGAGCGCCTCGTCACTACCTGTCCGCATATTGGTATGGATACAAAACGATCCTCAAGCGGAGGGCCGCTGCAGGCGCGTGACGAATTTGTAGCGATCGCCGCGATAGACCGAACGTACCCATTCGACGGGTTCGCCCGTCGTGTTCAACGAATGACGGGCGAGCAGCAGCATCGGCAGCCCGACATCGGTACTGAGCAGACTGGCCTCGCGCGGGGTGGCGAGCGAGGTCTCGATCGTCTCCTCGGCCTCGGCCAGGTGGACGTCGTACACCCCGGCCAGCGCGGCGTACAGCGACGTGTACTTGGCAAGGTTGCGGCGCAGTCCGGGGAAGCGTTTGGCCGGCAGATGGGTGGTCTCTATCGCCATCGGCTCGCCGTTGGCAAGGCGCAGTCGCTCGATGCGCAGCACGCGGCCGCCCGGCTTGGTGTCGAGCAGTTCGGCGAGCCGGTCGTTGGCGGTGATGTAGCCGATGTCGAGCAGTTGGGACGTCGGCTCAAGACCTTGCAACTGCATGTCCTCGGTGTACGAGGTGAGTTGTAGGGCTTGGGCGACTTTGGGCTTGGCGACGAAGGTGCCCTTGCCTTGGATGCGTTCGAGGCGGCCCTCGATGACGAGTTCTTGCAGCGCCTGGCGCACGGTGGTGCGCGAAGTTTCGAATTCGGTAGCGAGGGTGCGTTCCGGCGGTACGGGAGTGCCGGGCGGCATGGTCTGCGTGATGTCGAGCAGGTGTCGTTTCAGCTGATAGTACTTCGGTACACGCGTGGTGCGGATGCCGGTTCCGGTTCCCTTGCCGTCCTCGGTGCCGTCTCTGGGGCCCTCCGGCTCTTCGGGCTCTTGCGTTCCCTGCGGCCTGTCCGCAGGTGATGCCGCGGCGCCTGGTTCAGTCTCCATGGGGTGTGCTCCCGCTCCCCTCTCAGCTGCCGTCGTCGGCTCCTCAGTCGTCTCGTGGCGGCTCACATGGTGGCACGCTCTCTCCCGTTCGAACAGCCGTATGTCGACATCTTCGCTATCTCTGCTCAGGTGTCCGTAAGGTAACGGATTCGATTGCCGCTCTTGTATACCCTTGGCGCTTCTCCTTGACACCTCTAATGGTCCAGGTCAAGCTCCGAGTGCTGATCCACTCCCTATTGCTTCTATTACTCTTATTGCTCTTATTGCTCCCCAGGTCGTAAACCGCGGTGAAAGGACGACCATGGTGACCACGGATACCCGGACCCGCGACGCGCTCACTGTCCTCCAGCCCGGTTTCACCGGCACCACCGCGCCCGACTGGCTGCTCCGCAGACTCGGCGAAGGGCTCGGCTCAGTCGCACTCTTCTCCCGCAATATCGAAACTCCGGAACAACTCGCCGCACTCACCGCCCGGTTGCGGGCCGAGGCGCCCGACGTGATCGTCGCAGCCGACGAGGAGGGCGGCGACGTCACCCGTCTCGAGGCGTGCAGCGGATCTTCCTTTCCCGGCAACCATGCCCTCGGTGCCGTCGACGACACCGCTTTGACCCGGGCTGTCGCCCACGAGCTGGGGCGACGCCTTGCCACCTGCGGAGTCAACCTCAACTGGGCGCCATGCGCCGACGTCAACTCCAACCCCGACAACCCCGTCATCGGGGTGCGCTCCTTCGGCGACGACCCGGAGCTGGTCGCCCGGCACACCGCCGCGTACGTTAAAGGGCTGCAGCAGGCCGGAGTCGCCGCATGCACCAAGCACTTCCCCGGGCACGGTGACACTGCGGTCGACTCCCACCTCGAATTGCCATACAACGAAGTCAACCTGACGACGCTTTACGCCCGCGAGCTGGTGCCGTTCCGGGCTGCGCTCGCTGCGGGCACCAAGGCCATCATGAGCGCCCACATCCTGTTGCCTGCGGTCGACCGCTCGCTGCCCGCCACCCTCAGCCCTGCAGCCCTCACCGGCCTGCTGCGCTCACCGGTGAACGAAGGCGGGCTCGGCTACGACGGGGTGATCGCCACCGACGCCATCGAGATGCGCGCCATCTCCGCGACGTACGGCATCGAGCAGGGCGCCGTGCTCGCGCTCACCGCCGGCGCCGACGCCATCTGCGTGGGCGGTGGCCTCGCCGACGAGGAGATCGTGCTGCGGTTGCGGGACGCGCTGGTACGCGCCGTACGGGAAGGTGAGCTGGCCGAGGAACGGTTGGCGCAAGCCGCGGCACGGGTCAGAGCGCTCGGCGCGTGGGCACGCACCGCTGCGCAAGGTGCGCAGAGTGCGCAGCGGCCGGGCGCGGGGGAGCCTTGCTTGAATCAACGTCACCTGGATCAATGCCATCTGGATCAATGCGGCAGGTCCGGCTCTGACGACCTCGGGTTGGTCGCCGCACGACGGGCGCTGCGAGTGACGTGCGACGGACGCCCGTACGATCCGCCCTCCGGGCCGGTGTACGTGGCGGCCTTCACCCCCGTGGCCAACATCGCCGTCGGCGATACCACTCCGTGGGGAGTGGGTGCCGAACTGGAGCGCCTCCTGCCCGGCAGCAGGACCACCATATGCCGTGAATCCGACGTT
This sequence comes from Streptomycetaceae bacterium, assembly GCA_019243445.1. GTDB lineage: Bacteria > Actinomycetota > Actinomycetes > Streptomycetales > Streptomycetaceae > Streptantibioticus_B. Next base: position 13,793 of record JAFAUH010000226.1, on the reverse strand, counting down.
CAGCGGGGTGATTTGACCGTATTTATCGCACATATGCTTCGGTCGGCTGCTCATCGTAGGATCGTCATCGTGGTCCGCGACATTCACCGTCATGGGTGGATGGAGACCGCGTTGCATGCCCTGCTCGCCGCACGACCCGACTCGGTTGTCGTTGAGATGGGCGTACCGCAGGCGCCCCCGTCCGGAGCGCTGCACATCGCGACACACGGTGCTGCCCGCGTCTGCGGGCGCGCAGCCGCGGAAGTCATCGCGGGCGAAGAGGCCGCTCTGCACAGGTCGCAAGTAGGCTCGCGGTGTGCCCTCCATGAACGACCTCGTACGCCAGCACACCGCACTCGACGCTGAAGACCTCGAATGGCTCCACCTGCTGGTCTCGGAGTGGCAGCTGCTCTCCGACCTCTCCTTCGCCGACCTTGTGCTGTGGGTGCCGACGCGCGACGGGACGCGTTACGTCTCCGTCGCACAGATGCGGCCCAATACCGGCCCCACCTCCTATCAGGACGACATGGTCGGTCATCTGGTCCCGCGTGGTCGGCGTCCCATGCTCGACATGGCGCTCGACGAGGGGCGGATCGTCCGCGAAGGCGACCCCGAGTGGCGCGAGGAGGTTCCGGTACGGGTCGAGTCCATCCCCGTACGCCGTGGGGGCCGGGTGCTCGGCGTGATTGCACGCAACACCAATCTGCTCACGGTGCGCACACCGAGCCGCCTGGAGCTCACCTACCTGCAAAGCGCATCCGACCTTGCGCAGATGATCGCCGCAGGATCGTTTCCCTTCCCGGCTGAACAGGTCGACATGGATGCCTCGCCGCGCGCCGGCGACGGGCTGATCAGGCTCGACGCAGAGGGTGTGGTGCAGTACGCGAGCCCCAACGCGCTCTCCGCCTATCATCGGCTCGGGCTCTCCGCCGACCTCGTGGGCCTCCACCTCGGCAAGATCACCATGGAGCTTGCGCCGTCCCGCGGACCGGTCGACGAGGCGCTGGTCAAGCTGGCCAGCGGCTGGGCGCCCCGCGAGACCGAGGTGGAGGGCGGTGACGGAGTGATCCAGCTGCGCGCGATTCCGCTCAAGCCCAAGGGGACGCGGAGCGGTTCGCTGGTGCTGCTACGCGACGTGACCGAACTGCGCCGTCGTGAACGCGAGTTGATCACCAAGGACGCCACCATCCGGGAGATCCACCACCGGGTGAAGAACAACCTGCAGACGGTGGCGGCGCTGTTGCGGCTCCAAGCCCGGCGGATGGATTCCGACAAGGCGCGCGGCGCGCTGGAGGAGGCGGTGCGGCGGGTCGGCTCGATCGCCATCGTTCACGAGACGCTGTCGCAGAACCTCGACGAGCGGGTCGAGTTCGACGATATCGCCGACCGGGTCATCGCGATGGTCTCGGAGCTCTCTCCGGGCCGGGTGACGGCGTCCCGCAACGGCCGCTTCGGCATCCTCACGGCGGAGACGGCGACGCCGCTGTCGATGGTGCTGACGGAGCTTTTGCAAAATGCCCTGGAACACGGCTTCGGCCCGGCGTGCCATGGCAAGGTCGAGGTGTGTGCCACACGTGGCATCGACAGCCTGCTGATCACCATCGAGGACGACGGCCGCGGCCTGCCCGAGGGCTTCGACCCGCAACGCGCCGGGAATTTGGGTCTCCAGATCGTCCGCACACTGGTGGTCGGTGAGTTGAACGGGACGTTTGACATGACCCCTGCCCCATCCGGCGGGACGCAGGTGACGTTGAATATCCCTCTCACCGCTCCGGAGCTTTAACTTCGCTGAGAGGCCGCGCGGAACCGAGCCCGGAGCACGCCCGCCCCGAGGCCCTTCCACCCGGAGCCCCGGGCTCTTCAGCCCCGGAAAGCATCAAGCCCCGGTCAGGGGTGACCGGGGCTGTTGCCTACTGCGCTGTGCGATTCACGGCTCTGCGCGCTGCGGCTCGGGGACGATCACTGCGTTCCGTACGTGTCTTGTACGGCCGCGCTGTGACGTTCGGGCACGGAAAGGTGGGCGTCAGGCGCTGACGTTGCGCGCCCGGTTGCGAGCGGCGCGACGCTTCATTGCGCGGCGCTCGTCCTCACTGAGGCCCCCCCAAACGCCGGCGTCCTGACCGGACTCCAGCGCCCACTGCAGACACTGCTCCATGACGGGGCAGCGACGACAGACGGCCTTGGCTTCCTCGATCTGCAGCAGCGCAGGACCGGTATTGCCGATCGGGAAGAAGAGCTCCGGGTCTTCCTCGCGGCAAATGGCGCGATGACGCCAGTCCATGTCTGCTCCAACTTCTGGTGTGGTGCTGTCAGTTGCTTGTGAATGTGAACGCTTTCACGAATCCTCCCGAAGCAACAGGCCGACAGCCAGTCTCCTGGCGCGGACCGCGGAAAGAAGAGGAGGGTTCGGGCTCTCAAGGGACTCCGGGGTAAGGACCCTTCCGATCGCCAAGAAGAGATTCGCAAACCTCGGCGGCGGATACAACCCCTTCCAGGAAGTTTTTTTTGATTCCTCGGTGTCGCCTCAGTCACAGCCGTACTTCCATGGGGTGCAGGTGAGGGTAAACGTTCGAGTGAAAGGACTTTGCTTCCTGCCGCTCACACAATCACACGCAGTGCACGGCGTATACCTGTGAAGGTTGCGCTGACACGCAGCCCCAGGTGGTCGCCGTCCACCTGAAACGGCAGTGGCGCCTGGGATTGCAAGGTGAACGCCGTGAGGTCGTGGAGTGACACCACGTGCTTACCCCTCAGTCCGCGTTCCGCGGTGGAACGGAGCAGTTGTGCCACATGACGGACGGTCGGCAGTAGTGACAGCTTGGTGAGTGCGACCACGTCGAGTGCCGTGTCGAACGAGGCATCAGGAGCGGCGTAGACAGGCCGGTTTCCGAGAAAGGTCCAGGGGGAGGTATTGCACACTATGGCGAACACCAGCTTGTCGATCTTGCCGACTGGATCTTCATCGGGTGTGTTCAATGTGATCCTTCCATGGCGCCTGTGCTGCTCACCGAGGAACTGCCGCACGACCTGACGCACATAAAGAGCGTGTGTCGAGCGTTTGCCGCACTGCCGCTGCTGTTCGACTTGGCCGACCACGCCCGCGTCGAAGCCGAATCCCGCACAGAAAGTGAACCAGCGGGATGGCACGCCTTCGTCCTCGGTGCCGGGAGTACCACTGACCTTGCCCAGACCGACCGTGCGTTCGCTGCCCTTGTGCAGCGCGTCCAACAGGGCGCCGGTTGCCTCCACGGCGTCATTGGGCAGGCCGAGGGCGCGCGCGAAGACATTGGTGCTGCCGCCCGGGACCACTGCCAGACGGGGGAGCTCCTCCGGGGAAGGGCCATTATGAAGCAGGCCGTTGACCACCTCGTTGACAGTGCCGTCGCCGCCGAGGGCCACTACAAGGGCGATCTCGCCGCTCTCGGCGGCGTGGCGCGCGGCGTCCCGGGCGTGCCCGCGGTATTGGGTGGTGACCACGTCCAGCTTCAAATCGCTGGCGAGCGCATGGATGAGTACGTCACGGGTCCGCGCACTGGTGGTGGTGGCCTTCGGATTGACCACGAGAAGCGCGCGCATGAGACGAAGCGTACCTATCCCGCCGACACCCCGGCCCTGCCCGGGGTGCTGCGAGGACGCCGAGCAGCGGCGGGCTACTCTGCTGGTGTGAGCTCCCAGCAGAAGACCGCGCCTCACGCCGTGAACGACGACACCGCGCGGCGGCCATGCAGGCTGACCGTTGCAGCCGCACTCGCTGCCCTGCAGGGGATGGTGCTGGCTCTTGGGGGCGTGTACATGATGGCGATGCCGCTCTTCGGGCGGCCGATGAGCGTCCAGGAGGCCGAAATGGGCGGCCTCACCGTGCTCGCGATGGCCGCACTGCCGCTGGTCGCGGCGTACGGGCTGTGGCACGCCCGGCGTTGGAGCCGCGGGCCGGTGCTCATCATTGAACTCATCGCTTTGCCCGTCGCCTGGACCATGGCACAAAATGGCGGCGCGATGCTCGCCGCGGCTGTGGCGCTCGACATCGTCGCCGTCGCCGAGCTTGTGCTGCTCGTCCACCCGGCGGCGACGGAGGCACTGGGCATCCGCCGCGCCGCGGAGGGCTGACGCCCCTCTTTGCCTTTCCTTGCCTCTCCCTTCACTCCCCGACTCTTTACTCCTTTTACTTCCCGCTCCCTTTGCTCCTCTTACTCTTTGGTTCACTCCTCGATTCGGTTTACTCCTCGACGAGGAGCCGGTCGCGGAGCTGGGCGAGGGTGCGGGCGAGCAGCCGGGAGACGTGCATCTGGGAGATTCCGACCTCCTGGGCGATCTGCGACTGGGTCATGTTGCCGAAGAAACGCAGCAGAAGGATCTTCTTCTCACGCGGCGGCAGCTGCTCGAGTAGCGGTTTGAGTGATTCGCGGTACTCCACGCCCTCCAGCGCGTCGTCCTCGGCGCCTAGGGTGTCGGCGACCGCCGGGGACTCGTCGTCGGTGTCGGGGACGTCGAGGGAGAGTGTGCTGTAGGCGTTCGCCGACTCCAGCCCTTCGAGGACCTCCTCCTCGGAGATCTTCAGATGCTCGGCCAGCTCATGGACCGTGGGCGCACGACCGTGCTCTTGCGACAGCTCTCCGGTGGCCGTCGTCAGCGCGAGCCGCAGCTCCTGCAGCCGTCTCGGGACACGGACCGCCCAGCCCTTGTCCCGGAAGTGCCGCTTGATCTCACCCACCACCGTGGGGGTGGCGTAGGTGGAGAACTCGACACCACGTTCGGGGTCAAAACGGTTTACTGACTTGATCAGGCCGATGGTCGCGACTTGCGTGAGATCGTCAAGCGGCTCACCACGGTTGCGGAAGCGGCGGGCCAGGTGCTCGACCAGCGGCAGGTGCATCTGCACCAGCTGATTGCGCAGCTCAGCGCGGGCGGGGGAGTCCTCAGGGAGCTTGCTCAGCTCGATGAAGAGCGCTCGGGCGCCGGCCCGGTCGTGCGGGTCGTGCTGCTCGTGCTGGTCCATGGGGTCGGCCTGCTTCGCGTGGTCCGTTCCGCCGATGCGCGGCACGGGGTGGTGGCGTGCCTGATGCCTTGGGCCCGTGAACGCGGCCCGGTCGGGCTGAGAGGGCACGGCGGCGCCGCGCTCGGCGGGACCGGTGTGTGTGCCGGCGTTCTCGACTGGTACACCGGGCGTCAGCTCCCGAGGAGATTCAGTACTCACGGCGGTCCCCCGATCCGTGCACGGTTGTAGCGTTACCGATCCGCTGTCGGGCCGGGATGCGCCGACTCCAGCGAAGCCCGGAACTGCGGGTTGCCGTCATATGCGACCTCACGAGTGTCCGGGGCCGGCGCCGCGCTTCTTATGCAGGCTGATGCTGACCGTGTTGTCCTTGGCCACAGAGGAGTTCACCTCGCCGGCGAGTGCGGAGAGCACTGTCCAGGCGAAGGTGTCGCGCTCGGGCGCGCGGCCGTCAGTGGTCGGGGCCGATACGGTCACCCACAGGGCGTCTTCGACCAGCTGGAAGACGCACGACAGCACATTTCCGGGAACCGCCTGCTGCAGCAGGATGGCGCAGGCTTCGTCCACGGCGATGCGCAAGTCTTCGATCTCGTCGAGGGTGAAGTCCAAACGGGCTGCGAGTCCGGCTGTGGCCGTTCGCAGTACCGAGAGGTAGGCCCCCGCCGCGGGCAGCCGGACCTCCACGAAGTCCTTCGACCCGGGCTCGCCTGCGATCTGGGACACCCTCACCTCCAAGGTGGACATGGTGATTGAGCTGGATTGTCTGCCCGGTCCGCCGCGGGGCGGCGGTGGACCAGCACGTCATTGCAGTCCGCAAGCTTCGGGTGACCGGAGCCGACACGAACCGCCAGTGACGCTATCGCGATCTGTGCCCCGGTGTCGCCCGGAACAAGCACAGCCTTCCCGCCAAGGAACCGGAGCTCAGAACCCCCTGCTGTTGTCACTCATGGTAAGACCATGATTACACGACGTGGCAGGGGTTTGTGCTGTCAATTCGAAAGAGATATCGCGGCGTTGGCCGGCGGCGATACCGGCGGTACAGCGGGGACCGATGATGCGAACGTGGCAGAGGTGGCCAGTTCGCGGATCACGGCATGGATCGCCGGGACGTCGGCTGCGGTTGTGGCGCGAATCATGCTCTCAAGGCTAACCGGAGGGTCTGACAAGCGGGGAAGAATCAGGTGAGCCGCTGATCGACGTAGCACCAGCGCCGGCTCTCGCCGGGCTCGAAGGAACGCATCACGAAGGAACACATCACGAGGTGCCCGGTCTCCCGGCGCTGACGACCCAGCGAGGCGGGCCGTTCCCCTCCCGCGATCTGCTGCTCTTCCTCGCGGGCGGCCGAGGAGTTGCTGAGGCGGCGCCTTGCGGAGCCCGGCAACGCGCTGCTGCCGCCGCTGGCGGATCGGCTGCGCAGAGTGTTTGAACGGCGCCGGAACGCGGTGCGGGAGCGGCTCGGCGGGGTCGGTGAGCTCACGGGGGAGTCGGCGGACGCCATGTACCGGCGGCTGGTGCGGGAGACGATCGGTGCCGAGCGCAAGGTAATAGTGCTCAAACAATTGTTCCGCAAGCTGGGTGCCCCGAATGTTCGACGCGAGTCTGCTACTTGGCTGACGACTGGTTAATTCATCTGACAGGCGTGGGAATCGTGTGAAGTCGCCCACCGGACGACGCGGTAGCCGTATGACCGATGCTGCCGATTCGCACAGCCGAAACCTCCCTGAAGGAGGGTCCTACGTGATCCGTCAACCGATTCGAACACGCATGAAGGCCGCTACTGCGGTAACTGCGGCCTCGTTGAGCGTGATTTCCGTGCTCGCAGGCTCGACCGCCGCAGTTGCGGCTGCACCGGCTCATCATGGGGATGATCCGTCCTACCACAAGCAGTGGCACCCCCACGGCGGGCATTGGTGGCATGGACGGAAGCGCGGCAAGCCCGTGCTGAAGGTCTGGAGTGGGATGACTCGCGTTCAGGTGACTGCAACGGGTGCTTCCCAGTACCCGTTGACGTGCCCGACGGGCTACCAACCGATTGCTGTGTCGGTGGATCCAGGGTCCCCCAGCCTCTCGAACCCGGCCCTTACTGTGCTCGTGGGGCCACTGAGCTACAACGGTGGCCAGCCCACCGTGACCCTCACCGCTAGCGATGGGGCCTCGCTGCCCTCGGGAGGCGTAGCCGTCTACCTGGACGTCCTCTGCCTCGGCATCGGTCACGCACCCGGTGGCGGCAGCAACGGCGGCGGTGGCGGTGGCAGTGGCGGTGGCGGCAACACCTCCGGCGGCGGCACGTGAGGGGCACAGCGAGGGCAGCGGGGGTGACGAGCTAGAACGAGCTAGAACGAGCTAGAACAAGAAGTGCTCTACGTGCTCACTCCTCACTCGGCGGCTGGTCGCTACCACCGCCGGGTGAGGCCATCCCCGCGCTCACGCGCGCTGGAAGAAGGCAGCCCGCACCATACGCCTGGCGGCAGGAAACCAAGAAGACGATCGCACAGGGCCGTGATGACAGCGCTGAGCAAGGTACGGCGGTGAGTGCGCCGCAGGTGAGGATGTGTCTGGGAAAGGGGCTGGCCCCGGCGGCGGTGCCTCCGGGGCCGCTGGTCGCATACGGACCGCGTGGGCGCGTGGTGTGCGCGTCAGCTATTGGAGGCGCTGTTCCCGGTCGCGGGGTTGAGCAGGCCGATGACGTTCACGGTGTTCCCGGAGACGTTGACCGGCACGTGGACCGGGACCTGCACGTTGTTGCCGGAGAGGACGCCGGGCGAGTTCGAAGCGGTTCCCTGCGCGCCGGAGTTGGCGGAAGCGGTGCCGGCACCGATGAAGCTGACGCTGCCGAGTACTGCGGCCACCACGACGGTCTTTTGAAGCTTGCGCATTACTTCTCCGTTAGTTGATCGGATGCGGTCAGTAGTCGACCGGCTCCCTACGGTTATGGAAGGTAGTAGGAGAAGTGCCGTATAGCTCGGCGACGCGCTCCATTGCTGGATCCCTGCGAATGGTTACTACCCTGCCTGGAGGAATGCCCCGCGCCCTGGCCGACCGGGGCATCGACGGTAAAACGACCGCACCCGGTCCGTCGTCGACGCCGTGAGCGGCGGCTTGCGGACCGGGTGCGGACAGAAGGCCTCTGCGGAGAAGGAGACCGCAGGTCAAGTGGCCTAGGCCAAGATCAGGCCTTCTTGGTCTCCCAGAAGATCCTGTCGATCTCGGCGATGAGATCGAGGGCGTGCTGGCCGGTCTTCGGGTCGTTGGAGGCCTTGGCTGCGCTCAGGGCCTTGAGGGTGTCGTTGACCAACTGGTGCAGCTGGGGGTACTTCTCGAAGTGCGGGGGCTTGAAGTAGTCGCTCCACAGGACCGAGACGTGGTGCTTGGCGAGCTCGGCGCGCTGTTCCTTGATGAGGACGCAGCGCCAGCGGATGTCGGAGCCCTCTTCGGCGGCTTGGTACTTCTCCTGAATGGCCTTGACCGACTCGGCCTCGATGCGGGCCTGAGCTGGGTCGTAGACCCCACAGGGAAGGTCGCAGTGGGCGCTGACCTTTACTTTCGGCGCGAACAGGCGAGAGAACATGGCTGTCCTTCCTCTTGATCGTCTGTGCACTTGGGACGTTACTCCTTGTCGGGCTCCTTTTCTCGGGCGTCTTCTGGTGCTTGGAGCGAAAGCCCGGCCACTCTGGTGCCGGCGGAGAGGTGCCGGTGGAGAATCTGACAGGAGGCGCAGGATGCGCGAGCAGGGGGCCAGGCTGCCGTACGGACTCGCCGAGGTGATCGGAGCCTCGATGGTGCCGACGCTGTACCACGGGGATCAGCTGTTGGTCCGGTACGGAGCGCAGATCCGGCCGGGCCACGTGGTGGTGTTGCGCCATCCGTTCCAGCAGGACTTGCTCATCGTCAAGCGGACGGTGGAGCGGCGCGAGGGCGGATGGTGGGTGCTGGGGGACAATGTGTTCGCCGAGTCCGACAGCCGGATGTTCGGCACGGTTCCGGAAGCGATGGTGCTTGCCCGGGTGCTCGGCAGGTTCCGGCCGCCGCGTGAGGTGCGGTCGCAGGGGTCGCTGTGGGCGGTGCTCGGGTGGGCGGTGTCCTCGCTGCGGCCGGTGTCCTCGCTGCGGCCGGTGCGCTCGGAGCGGTCGTAACTCTTCTCAACTCTTCTTACATCGGCGTCTGTTGACGTTGGCGTGCGCGGTACGCAGCCACGTTGGCGCGAGTGGCGCAGCGGTTGGAGCAGTAGCGGCGGGAGCGGTTGGTCGAGGTGTCGACGTATGCGTTGCGGCACGGGGGTGTCTGGCAGATGCCGAGGCAGTCGACGCCGAACTCGATGAGGTGGCAGGCCAGGCCCATGCAGGCGGTCGCGGTGTAGCCGACGGTGGTGTTAGTGGCGTGATCGGAGAGGTGCATGTGCCACTGCGGGCGGCCTTGGGCGCCGAGGCGGCCGTGGCCGGAGAGTTGGGGGCTCACCGGATATTCGAGCAGCAGCGCGTTGAGCAGGTCGACCGCTCGTACCTCGTCGCCCACGTCAGCGGCCTCGAAGACTGCCCGCAGCCGGTTGCGTACGCCACGCAGCCGGGTCACGTCGGCTTCGTTGGCACGGCGGCCGATCCGGGAAGATTCGCCGCACAGGTCACGGACGGCCTCGACGGAGGTGAGGGTGTCCGTGCCGCGCTCGGGTTGCTCGGTGTTGACGAGCCGCACGGCGTAGTCCGAGTACTGAGCCAGTTCCACTTGTGGTTCTTACTCCCGGTCCTTGCTCCCAGTCCTTGCTTTTTGGCCTTGCTCCGGTGCGGGCTGGTCTTCGTAATAGACCTGATGGGGATAAGGGTATTACGGATGGTGGATGCAGTGAAGGCGGTGCGGGCCTGGGGAATCGGGCCGCACCGCCTTCAGTGTGCGCTGCGTGAGGGAAACGCTGCGTCATGGGAAACGCTGTAGCTGTATAGGGGAAATTACCTGCGGGCCACGCCCTCGGCGCGGGCCGCGGCTGCGACGGCCTGGGTGACCGCCGGGGCGACGCGATCGTCGAAGGGGGAGGGGATGACCTTGTCCGCGCTGAGCTCACCGTCCACCACCGCGGCGAGCGCCTCGGCTGCGGCGATCTTCATGCCCTCGGTGATAGTCGTCGCCCGTACCTGGAGGGCGCCGGCGAAGATGCCAGGGAAGGCAAGGACATTGTTGATCTGGTTGGGGTAGTCGCTGCGGCCGGTGGCCACCACTGCTGCGTACTTGTGCGCGATATCCGGGTGGATTTCCGGGGTCGGGTTGGCCATGGCGAAGATGAACGCGCGGTCGGCCATCTTCGACACCGCTGTCTCCGGCACCGTGCCGCCCGAGACGCCGATGAAGACGTCCGCTCCCTCGAGCGCCTCCTCCAGCGAACCGGTAAGACCCGCCTTATTGGTGAACGAGGCGAGCTCACGCTTGACGGCGGTGAGATCCTCGCGGTCGGCATGCACCACACCCTTGCGGTCGCTCACAGCCACGTCGCCAATGCCCGTACCCACCAGGATCTTGGCGATCGCGATGCCTGCCGCGCCCGCACCCGAGATCACCGCGCGCAGGTCGCCCAGGGAGCGGCCGGTCAGGCGGCAGGCATTGCGCAAGGCGGCGAGGGTGACGATCGCCGTGCCGTGCTGGTCGTCGTGGAAGATGGGGATGTCGAGGTGCTCTTGGAGCTTGCGCTCGATCTCGAAGCAGCGAGGGGCGGAGATGTCCTCCAAGTTCACCCCTCCGAAGGACGGCGCGAGTCGGACGACGGTCTCGACGATTTCGTCCACATCGGTGGTGGCCAGCGCGATCGGCACCGCATTCACCCCGCCGAACTGCTTGAACAGGATCGCCTTGCCCTCCATCACCGGCAGCGACGCCTCGGGGCCGATGTTGCCGAGCCCGAGCACCGCGGTGCCATCCGTGACCACCGCGACGAGCTGCGATTTCCATGTGTAATCGTTGACAAGCTCGGGCTGCTCGGCGATCGCCGTACACACCTGAGCGACCCCTGGCGTGTAGGCGAGGGACAGGTCTTCGCGGTCGCGCACCGGCACGGTGGCGGAGATTTCCATTTTGCCGCCACGGTGGAGCGCGAAGACAGGATCGATGATGTCCGTGTCCTCCGTCTCGCTGAGAGGGTTGACGATCTCCGCTGCCACTTTACGACCCCTTTGTCAGAATTGAGTGCTGAGAGTGCCTCTCCCGGCCCACCGCGCCAGCAGTTGATGTCGCGGCCTCCGCTGGAGAAGGCGGGGCTGGGCCCCGGGACGAAGGTGAAGGATCCGTTCTACCGGAAGAGTGATCCGCTGACGAGTCGATAAAGCCCCGCAGCCCTGTTCGCCTGCTGTGACAAGGGGAGGGGCAGGGGGAGGCTGATGTCCCCGCTGACTTAATGGCTTAAGTCAGCTGATGTCACTGCGTGGTCCGGCCTTGGGTACCGGCCCGATGGGATGCCGGGGATCGCCCGTTCAGCTATTTTCGCACACGTGGCAGCCGGATCCCGGGTGATGCGCACCGTTTCATGCCCGTTCATGCCCGGTGGACTGGTGGTGTCCGTCCCGTGGGTCTAGTTTCAAGGACATGTTTGCCGCTTACGCTGCACGGATCGACCGGGAAGAGCCGCTGAACGGGCTGGAACTGGGGGAGCGCCCCGCACCGGCGGTGGCACCCGGATGGACGGCCGTCACTGTCAAGGCGGCCTCGCTCAACCACCACGACCTGTGGTCCCTTCAGGGTGTGGGCTTGGCCGAGGAAAGCCTGCCGATGATCCTCGGCTGCGATGCCGCGGGGATCGACGAGGACGGCAACGAGGTGGTGCTGCACTCCGTGATCGGCGAATCCGGGCACGGTGTCGGGCCGCACGAACGACGCTCCATCCTGACGGAGCGTTACCAGGGCACATTCGCCGAACGCGTGGCGGTCCCGGCGTGGAACGTGCTGCGCAAGCCGAAGGAGCTCTCCTTCGAGGAGGCGGCGTGCCTGCCGACGGCATGGCTGACCGCCTATCGCATGCTCTTCACCAATGCCGGGGTCCGGCCTGGGGATTCGGTGCTCGTCCAGGGCGCCGGCGGCGGGGTCGCCACCGCCGCGATCGTCCTCGGCAAGGCGGCCGGCCTGCGCGTCTTCGCCACCAGCCGGGACGAGACCAAGCGCAAGCGCGCCGAAGACCTTGGGGCACAGGCCGCCTTCGAGCCGGGTGCGCGGCTGCCGCACCGGGTGGACGCGGTGATCGAGACGGTCGGCGCCGCCACCTGGTCGCACTCGGTCAAGTCGCTGCGGCCCGGTGGCACGCTGGTGATCTCCGGCGCGACCAGCGGGCCGAACCCCAAGACCGCCGAGCTCACCCGCATCTTCTTCCTCGAATTGAAGGTGGTGGGCTCGACGATGGGCACCAAGGACGAATTGGAGGATCTGCTGAGCTTTTGCGCGGCGACTGGCGTACGCCCGGTGATCGATTCCGTGCTGCCGCTCGACCGGGCGCGCGAGGGGTTCGAGAAGATGGCGGGCGGCGACCTCTTCGGCAAGGTGGTCCTCACTATCTGAGGTCTGGCGCTGTGTGAGGCCGGTTGAGGTTGCCCGTCTATCCGCTATCCGCGTGGCCTGTCGTCGTCGCGCAGCACCGCGACGATGCGGACAGCGGCCGTGGACAGATGGCGCCTGGCCTCGCGCAACTGCCCTGCGTCGATGCCGTGGTCGCGGGCGGCGTCACGGATGTCGTCGCGGAAGCCGTCCAGCAAGCGCTCCAGGTCGCGCGCGGGGTTCGCGGACGTCTCTTGCTCCTCCCGCTCCTGTACCGCGCGGGCCTGCTGACGGGCGCTGCGTGCCTCCTCCCTGGCACGGCGGCTCTCCTCCTTCGCCCGCCGTGCCTGCTCTTTCCACTCCTCTTTCATCCGGCGGAAGTCGCCAGGCTCACTGCGGGCCTGTTGCACTGCCTCGCGGATCTCCCGGCGCAGGTCGCTCGCCGTACCGCGGACGTCTTCGCGGATCTCGGCGGCGAGTTCGGAGACGGAGTCGCGGATCTCCTGCTCCAGGTCTTCCAACTCGTCCTGACGGGCGGCTACTTCGGCGCACCCGGCGTCGGTGAGGGAGTAGACTTTGCGGCCGCCCTCGGTGGTGTGGGTGACCAGGCCCTCCCTCTCCAGCTTGGCCAGGCGCGGGTAGACGGTTCCCGCTGAAGGCGCGTACAGGCCCTGGAAGCGCTCCTCCAGCAGCCGGATCACCTCATAGCCATGGCGCGGGGACTCGTCCAGCAACCTCAGCAGGTACAGGCGCAGACGGCTGTGAGCGAAGACGGGAGCCATGTTCAGGCGTCCTTCCCGGACGAGGTCCGACCGGACGGCGGCAGGTCCTGCGACTGATCCTCTGGTTTCGCCGCATCTGTCGGCGGCCTTCGCAACAGGGCGATCGCTCCGGTCACCGTCGTCGCCTTCAGCCGTGCGTCGCCGGTGCCGATCCGCCCGGAGATCTTCTTGGCACCCCATTCGCCGGTGATCCGCAGTTCGTCGAAGGCACAGGAGACCGCGCCGCTGGTGGTGTTGGCGTCGACCTCGGCGTCACCGGGTTCTGGGATACGGATCGCGATCTCGCCGGAGACGGTGGTGAGCCGTACGTCGGCGCCCGCAGACGGGTCCAGGTCGAGCACCATATTGCCGCTGACCGAGTCCGCCCTCACCTTCGAGCCGGTACCCTCGACGACGGTGAGATCACCGGAGACCGAGCTGACCCTCAGCTCACCGGAGACCGCCTGGGCCTCGACGTTGCCGGAGACGGTATCGGCCTTGACCGGTCCCGAGATGCCCACCAGCGTGGTATCGCCACTGACGCCGTGCACCGCGGTACG
>JAFAUH010000011.1 GCA_019243445.1 Streptomycetaceae bacterium | reverse complement strand
ATGGGGCGCAGTTCGTCGGCGCTGGTCTGGAAGAGTTCGTCGCGCGGGTAGGTCTCCAGGATCTGCAGCAGGTCGCGGCCGTCGTGGCTGTCGGGCAAGAAACCGGCGCCGGAAAGCACCTCTTGCACCTTGCGGCGGATGACGGGGACGCGGGTGACGGACTCGGTGTACGCCGCGGAGGAGAACAGGCCGAGGAAACGACGCTCACCGGTGACGTTGCCGTCGGCGTCGAAGGTCTTCACGCCTACGTAATCGAGGTACGCGGGGCGGTGGACCGTCGCGCGGCTGTTGGCCTTGGTGAGAACGAGCAGCTTGCGCTCACGAGCCTTGGAACGGACGCCGGGAGGCAGCCGGTGGAAGGTATTTGAGACGCAGTGGGTGCCCTCCATGTCACGGTGGGTGGGGTCGGAGCGCAGCACACCCAGGCCGGTGCCGGGCACGGCGGCGAGCACATCCTCGGTGCCGTCCGCTCCCGACTCGGTGGTCAGTTCGTATTCGCGGTAGCCCAGGAACGTGAAGTGATCGTCGGCGAGCCAGCGCAGCAGCTCCCATGCCTCGCCGACTTCCTGCTCGGGCAGCGGCGGCGGGGCAGCTGCGAGCTCATCGGCGAGGCGCAGCGCGGCATCGCGCATCTTCGTCCAGTCCTCGACGGCCTCACGGACATCGGAAAGCACGCGGCGCAGATCGGTGGTGATCTGCTTGAGGTCATTGCGGTCGGTCTCGCGGTCGATCTCGACGTGGATCCAGGACTCCACGATTCCGTCGTGCGGCAGTTCGGGTCCCACGGCGGACGACGGGGCGGCGTAGTCGAGGATCTCCAGCAGCTTGCCGGTGACGTCGCGGCGGACGACGACCTGCGGGTGGATGACGACGTGGATCGCGCGGTCCTGGCGGGACAGTTCAGTGGTCACCGAGTCGACGAGGAAGGGCATGTCGTCGGTGACCACCTCAACGACCGTGTGGCTGCAGGTCCAGCCGTTCTCCTCGACGGTGGGGGTGTGCACCCGCACATTCGCTGTGCCCTGGGGGCGCGTCTCCGCGAGGCGGTAGTGGGAAAGTGCGGCGCCGTAGACGTCGACCGGGTCACGGTCGAGAAGGTCCTCCGGTGCCGTGTGCAGGTAGTACTGCTGGAGAAACGCTTGTACGGCCTCCTCATCGAGGCCCTGGCCGGGTTGTTGCCCCCCTGGGCTGTTCTCAGCTACCCGGGCTGTCCGTGCGAGCAGCTCGGCCTTGGCTTCGTCCAGCTTGGTCTGCATGTCCTCTGACTCCTGTCGCGCGCCGTTGCGTGACGTCAATGGGTGTGGTGGCGGCACGTCGTCCCGGCACAGGATTGCCGTTCAGGATCGACGTTATGCCTCGCGCCGTGCTTTCGGGCGGAGGTTCCTGAATTTGACCCGGTTGTAACGACCGGTTGTAACGATCAGCCGTGCACCGGGGCTCATGCCGCTCCGGGCATAGGGCAGGGGCATCGCTGCCCCCGCGGTATATCGCGCTGATCACACAGCAAGGCTATCGTTCCGAGTGCGGGGACTGTCAGCGACTGTTTGTGTACAAAGTCACCCTCCAGAATTTGACACTTTAGACAGACAGTGCGCGGTGCGGCGTGAGCACTTGGCAAAGCCTGCCGACGGGTGCAGGTTGGGCATGGGGGGGCGGGCCGCCGAACGGCTCGGTCCCCGCTCTTTGTCATACGTGAGGACGGACGGTGTAGCTCATGACGGCGAAAATCCTGATCCTGACCGGCGACGCGGCGGAATCGCTGGAAGTCCTCTATCCATACCAGCGGCTGCTCGAGGAGGGCTACGAAGTCCATATCGCGGCGCCTACAGCCAAGAAACTGCGTTTCGTAGTACACGACTTCGAGGAGGGCTTCGACACCTACACCGAGAAGCCCGGCTACACCTGGCCAGCCGACTTGGCCTTCTCCGACGTCGACCCGTCGCAGTACGCGGGCGTGGTCATCCCCGGTGGACGTGCGCCGGAGTACCTGCGCAACGACGCTGAGCTCCGCAAGATCCTCAAGGCATTCTTCGACGCCGACAAGCCAGTTGCCCAGATCTGCCACGGCCCGCTGATGACCGCGTCGATCGGGGCACTGCATGGGCGGCGACTGACCGCGTATCCGGCGCTCGAACCGGATATGGAGGCCGCAGGCGCGGCGTTCCAGGACTCCGAGGCCGTCGTCGACGGGGTGCTTATCTCCTCACGCGCCTGGCCGGACCACCCGGCGTGGATGCGCGAGTTCTTGAACGTGCTCCGCGCGAAGGCTCCAGTGGCCTAAGGGCCCCTCACCGAATGGGCGCCCGCATCAGCGTATGAGATCCTCGGCGACCTCGACGGCTTCGGCGAGACTGTCCACCACCGGTACTCCGGCCCGCCCCAGGCTGGACCGGCTGTGCGAGCCGCCGGTGTAAAGCACGGCGTGCGCTCCGACATGCGCCGCCGCGATGGCGTCGTCCACGGCGTCGCCTATGACCACTGTGCGCCGTGCCTGAACGCCCTCCAGGGCGTCCAGGTGGCGCACTATGTGCTCGATCTTGCTGCCCCCCGGGGGCCCGGCGCGCCCCTCCACCCTGACGAAGCGAGACTCGATGCCGAAGGAGCGCACCAGCTGTACGAGTTCTTCGTGCCCGTACAGCGAGAGGATCGACTGGCTGCGCCCGGCCTCCTGCCAGCCGATGAGCAGCGCGTCCGCCCCTTCGGCGAGCACGCACACTGCGCGCTGCAGCGTGTAATGCCGGTGGAAGGTGTCGTCCATCAGCTCCCACTCCGTCTGCGTCGGGATCCGGCCAAGGAGCCGCTCGTAGAAGCGCGTGACGGGCACGCAGTACAACTCGCGGTATTGATCGAGGGTTATCTGCCCCAAGCCGAGCTCCGCGAAAGCAGCATTGGTGGCCCCCATCACCGCTTCGATGTCGTCGAGCAGAGTGCCGTTCCAGTCCCATACGAGATGCGCCGTCATGAAAAAGACGGTACAGCGGGGCTCTGACAACGCGGCGTTCAGCAGATCAAGCCAGGGATCTCCTGCGTCGCATACCAGAGCAGCTCGTGGTCTTCAGCTCCATCGACGATGAAGCGTGCGTCCTCGTCCCCGGTGTCCGCCGCGCCCAGCGCGTCGGCCGCAGCGCTTACATCGTCCTCTGCCTCGGAGCTGTCGACGTGGACGGCTGCCGCCTTGCCGATCGGTACGGGAGCGGCGAGCCGCACCGAACCGAGGCTCGCCGGGTCCAAGCCGCGGTCAGGATCGTACGCCGCCGCGCCATCGGACACGTCAACCGCGATCACGACGCGACGCCGGGCGGTGCCCGGATCGCCAGCAAGCAGCCGCAAACTCGCCTGCGCGGCGCGGGTCAGCGCCGCGTACTCCAACTCCTCGATGTCATCCGAGACGTACCACTCACGCAGCGCGGGGGTGACGGCGTAGGCGTCCAGCGGCGCTGGGCCCAGCTCGCCCACCTTGTACGCCTCGGCGAGACCGAGCAAGGTCGTGGGGATGTAGACGCGCATCACTGCCGCTCCATGAAGGGCCATTTCGGTACGGGCTCAGCATACGGTCGTACCTGCCGCGCAGGTCATCCACCGTCCGGCGGGATTTCCGGCATCCCGCCGTTCGCCCACTGCCCGCTCCTTTTCAGGGCGTACCCCTTCGGAGGGCGCGGAAGGGGCGGAAGGCTCCGGCTACGCCCTGCGGACACCGTTCCTGGTAGCGCTTCTGAAGCCACTCGTCACCCTGATAGGTGAATTCGATCTCCACGGTGGGCAACTTCCCGTCCGCCTTGTCGGCCCTCGGGCGAGCTCGCTACAAGTCTCCTCAGTTCGCTCAGCCAGCACCGGACACACACCAGCACCGGACACACAGTGGGGGAATTCCGCCATGACCATCATGACGACCATCGAACGCAGCGCACGCACCGCACCGCCCGCGCGCCGCGACACGCGACGTCCCAGCCCGGGATCGGGACGCCGCAGGCCGTTCGCCGTGAACCCGGCCGAGGCGGCGCGGCGGCGGCAAGCCCACTACTGGTTTGCCGACCGGCTGCTTGATGTGCTCAGTGGCCAGCGTCCGGCCGGCTGGATGCTCCGGCACATGTCAGGCGAGGCAACCTATGACCGGCTGTGGCAACTGGCAGCCCAAGGCGTACTGCGCCCCCCGGCGGGCAGGCCGACGCCTGTCGTCGAGCGGTGCGACAAGCGGGCACCCGCGCCCGATGTGCTGGAAGCCTTTGCCCGTATCGCCTCCGGCGATGCGCTGCGGGCACTCGCGTTCCGGCTGGAACGCGGCCTCGACCAGCGGTGGCGCTGCACCGCGGTCGATTTCGCCGGTCCCTCCTGGTGACCGAGCGGGCCGATGACGAAAGCGAGCGTGCCCCGCCGCGGCAGCGGCTGATGGTTCGTAGGCGTCACGGGCCGACAAAGATCACCCGGACAGAGCCTAGTGCCGCCCCAGGCACAAAAAGCCGTCGGCGCGGCGGGCACTGTAATCCTCGCGGTCACTTCTTGCGGCGACGGCCGCCCTTCTGCGCCTTGCGGCGCCCGGCCCGGGTCAGCCCGTCCGGCTCCGGCGCATAGCCAGGGCCGCCGTCGCTGCTGAAGTCCCCCTCGACGACACCGCCCTGGCCGTCCACCGTCGGCGCCGAGAAGTGCAGCCGGTCCGGGCGCTGCGGAGCGTCGAGGCCCTTGGCGTGGATCCCCGGGCGCGCCCCTCCGGCGCCGACCGGCACGGCCTCCTGCTCCGGCGCTTCCTCCGCGGCGAGCGCCTGCTCAGCGACAGGGACCTCCTCGACCTGCTGTTCCACCTGGACCTCCAGGTTGAACAGGTAGCCGACGGACTCCTCCTTGATGCCGTCCATCATGGCCTGGAACATGTCGAAGCCCTCGCGCTGGTACTCGACCAGCGGGTCACGCTGCGCCATCGCCCGCAGACCGATGCCCTCCTGGAGGTAGTCCATCTCGTAGAGGTGTTCGCGCCACTTGCGGTCGAGTACCGAAAGCACGACCCGACGCTCCAGCTCACGCATGATCTCCGAGCTGAGCTGCTCTTCCCGCAGCTTGTACTGCTCGTGGATGTCCTCCTTGACCATCTCGGAGATGAGGTCCGCAGTGACACCGGCCCGATCACCGGCCGCGTCATCGACCTCCTCGATGGTGACCGTGCACGGGTAGAGCTGCCCGAAAGCGCCCCAGAGCCGCTCCAGATCCCACTCCTCGGCGAAGCCCTCGCTCGTCTCGGCCCTGATGTAGTCGTCGATCGTGTCGTCCATGAAGTGGGAGATCTGCTCGTGCAGGTCCTCGCCTTCCAGGACGCGGCGGCGCTCGGTGTAGATGACCTCGCGCTGCCGGTTGAGCACCTCGTCGTACTTCAGAACGTTCTTGCGGATCTCGAAATTCTGCTGCTCCACCTGCGACTGGGCCGAGGCGATAGCCCGGGTGACCATCTTGTTCTCGATCGGCACGTCATCCGGCACATTCGCCATCGCCATCACACGTTCGACCATCTGCGCCTTGAACAACCGCATCAGGTCGTCACCGAGAGAGAGGTAGAAGCGGGACTCGCCAGGGTCGCCCTGACGTCCGGATCGGCCACGCAACTGGTTGTCGATACGGCGCGATTCGTGCCGCTCGGTACCCAGCACGTACAGCCCGCCGAGCTCGGTGACCTCCTCGTGCTCGGCCTTCACTGCGGCCTTGGCACGCTCCAGCGCCTCCGGCAGGGCCGCCGCCCATTCCTCGACGTGCTCGAGCGGATCGAGGCCTCGCTGACGCAGCTCCGCCTCTGCGAGGTCGTCGGGGTTGCCGCCGAGCTGGATGTCCGTACCACGGCCGGCCATATTGGTGGCGACGGTGACAGCGCCCTTACGGCCGGCCTGTGCGACGATGACGGCCTCACGGTCGTGCTGCTTGGCGTTGAGTACCTCGTGCGGCACGCCACGCTGGGCGAGCTGCTGGGAGAGGTATTCGGATTTCTCGACCGAGGTGGTGCCGACCAGGACCGGCTGGCCCTTCTCGTGTTTGTCCGCGATGTCCTCGACGACGGCAGCGAACTTCGATTCCTCGGTGCGGAAGATCAGGTCGGCGCGGTCGAGGCGGGCGACCGACCGGTGCGTCGGGATCGGGACCACGCCGAGCTTATAGATCTGGTAGAACTCGGCGGCCTCGGTCAATGCCGTACCGGTCATACCGGCGAGCTTGCTGTAGAGGCGGAAGAAATTCTGCAGGGTAATGGTGGCCAGCGTCTGGTTCTCGTTTTGAATCTCCACCCCCTCCTTCGCCTCGATCGCCTGGTGCATGCCCTCGTTGTAGCGACGGCCGGCGAGGATACGGCCGGTGTGCTCGTCGACGATCATGACCTCGCCGTCCATGACGACATAGTCCTTGTCGCACTTGTAGAGCTCCTTGGCTTTGATGGCGTTGTTGAGGAAGCCGACAAGCGGGGTATTGACCGACTCGTAGAGGTTCTCGATACCCAGCCAGTCCTCGACCCGCTCGACACCGGCCTCCAGCACGCCGACGGTGCGCTTCTTCTCGTCCACCTCGTAGTCGCGGTCGATCTTGAGGCGGGTGACGAGCTTGGCGAAGTCGCTGTACCACTTGGTGGCCTGGTCTGCCGGTCCGGAAATGATCAGCGGAGTGCGGGCCTCGTCGATGAGAATCGAGTCGACCTCGTCGACGATGGCGAAGTTGTGCCCGCGCTGCACCAACTCTTCCTTCGACCACGCCATGTTGTCACGCAGATAGTCGAAGCCGAACTCGTTGTTGGTGCCGTAGGTGATGTCGCACGCGTACTGCTCGCGGCGCTCCTCCGGCGTCATGTTGGCGAGGATGCAGCCGACCTCGAGGCCGAGGAACTTGTGGACACGGCCCATCCACTCCGAGTCACGCTCGGCAAGGTAGTCGTTGACGGTGATCAGGTGCACGCCGTCGCCGGAGATCGCGTTGAGATACGCGGGCAGGGTGCCGACGAGGGTCTTGCCCTCGCCGGTGCGCATCTCGGCCACATAGCCGAGGTGCAACGCGGCTCCACCCATGAGCTGGACATCGTAGTGGCGCTGGCCGAGCACCCGCTTGGCCGCCTCACGGACCGTGGCAAACGCTTCAGGGAGCAGGTCGTCAAGGCTTTCGCCATCGGCGTAACGTTGCTTGTACTCATCGGTCAGCGCGCGCAGCTCGGCGTCCGAGAGGTTGACGAAGTCCTCTTCGATGGAATTGACCTGGGCCGCGATGCGGTTCAACTTGCGCAGGATCTTTCCCTCACCTGCGCGCAGGATCTTGCCGAAGACGGACACGTAGGCTGGCTCCTTGCCGGTCGGGCCTGGCACGCTCTCTCGCGCTGGGCACGGCAGGGCCCATACCCCTACCGCAACGGCCATCGTAAGCGACTGGACGAGCCCGCCGGGAGGTCCGCCGACGCACCGGCGTTCCATCACACGGACCGGTGATTGGCGAGCACCGGAAAATCGGTGTCCGAGGGACATCCGGGTTGGAAATACTCCGGGCATGGAACCTGTAACGCTGACCACCGAGCGGCTGCTGCTGCGTGCCCTGCGCCGCTCCGACGTGCAGGCCGTGTACGAGGCGTGCCAAGACCCGGACATCCCTCGCTGGACCACCGTCCCCTCCCCCTATACGCACCGGGACGCCACCGAGTGGATCGAGCGGACCGCATCGGCCGGATGGCACGAGGACACGGCGTACAACTTCGGCGTGTTCACCAAGGAGGGAGGGCTGCTGGTCGGTGCGATGGGGCTGGTGCGGCTGAAACTGGACGAACCGGAGCGGATGGCGGAGCTGGGCTATTGGACGGCCAAAGAGCACCGCCGGCGCGGTTACACCGCAGAGGCGGGCCGGGCGGTATGCGCATGGGCCTTCGACGCGCTGCGGGTCGAGCGGCTCGAGTGGCTCGCGGAAGCGGGGAACGTGGGCTCACGAGGGGTGGCAGAAAAGCTCGGCTTCGTGATGGAAGGCACGCTGCGGGCAAGGATCACGCACGCGAACACCCGACGCGACGCCTGGATCGGCTCACTACTCCCCTCGGACACCGGCCGGGAGTCGCAAGCCCCCTATCTGCCACTGCCATCCTGCTGATCCACTCCCTTATTGCTTATTACTCCCCTTGCTGTCCATTGCTCCCCAAGCCGGAAACTCACCGCCAGGCTCTCGGCCGAGCTCATCCGATCTCGAGGATCTTCTCTCGCATCGCGTAAACTACGGCCTCCATCCGGGAGTGCAGCTGCAGTTTCTCCAGGATATTGCGTACGTGGTTCTTGACTGTGTTCTCGCTGATGAACAACTCCTTGGCTATGTCGCGGTTATTCATCCCGGTGGCCACGAGCTTGAGCACCTCCAGCTCACGGTCGGTGAGCCGAGGAGCGGGGACAAAACGGCGCTCGTCCGTGCGCTGGATCATCGACTTGAACTCGGTGAGCAGCTTGGAGGCCATCGAAGGGCTGATCTGCGACTGGCCGTCCGCGACCGCGCGGATGGCGGTGGACACCTCGTCCGTGGAGATCTCTTTCAGGAGATAGCCAGTGGCCCCGGCCTTGATCGCCTCATAGAGATCAGCTTCCTCGTCGCTTATCGTCAACATAACAATCTTGGCGCTGGGCGCCACCTCCTTGATGGAGGTGCATGCCTCAATGCCGCCGCGCTTCGGCATCCGCACGTCCATGAGAACGATGTCCGGCAACAGGTCGGCCGCTTTGTCGACCGCCTCCGCGCCGTCACCAGCCTCCCCGACCACCTCGATGTCCGGCTCCTGGGCGAGCACAATCTCCAGGCCGCGCCGGAAGAGGGCATGGTCATCGACGACGAGGACCCTGATGGGCTCGCTGCGTCGCGCACTCGCGTTCGCAGCCCCACCCATCTCAGGGCCGTCACTGCCGTCAGATCCGGCCGCGCCCTCCGCGGCGGCCGACGATTCGAAGCTATCCGGCATAGGTCCTCCCCCTCAAGCCAGAGCCATCCCTGTGCCCACTGCACAGCACATCACCAACCCGGCCCTACAATCCGCCGATTGGCTCCCCCGCCATGATTCCATGTCTGGCCGGCCTGGGTTGCGACGGGACTCCGCTTGCGCGATGGCGCCCCGTCAGGGGGGCGCCATCGCGGGTCCTTCACCGGTGGAGCGCTCCCCCCGCGCCGGTCGGGGCCTCATCGGCCGAAGGGTCCTCCTTGAGGTAGATGACGCCGTAGTCGTAGCCGTGCCGCCGGTAGACGACGCTGGGTTGGTTCCGTTCCGCGTCGACGAACAGGTAGAAGTCGTGCCCGACCAACTCCATCGCGTAGAGAGCCTGGTCGAGCGTCATCGGGGATGCGGCATGCGTCTTTTCGCGGACCACCAGCGGGCCCTCACCCTGCACGTCAAGCGGCCCTGCCTTCTTCGTAGCCGGAACGCCGTTCGCGGCCTGCTCGGCCTCTTCCTCGTCGGCCATGGTCGCGAGGGGGGCGGTATAAGCCGCGACACTCATGGCGCTACGGCCGCCGCGCCGTGCCATATGGCGCTTGTCGGCGTGCTTGCGCAGTTGGGCGTCCAGCTTGCTGGACGCCGCGTCCAGCGCCGCGTACGGATCACTGGCGGAGGCTTCGGCCCGGATCACCGGGCCACGGGAGCGAAGCGTGATCTCCACCCGGTCGCAACGATCGGCCAGCCGGGGGTTGTGCTCCTTGGAGAGCTCGACGTCCAGGCTGATCGCCTTACCGTCCAGTCGCTGGATCTTCTCCAGGTTGAGCTTCTCGGCCACGTGCTTGCGGAACCGCTCGGGCACTTCGGTCTTGCGGCCCTTGACGACGATGTCCACGCAGAACTCCGTTCCCGGATCGCCCCGCGCGCGGGGCACATCCCTTGCGCTAAGGCCGACGGGAACCAAGTCCCGGCCGGCGCTGTGAAACAGCCTCCCCACGGGCCCCGGAAACCTCCCGGAGCGGCGGAGTCGCGGCTCTCACCTCCTCTTCCCCTGGAAGGAAAGATCAACACCTTATCTCCCCCGGGAGATTGACCCCAGGCCCAGTTGTTCGCTGCCCGGAAATCCGGAGCGCCGTATTACAGCGCCTTATTGCAACGCCGCATTACGATGCCGCATTACAACGTCAGATTACAACACCGGATTACCTAGAAACCGCATCAATAGGCTTTCCAGTACATTTCCCGACACTCTTCACAACCGGACATGACTCCCCTCGCCCGAAGGCCGGCATCCCTTGGGGAGTTCTACCCCCGTTCGGGTGCGTACACCTCCGTACTACCAGCAACGATGCTGCTCCTCCAGTAGTTCCGGTTCACTCAGCAGTCGCACGAGGAAGCCGCCACCACCGCAGCCGCTGCGACCGAACCGCCCGCCGCCGCCACCGCTCTGGCCGCCTCCACCAACGACGCACCTGTGGTCATCACGTCATCGACCACCACAGTCGCACCAGCCCCGAGCAGCCGCCCGCTGCCCGGGGCGGCCCTCAGCGCACCCGAGAGGTTTTCCACCCTCTGCGTCGCCGACAATCCCACCTGATCGACCACGGAACGCCGCTGCCGCAGCACCGCGAGCACCCGCGCCGGTATCCCCTCCCGCCGCAGCTGCCGTGCCGCGCACAGAGCCATCCGTCGCGCCGGGTCGTGCCCACGGGCCGCCGTCGCGCTTCGCGCCGACGGCACAGGCACCAGCAGCACCGGCTCGTCCCGCCTCCTGCCGCCGGGCCCGGCGGCATGTATGCCCGCCCGTACCGCAGCCGCCAAGGCTGCCCCCAACGGCTCGGCGAGCCGCAGCGCGCCACGTTCCTTGTGCGCGAGCAGCACCGCTCGCAGTTCGTCCTCGTAGGCCCCCGCCGCGTACACCGCAGGCAACCCCGCAGGCTCCGGGGACGGACGCACCCGCTGTGTCCCCTCCGCGCCGCACAGTCGCGCCAGACACCTTGCGCACAAAGCGCTGCGTGTCCGACCGCACCCCGCGCAGTCGACCGGAAGCACCAAATCGACGATTTCCCGCCACCATCCCCGCATGCCCCCACTCTGCTCGTACCGAAAGAAACCGGCTACCCCTGTGGATAACTCCGCGCTGAGCGAGGAAAACCAAAGCCGACAGGGCTTTGGATCAGCCGGGGTAGACCGGGCTGATCCCGTCCGGAGAGAGCTGCTGCCAGTCCGCGTCCGCCGGCAGCCGATACATGCCCTCGTCCGAGTCGACCAGGAGCGGCCTGTCCCCACCCAACTCATTCTCCGACGCCGCCACCGCCGAGACCTTGCTGATCCCCGGCAGGGTCGGCGTGTACGCAGCAGAACCGTCGGTGTCCACGTACTGCAGCTGCTGCACTCCCCGTTCCTGATGTCCGACGACCACAAGCCGACTCTCGCCCGCCCACGACATCGCGTCCACATCCGAGAACTGCGGCGCGACATCGCGCAGCTCCGTGACCGAGACCTGCGAGTCTGCAGTCGTCCCGCTCCGCTCGACGCGCCCCAGCTCCAGTTGCCTATGCCCGCCCTGGTTGATCAGCAGCGCAATTCGAACGCCGTCCGCGGCGACCCGCAGCGCCTCGATCCGGCCGTCGGCCAGGTTCGGCACCGAGACGTCAACCGTTCTGCCATCCCGCCACATCAGCAGCCGCGAGCCCTCTTGCGCATTCCGGTCGGCCACCCAGAGGTTGCCGAGCCCGTCCCAGCTCGGCCTGGTCAGCCCGTCGGAGCCATCCGGCGACGTCTGGTGCGCCGCACTGGTCAGCACCGGCCGCGCCGTGCCGCCCGAGGACAGCGGGCCCACATACAGCACACGACGATCGTCGCTCACTCCGGCCGCGGTCTGCTCGTCCTGTGAGACCGCCACCGACTGCAGCTTCACCTGCCCGGACCCGAACGGCCCAGGCACGCGGTGCGCCGCCTGCGCGTCCATGCCCACACTCTCCATGCGGTGGTCGCCGTCAACGAAGTACACCTGGGCTGCGACCGCCGACGGAGTCGGCCGATGCGGCACAGCCTCCGCATCCGAGGGAGCATAAGACTGCGCATCCTCGTGCCCAAGGGAACACAGCGTTCCCCCATCGGAACGGTCGATCTCCACCGAATCCACTCGCGCCGTCGACTGGTCCTGGACGGTGTTGAGCAGTTGAGCCGCCATTCGCTGGCACTGCCCCAGCCCCGTCCGGTTCACCGGGCTGCCAAACTTCACCTTCAGCTTCCCCGAGTCGTCCAGCGCGAGGTTCTGCCCCAGCAACTGCGTGCCGAGCGGGAACGCCGAGGTGACCACCGGCTGCAGCCAGTGGCCCGGCCCGGCGAGCAGCGCCTGGACGGTCGCCGTCAGCGGGTCGATCCGCCGCCGTATATAAACCGGGTCGGCCACCAGCACCCCCCGCGCAGGCCCGGACTCGGCGGCTGGTCCTCGCTGGGCGAAATAGTAGGTGTTGACTGATTGGTAGATGCGCTGGAAGTCGGACTGGCTCAGTACCAAGCCGTCTGGGACGCTGCCTATCCGCCACTCCCCGTCCACCCGCACCAGATGAAAGCTGGTGCGGTACGTACCGGACGCCGGCGCATATGAGCGCTTGCCATCGACAGAGGCCACCTGACCCGCTGAGAGGTCAACCGTCGTCCCCAGATCCTGATCCAAGCCCTGCGTAGGCGTCTGGGACAACTGCGGGCCTCCGGCGAGCACCGTAATGCCCGCCGCCGGATCCCACCGGGCTTGCGCTTCCCCAGTCAGATAATCCTTCGCTGTGCGGTAATCGGCCTCGTCGCTCGTGATCGCCTCCAGAAAACCGCGCACGATCTCCATCGGCTCCTCGTT
>JAFAUH010000325.1 GCA_019243445.1 Streptomycetaceae bacterium | reverse complement strand
AAAAAGCCAAAAAACCCGAAAAAGCCGAAAAAGCCGAAGAAGCCGAAGAAGCCGAAGAAGCCGAAGAAGCCGAAGAAGCCGAAGAAGCCGAAGAAGCCGAAGAAGCCGAAGGGGGCCTGCAATGAGCAACGCGGAACTCACCGAGCGGTGGCAAGGCGTTTTGATGGACAACTACGGCACCCCGCGCCTGCCTCTCGTACGTGGCGAGGGCGCCCGGCTGTGGGACGCCGACGGCAAGGAGTACCTCGACTACATCGGCGGCATCGCTGTCAACGCACTCGGTCACGCCCACCCGGCCGTCGTCGAAGCAGTCTCCCGTCAGATCTCCCGACTCGGCCATGTCTCCAACCTGTTCATCGCCGAGCCCCCGGTCGCACTGGCCGAACGGCTGCTGCGCCTGTCCGGCCGCCCCGGCCGGGTGTACTTCTCCAATTCCGGTGCAGAGGCCATTGAGGCCGCCTTCAAGATCGGCCGGCGCACGGGGCGTCCGCACATGGTCGCAACCGCCGGCGGCTTCCACGGCCGCACCATGGGTGCCCTCGCCCTGACCGGCCAGCCCGCCAAGCAAGAGCCGTTCCGGCCGCTGCCCGGCGAGGTGGCGCATGTGCCGTACGGGGATGCTGAAGCCCTCCGTGACGCCGTCACCCATCACACCGCTGCCGTGTTCATTGAGCCGATCCAGGGCGAGAACGGCGTCGTCGTACCGCCCGAGGGATATCTGCGGGCCGCCCGCGAGATCACCCGGGCCACCGGCACCCTGCTCGTCCTGGATGAGATCCAGACCGCCGTGGGCCGCACCGGCCACTGGTTCGCCTACCAAGCCGAGGGAATCGAACCGGACATCGTCACCCTCGCCAAGGCGCTCGGCGGCGGGCTGCCGATCGGCGCCACGGTGGCGTTCGGCGGCGCCGCCGCTTTGCTGACGCCCGGTCAGCACGGCTCGACGTTCGGCGGCAACCCCATTGCCTGTGCCGCCGCGCTCGCCGTGCTCGACACCATCGAGAACGAGGGGCTGCTGGAGCGGGTCAAGCGGACCGGAGGGCGGCTGCGGGAGGGAATCGAGGCGATCGGCCACCCGTTGGTCGATCATGTACGCGGCGCGGGGCTGCTGCTGGGTATCGTGCTCACCGAGCCGCTGGCACCGAAGGTGCAGCAGGCGGCTCAGGACGCCGGATTCCTGGTGAACGCCGCCGTAGCCGGGACGGTGCGGCTCGCTCCCCCGCTGATCCTTGGCGACGACGAAGCGGACGCGTTCGTCCGGGCACTGCCCGGCATCCTCGACGCGGCCTGTGGTGAGCCTGAGCCTGGGGAACTACGATCCGGAGAGTAACGACGATGACCGAGGCGCAGCAGGGCGGCGGCCAGGCCGTACCGCAGACCCGCACCGCGCGACACCGCCGGATCGTGGACATCCTGGGCAGGGAGCCGGTGCGGTCGCAAAGTCAGCTCGCCAAGATGCTGGCCGACGACGGGTTGAGCGTCACCCAGGCGACGCTCTCGCGTGACCTGGACGAGTTGGGTGCGGTCAAGATCCGCAATACAGGGGGCGAGCTCATCTACGCGGTGCCCTCGGAGGGCGGGTTCCGTACTCCGATGGCACCGCTGGGGGAGTCGGTGAAGGAACAGCGGATGGCGCGTCTCGCGGGGGAGTTGCTGATCTCCGCCGAGGCGTCGGCGAACCTCGTGGTGCTGCGCACACCGCCCGGCGCGGCGCAGTTTCTGGCCTCGGCGATCGACCAGGCCGAAGTGCACGACATCCTTGGCACTATCGCGGGTGACGACACCGTAATGCTGATCAGCCGCGATCCGAACGGCGGTCAACTGCTCGTCGACCACCTGCTGCGGCTGGCAGAACCGCACCGCTGACCGAAACAGTCGCCTGGTCCCGCACCCCGGCCAGCCCTCTCCCGCCCAGAACATGGGCGCGCGAGAGTAGAAGGAGACGGGGGAGAACTACCGGGAAAATGAACCGGGAGGCCGAGATGTCCCCCAAGAAGGCGACCGTACGGATCCGCCGGGTCTATGAGGCCCCCGAAGCCGAGGACGGCACCCGCGTCCTGGTCGACCGCGTCTGGCCGCGCGGTCTGTCCAAGGAGGATGCCGCCCTCGACGAGTGGTCGAAGGATGTGGCACCCTCCACGGAGCTGCGCCGCTGGTACGGACACGATCCGGAGAAGTTCGACGAGTTCCGCCGCAGGTACCGCGACGAGCTGCGGGATCCGGGCCACAGGCAGGCCGTCGAACGCCTGCGGGAGATCGCGCAGAAGGGCTCGGTGACTTTGCTGACCGCGACCAAGACCCTGGAGCTGGCCCAGGCTCCGATTCTCGCCGAGGTGCTGCGCGACAGCGCGAAGGGCTCGCCGTAGTCCGTTCGCGGTCACTTGCGCGGAATTTCCCCGGCGGGTTTGATTTCCATACGGACTCATGCATACTTATACTCAGTAGCGCATGGATCCCCATGGATGCCCTGCCTCCTGCACACACGCACCACACACGCACTGTGAATGGAGAAAGCCGTGACCGAGCGCGTCGTACTCGCCTACTCCGGCGGCCTGGACACCTCCGTCTGCATCGGCTGGATCGCCGAGGAGACCGGCGCCGAGGTCATCGCCGTCGCCGTTGATGTCGGCCAGGGCGGCGAGGACTTGGAGATCATCCGTAAGCGGGCGCTGGCCTGCGGTGCGGTCGAGGCCGAGGTCGCGGACGCCAGGAACGAGTTCGCCGACGAGTACTGTCTTCCGGCGATCAAGGCGAACGCCCTTTACATGGATCGCTACCCGCTGGTCTCGGCCCTTTCCCGGCCGACGATCGTCAAGCACCTGGTGGCCGCCGCCAAGAAGCACGGCGCTGACACCGTCGCCCACGGCTGCACCGGCAAGGGCAACGACCAGGTCCGGTTCGAGACCGGCATCGCCTCCCTCGCACCCGACCTGAAGTGCATCGCACCTGTCCGGGACTACGCGATGACCCGGGACAAGGCGATCGCCTTCTGTGAGGAGAAGAACCTCCCGATCGCCACTACCAAGAAATCCCCGTACTCCATCGACCAGAACGTCTTCGGCCGGGCCGTCGAGACCGGTTTTCTCGAGGACATCTGGAACGCGCCGATCGAGGACGTCTACGAGTACACGCAGAACCCGGCCACCCCGCGCGAGGCCGACGAGGTGATCATCACCTTCAAGCAGGGCGTCCCAGTGGCCATCGACGGCAAGCAGGTCACCGTGCTGGAGGCGATCCAGCAGCTGAACGCCCGGGCCGGCGCCCAGGGCATCGGACGGCTCGACATGGTCGAAGACCGGCTCGTCGGCATCAAGTCGCGCGAGGTCTACGAGGCCCCCGGCGCAATTGCACTGATCACCGCCCACCAGGAGCTGGAGAACGTCACCGTCGAGCGGGAGCTCGCCCGGTACAAACGGCAGGTCGAGCAGCGGTGGAGCGAACTCGTCTACGACGGCCTGTGGTTCTCCCCCCTCAAGCGGGCGCTCGACGGCTTCATCGCCGAGGCCAACCAGCACGTCTCCGGCGACATCCGGATGACGCTGCACGGCGGCCGTGCGGTCGTCACCGGCCGGCGGTCCGACGAGTCGCTCTACGACTTCAACCTCGCCACCTACGACACCGGCGACACCTTTGACCAGTCACTTTCCAAGGGCTTCATCGAGATCTTCGGCATGAGCAGCAAGATCGCGGCACGGCGGGATCTCGCCCAGTGAGTGACCAGCAGGGCGTACGCCTGTGGGGCGGCCGGTTTGCGGGCGGACCGGCCGAGGCCCTCGCCAAACTCAGCGCCTCCGTCCACTTCGACTGGCGACTCGCCCCTTACGACATCGCCGGATCCCGCGCCCACGCCCGGGTGCTCCATGCGGCCGGGCTGCTCACCGCCGACGAACTGGAGCGGATGATCGCGGGCCTCGACCGCCTCGAGGCCGACGTCGCCGACGCCACCTTCACCGGCACCGTCGCCGACGAGGACGTGCACACCGCACTCGAACGCGGGCTGCTGGAGCGGCTCGGCCCCGAACTCGGCGGCAAGCTGCGGGCCGGACGCTCCCGCAACGACCAAGTGGCGACGCTCTTTAGGATGTACCTGCGCGACCACGCCCGGATCATCGGCGGGCTGCTCGCCGACCTCCAGCAGGCGCTCGTCGGCCTCGCCGAGGCCCACCCCGACGTCGCCATGCCCGGCCGCACCCATCTGCAGCACGCCCAACCGGTGCTCTTCGCCCACCACGTGCTCGCCCACGTCCAGGCGTTCAGCCGGGACGCAGAGCGGCTGCGGCAGTGGGACGAGCGCACCGCCGTCTCGCCATACGGCTCCGGCGCGCTCGCCGGATCCTCGCTCGGCCTCGACCCGCAGGCCGTCGCCGCCGACCTCGGCTTCGAGCGCGGCTCGGCCGCCAACTCCATCGACGGCACGGCCTCGCGCGACTTCGTCGCCGAGTTCGCGTTCATCACCGCGATGATCGGCATCGACCTGTCGCGGATCGCCGAAGAGATGATCATCTGGAACACGAAGGAATTCTCCTTCGTGACGCTGGACGACGCCTTCTCCACCGGTTCGTCGATCATGCCGCAGAAGAAGAACCCGGACATCGCCGAGCTTGCGCGCGGCAAGTCCGGACGGCTGATCGGCAATCTCACCGGTCTGCTTGCCACGCTCAAGGCCCTCCCGCTCGCTTATAACCGCGATCTGCAGGAGGACAAGGAGCCGGTCTTCGACTCCTGCGACACCCTCGAAGTCCTGTTGCCGGCCTTCACCGGCATGATGGCCACCCTCACCGTCCACCGGGAGCGCATGCAAGAGCTCGCGCCTGCGGGCTTCTCACTCGCCACCGATGTCGCCGAATGGCTGGTCAAACAGGGCGTGCCCTTCCGGGTGGCGCACGAGGTCGCAGGGGAGTGCGTCAAGGTCTGCGAAGCGAACGGCATCGAGCTCGACGAGCTCACCGACGAACAGTTCGCGGCGATCTCCCCGCATCTGACGCCGGCAGTGCGCAGCGTGCTGAACGTTCCCGGTGCGCTTGCCGCCCGCAGCGGACGCGGTGGCACCGCGCCCTCCGCGGTCGCCGCGCAACTCGTCGAGATCAAGCAGGATCTCGCCGCCCAGCGCGAATGGGCGGACGCCAAACGCGGCTGAAATCCCGCGGTACGCCGCTGCGTTGTACGCAGTACCGGGCCCGGTCACCCTTCAGGGGCGGCCGGGCCCTGGCACATCAGGCCGGTTGCCCACTCCAGACGCGCTTCAGTAGATGAATGACTCCAAGGGCTGTCGTCGCAGTCAGTGATCGTAGGCGATCAGCGATCGCTTGACGGGCTGTCCGGTCTTGTCGTTGAGCCAGATCGCCGCAGTCAGCGCCAGGATGCGGACCAGGACCCGAACGGCTACGCCCGCT
>JAFAUH010000242.1 GCA_019243445.1 Streptomycetaceae bacterium | reverse complement strand
TACTGCGACGGCAGGGCGGCTGGGTAGTGTTGTTTTCGCGATCTGGGACGCCGGGTACGGCGCCAGCGTGCGGGGCTCCCTCTCCACCGGAGAGATGGTTGGGGACCTCCCCGTCGCCTTTGGCCGTAGCCACTTGGCCAGGCCGTGCAGGGAACTGGCCTCCCAGGATCGGACCACGCACGGGATGCGTGTCGCTGCCCCGGGGATGAGTACGCCGGGGACCAGTGCGCCCAAGACCGTTCGGGGCATGCCAGTGTGCGGGTTCGCTCCTGTGCACTGCCAAGGAACGGTCAGCCAGCCGGAATCAGTGCGACAGGGCAGTGGGAATGGAGCAGCACCTGGTGAGCCACCGGCCCCAAGTGTGCCCCGAACGTCCTGTGGTGAGGGTGGCGGGCAATCACCAGCAAGTCGGCATCGCGGCTGGCGATGGTGAGTGCGTGGTCCGCCTCGTCGTGCACCGTCGCCGTCTCCACCGTGACGTCCGGGTACGTCGCGAGCGCCGTGCCCGCGGCAGTGACGGCCATCGCGGCGCGTGCGTGCTCCTCGCCTCTGTCTCCCCCGCGCCCGTCTCCCCCGCGCCCATGTCCGTCGTGTCCGTCGCGCCCGTGTCCGTCGGCCTGCGGATGCGTACAGGCGTGCAGGACGAGCAGGTGGGAATCAGTCCGGTGCGCCTCCTCGACGGCGAAACGGACGGCGCAGGCGTCCTCCTCGCCGCCGACCCCGACCACAATGCGTTTGCGCTTGCGCACCCTGGCTGCGTCGTGGACAACGAGCACCGGGTAGGTGGCCTGCGCTACGAGGCGTGCGCCCACCGAGCCGAGCACCATCGCGCGCAGCCTGCCCAGAGCGCGGCTGCCGACCACGGTCAGCGCCGCGTCCGCACCGCGCTGCAGCAGCGCCGTCGAGGCGTCCTCGGTGGTCAGGGTCTGCCGCACCTGCAGCTGCGGGGCTTGCTGGTGGGCTCGGACTTCGGCGAGGTGGAGCACCATGCGGGCGGCATCGGCCGGCGCGAGCGCGATCTCGTGCGCAAGGCCGAAGACGGCCGTGTCCCGGGGCTCCCAAGGCCACCCATAGACGATCTCCAGCGGGACCTGGCGGTGGACGGCCTCGACGACGGCCTGGTCGAGAGCAGCCAGGGAAGCGTCCGAGCCATCGACACCCGCGACGACATGCCTGCGCAGCACACGGCTGGAGAGGACTTGGCGGGCATGTGCCGCGTGCGGCAGGAGGCTGGGAATCTGTTCCATGGAGTCTTCTCTCGAGCGAGCCGGTCGAACTGATCGGCCCCCAGGGTCGCTCGCCGGCCTCCCGTGCCGGTAGGGCCATACAGCCCAACCGTCCGCTTCGCCGCATATTCACTGCATATCTGCCGGTTGTATCCCCTTGAGGAGTGGGAAGGCGAAGGAGGACGCAAGGAAGGAGTGAGGCATGAGTATCGTCAAGAGCGCGCTGCCCGAAGAGACGCGGCGGATCACCGGGGACACGTTGCAGGGAGCACTGGTCGACCTGCTCGATCTGTCACTGGTCGCCAAGCAGGCTCACTGGAACATCATGGGCCCCAGGTTCCGCAGTATCCATCTCCAGCTCGACGAGGTCGTGACTACCGCACGCGCGTACGCGGACACCGTCGCCGAGCGCGCCGCGGCGATCGGCGTCCCCCCGGACGGCCGGGCCGATGTCATCGCAAAGACCAGCGGCCTGCCGCACGCTCCGGACGGCTGGATGCGGGACACCGATGTCGTCGAATTCCTCGTCGAGTCGCTCGACAAGATGATCCGCCGGATGCGTGAGCGCATCGATGCCACCGAGAAGACGGATTTGGTGACACAGGACATCTTCCTCGGGCTTACCCGCGAGCTGGAGAAGCACAGCTGGATGTTCCAGGCTGCGAAGCACGCCTGATCACCGCCGCCGAGGCGGCGCAGCAGGGCGTATCCGCACACACGACGCGAATGAGCCGGAGCGCCCGGGCTCGGAGCCCGGGCGCTCATCCGAACGCGGCAGCGTGCGTCGGCCGGCTGCCGTCAGGACTTGCGCTGGATGGTGATGGTCTTGGCATCCTCAGCTTCCAGGGGCCGGGCGAGCCGAAATGCGCCCCTTGCGGTCTTACATGTTCAATAGGCCCGTTCGGCCCATGTACGGTGTGACGGCAAGGGGGAAGCTTCGAGCAGAGGGCCCTGCTCATGGGGTCGAATTTCAAGGGTCCAAGGGGCTGAGATGGCGGAAACGCGCGAATTCTCATCCAGGACGCCAATCCAGGTCTTTCTGGTCGACGATCATGAGGTCGTACGGCGCGGCGTGCACGATCTCTTGGACGCCGAGCCTGACATAGAGGTGGTCGGCGAGGCCGGGACGATGGACCACGCCTTGGCCCGCGGCCCGGCGCTGCGCCCCGATGTGGCCGTCCTCGACGTACGGCTGCCGGACGGCGACGGCATCACCGTCTGCCGGGAGCTGCGCTCGCGCATGCCGGAGCTGGCATGCCTGATGCTCACCTCGTTCGACGACGACGATGCATTGCTCGACGCGATCATGGCTGGGGCGGCGGGTTATGTGCTCAAGCAGATCAAGGGCTCCGATCTGGTCTCGGCGGTGCGCACGGTCGCCTCGGGACAGTCCATGCTCGACCCGGCGACAACGGCCCGGTTGATGAGCAGCCTGCGCGACGACGGCCATGAGGAGCAGGAGAACACCATGCTCTCCGGGCTGACGCCGCGCGAGCGGGAGATCCTCGTCCTGATCGGCGAGGGACTGACCAACCGGCAGATCGGCAAACAGCTCTTCCTCTCCGAGAAGACAATCAAAAATCACATTTCCCGGTTGCTCTCCAAGCTAGGTGTCGAGCGGCGCATCCAGGCCGCCGTCATCGCCACCGAGGTGCTCAGGAGCGGAGGCCACCACGGCGCGGAGCACCGCGGTCCGCACACCTTGTATTAACGCTGGGCCGTCCGGCCCTTCACCCTCGCGGTGCGCAGTGCTCTGCTGGACGAGTGAAGATTTCTGAATTGATGAACTCGCCGCCGGTCGCGATCGCTCCGGAAGCGACGGCCCGGGAAGCTGCGGTCCGGATGGAAGAGGACGCCGTCGGCGCGGTCCTTGTGACGGAGGACGGCATGTTGCGCGGCATCGTCACCGATCGCGACCTGGCGGTGCGGGCGCTCGCCGGCGACCGCGACCCGAACGGTACGACGGTCCGTGAACTGATGTCGGCGCCTGTGACCACCGTCGAGGTGACCGACGACGTCGACACCGTTTACCACCGTTTCCGTAAGAGCCCTATCCGTCGGCTTCCGGTACTCGACGGTGACCAGCTCGTCGGTGTGCTCTCCCTCGACGACCTGCTGATGGACGTCTTCCAGCGGATGGCCGACCTGCTCGGGCCGGTCGCGTGGAGCGTGCTGAGAGAGCCCCCTGCGGAAGTGGGTATGCCTTGCGATTGGCGCGATTGACGAAGGTCACTTCCATTCCCCGAGGTCGTCGTTGTCGTCGCGCTCGTACGCCACATGCTCTTCGACGTGGACGACGCCGTCCACGCTCTGGCACAGCCGGACCAGGATCGGGATCAGGCTCTTTCGCGCCAGGCTGCCGCTGAGCGTGACCTGGCCGTTTTTGACCTCCACGTGGACGGTCGAGGACGATTCCCCCATCGTGCGCGCCACGACGTCCTCGTAGATCTCGTCGCGGATGGCATTGTCACGGCGCAGGAAGACCCGCATCAGGTCGCTGCGGCTGACGATACCGACCAACTTGCCCATCTCGTCCACCACGGGCAGCCGTTTGACGCCGCGCTCCTGCATCACGCGGGCGGCCTCGACCACATTCCACTCGGGACGCGCGCACACCGCCGGGCTGGACATCAGCCCCTCGGCCGTCGTTGCCTCGTACTTGGCGCGACCTTCGGGCTGTTGCGTCATCGGGCCCATCCGGTCGGACGGGTCGCGCGCGCCGGCCTTCTTTCGCAGCAGGTCGGCCTCGGAGACGATGCCCACGGGTTGGTCGCCTGCATCCACAACGGGGACGGCTGTGATGCCGTGCTCGTCGAGCAGCTCGGCGATCTCTTTGAACGGGGTACCCCGGTGCACACGCACCACCATGTGCGTCATCAGGTCTGCGACTGTCCGGTGATGCATGATCGAGTCCCTTCACGGCTGCGGGATGCCCACGGTTTCCACGGTGCCTTGACCAGGACGAT
>JAFAUH010000347.1 GCA_019243445.1 Streptomycetaceae bacterium | reverse complement strand
AGTCCGCAGGGTAAGACTGTGTCATGGTTTTGAACGCGCTGCATCGCCTTGGAGAGGGATAAGCGCCCGGCCTCAGGGCAACCCCGTACGCGAGGAGAACGATCCCGTGTCGGAAAAACAAGCACCCCAGAAGTTCGTCTACGACTTCACTGAGGGCAACAAGGACCTTAAGGACCTGCTCGGCGGGAAAGGCGCGAACCTCGCCGAGATGACCAACCTCGGCCTGCCCGTCCCGCCGGGCTTCACCATCACCACCGAGGCATGCAAGGTCTACCTCGCCTCCGGCAGCGAACCGCCTCAGCTGCGCGACGAGGTGAGCGCGCACCTCGCCGCGCTCGAAGAGCGTATGGGCAAAAAGCTCGGCCAAAGCGACAATCCCCTTTTGGTGTCTGTGCGCTCCGGGGCGAAGTTCTCCATGCCCGGCATGATGGACACGGTCCTCAACATCGGCCTCTCCGACGCCTCGGTGGACGGTCTCGCCGCCCAGGCCGACGACGAGCGGTTCGCATGGGATTCCTACCGTCGTCTTATCCAGATGTTCGGCAAGACCGTGCTCGGTATCGACGGCGACCTGTTCGAGGAAGCGCTCGAAAAGGCAAAGCGCGCCAAAGGCGCTGCCACCGATCTCGGCCTCGATGCCGCCGACCTGCGCTCGCTCGTTGATGCGTTCAAGCAGATCGTGCTCAAGCAGACGGGCCGGGAATTCCCGCAGGAGCCGCGGGAGCAGATGGATCTCGCCGTACGCGCGGTTTTCGACTCGTGGAACGGTGAGCGCGCCAAGCTCTATCGCCGCCAAGAGCGCATCCCCCACGACCTGGGCACCGCCGTCAACATCTGCTCCATGGTCTTCGGCAACCTCGGCCCGACCGCGACATCCAAGGGGGGCGGCACCGGCGTCGCCTTCACCCGCGACCCGGCCAGTGGCCAGCAGGGTGTCTACGGCGACTACCTGCAAAACGCCCAGGGTGAGGACGTCGTCGCCGGCATCCGCAACACCATGCCGCTCGCCGATCTGGAACAGATCGACAAAACCTCCTACGACCAGCTGATGCAGATCATGGAGACGCTCGAAACGCACTACAAGGACCTGTGCGACATCGAGTTCACCATCGAGCGCGGCAAGCTGTGGATGCTCCAGACCCGCGTCGGCAAGCGCACCGCCGCAGCCGCCTTCCGGATCGCCACCCAGCTCGTCGACCAGGGCCTGATCGACGAGGCCGAAGCGCTGCAGCGGGTCAACGGCGCGCAACTGGCACAGCTGATGTTCCCGCGCTTCGATGAGAGCGCCGGCGGCAAGGAAGGGCCCGAACAAGTGGGGCGCGGCATCGCCGCATCGCCTGGCGCGGCCGTCGGTAAGGCCGTCTTCGACTCGTACACCGCCGTCAAGTGGTCGCGCTCCGGCGAGAAGGTCATCCTCATTCGCCGTGAGACCAACCCCGACGATCTGGGCGGCATGATCGCCGCTGAGGGCATCCTCACCTCGCGCGGCGGCAAGACCTCGCACGCCGCCGTTGTTGCCCGCGGCATGGGCAAGACATGCGTATGCGGTGCCGAGGAGCTCGAAGTCGACACCAAGCGGCGCCGCATGACCGTCCCGGGCGGCACCGTCGTCGAGGAGGGCGACGTCGTCTCCATCGACGGCTCGACCGGCAAGGTCTACCTCGGCGAGGTAGCCGTCGTACCGTCCCCGGTCGTCGAGTACTTTGAGGGCCGGCTGCACGCGGACGCCGACACCGCAGACCATCAGGCCGCTGCCGAGGCGGGCGATGAGCTGGTCAAGGCCGTGCACCGGATCATGGGCTACGCCGACCGGGCGCGCCGCCTGCGGGTACGGGCCAACGCCGACAATGCCGAGGACGCCGCGCGCGCCCGTCGCTTCGGGGCCCAGGGCATCGGCCTGTGCCGCACCGAGCACATGTTCCTCGGCGAGCGGCGCGAGCTCGTCGAGCGGCTCATCCTCGCCGACACCGACGAGGAGCGAGCCTTTGCGCTCGAGGCGCTGCTCCCGCTGCAGCGTCAGGACTTCGTCGACCTCTTCGAGGTGATGGACGGGCTGCCGGTGACGGTACGGCTGCTTGACCCGCCACTGCACGAATTCCTGCCCGATATCACCGACTTGTCGGTCCGGGTCGCGCTCGCCGAGTCCCGTCACGAGCCGCACGAGAACGACCTGCGGCTGCTCCAGGCCGTCCACCGGCTGCACGAGCAAAACCCGATGCTCGGCCTGCGCGGTGTCCGTCTCGGCCTCGTCATCCCGGGCCTGTTCACCATGCAGGTACGGGCGATCGCTCAGGCCGTCGCGCAGCGCCTCACCGTGGGCGGCAACCCGCGCGCCGAGATCATGATCCCCCTGGTGGGGACGATCCAGGAGCTGGAGATCGTCCGTGAGCAGGCCGAGCAGGTGATCGCGGAGGTACAGCAGGCTTCGGGCACCGACATCACGCTGCCGCTGGGCACAATGATCGAGCTGCCCCGCGCCGCGCTGACAGCCGGCCAGATCGCGGAGGCCGCCGAGTTCTTCTCCTTCGGCACCAACGACCTCACTCAGACGGTGTGGGGCTTTTCCCGTGACGACGTCGAGGCGAGCTTCTTCACCGCCTACCTGGAGAAGGGCATCTTCGGCGTCAGCCCCTTCGAGACCATCGACCGTGACGGCGTCGGCTCCCTCGTACGTGCTGCCGCCGAGGCGGGCCGGGTCACCCGGCCCGACCTCAAGCTCGGAGTCTGCGGGGAGCACGGCGGCGATCCGGAGTCCGTCCACTTCTTCCACGAGGTGGGCTTGGACTACGTATCCTGCTCGCCGTTCCGTATCCCGGTTGCACGTCTTGAAGCGGGCCGGGCCGCCGGCGGGAGCCAGGGGCAAGAACCCCGAGTAATGGAGCGATGAGCGCCCGCACAGGGGGCGGCCCGGCGTTCAGTACCCGCCATCTCCTGCCGGAGACCAGATGCTGAGCACGCCGTCGACCTCGACGAGGCGGGTGATGAGGTGGTGGACGGATCCCGTGCCTTCGATCGAGAGCTGGACCTCAGTGGTGCCTGTGGCGCGTTCCGCCTCCTCGGCGCCTTCGCGCCACGGCGCATGCTCGACGCGTACGTCCATCACCCGAAAGCCCGCACCCGTGCAGTGTTCGAGAATGCGGGCGAGGACACCGCGGCCAGCCCGGTAAGTCAGCTGCAGATCGGTCTGCTCAAGAGGGGTCACCGCCGGAAAATGCCTTGTGACCAGCGGATATCCGCGAATGACGAGGAAGTGGCCAGCGGTGACGGCAATGGCGAGCAGGGCCAGGCCGCCACCGCAGGCCATGCCGACTGCCGCGGTCAGCCAGATCGTCGCCGCGGTGGTGAGCCCCTTCACCGTCTCGCGGTGCACGAAGATCAGGCCGCCGCCGATGAAGCCGATGCCGGTGACGATCTGGGCGGCGACCCGGGAGGGGTCGAGGGCAACGTGCTGCAGGCCCAGGACGTTGTTGAAGCCGTGCTGCGAGACCTCCATGAACAGCGCGGTGCCCAGGCCCACCAGCGTGTGGGTGCGCAGGCCCGCGCTCTTTTGCTGTGCCGCGCGCTCCAAGCCGATCAGTGTGGACAGCGCCAGGGCGAGGCCGAGTTCGGCCAGTTGCCGAGGCCCCTGGCCGCCGCTCGGGTCCCACACAGCTGAAGCGATCAGATGCACGCAACAACAGTATCGTGGCATTGGCCGACGCCACCGGCGTATACATCAGCCTCTGGCACAGTGCGCGCCCACTGCCATCCGGTCACTCCCGCCTCATACGCGTTCGGTACGCCGCGACTGTTACGTTCTCGTCGTCGAGGCACTGGCCCGTCGCCAGGTCGAAACGCTGCTTCAGCAGCGGCGATGCCACATAGGGGCGTCCCGCGGCCGAGCCGAGCAGGCCACGGGAGAGGACATATGCGCCGGTGAAGGGGTCCTGGTTGGCGATGGCATGCAGCGCCCCGCCCCGGTCGCGGAAAACGGCGACCTGGCGGCCGTCGGGGAGCAGCGCCGCGGCACCGCGGCCCGGCGTGAGCTGGCCCAGCTTGCAGACGCCGACCCACGCACCGTCCACGCGCAGTTCCACGGTGACGGACTGCGCGGCAGCCTCTGCAGCCTCTGCGGTCTCGAGGGTCTCTACGGAGAGCGTAGTCATGCGGAAGGTGTCCCTTCGAGGGTGCGGACAGGGAGAGTGGGCCCGGCGAGGATTTCCAGATCCGGCTTGATCTGGTCTCGCTCGGGGGTGAAGCACACAGACGGGTCGGGCGCGTCCGGCGCATTGACGAAGGAGACGAAGCGCCGCAGCCGGTCGGGGTCGTTCAGCGTCTGGGCCCATTCGTCGCGGTAGTTGGCCACGTGGTCGGCCATCAGCGCCTCCAACTCGTCGCAGATGCCGAGCGAGTCGTGGACCACCACATCCCGTACGTGCTCCAGACCGCCGTCGATCCGCTCCAGCCAGGCACTGGTGCGTTCCAGGCGGTCGGCGGTGCGGATGTAGAACATCAAGAAGCGATCGATGAGGCGCACCAACTCGGCGTCGCTGAGGTCCTGCGCCAGCAGGTCGGCGTGGCGGGGGTCGGCACCGCCGTTGCCGCCCACGTACAGGTTCCAGCCGTGCGACGTCGCGATGACGCCGAAGTCCTTGCCGCGCGCTTCGGCGCACTCGCGGGCGCAGCCGGAGACGGCCGACTTCAACTTGTGCGGCGAACGCAACCCCCGGTAACGCAGCTCCAGGTCGATGGCCATCTTCACGCTGTCCTGCACGCCGTAGCGGCACCATGTCTGCCCGACGCAGGACTTCACCGTACGCAGCGCCTTGCCGTAGGCGTGGCCCGATTCGAACCCGGCGTCGACCAAACGCGCCCAGATCAGCGGGAGTTGATCGACCCGGGCACCGAACATGTCGATCCGCTGGCCACCGGTGATCTTCGTGTAGAGGCCGAAGTCGCGGGCCACCTCGCCGATCACGATGAGCTTTTCGGGAGTGATCTCACCGCCGGGGATGCGCGGCACGATCGAGTACGAGCCGTTCTTTTGCAGATTGGCGAGGAAGTGATCGTTGGTGTCCTGCAGCGAGGCTTGTTCGCCGTCGAGCACATAGCCGCCTGCGCCGATCGTCGGCGCGAGCGAGGCGATGATCGAGGCGACGGTGGGCTTGCAGATCTCGCAACCCTCACCGCCGCGGGCTTCCTGGCGGCCGTGTCGGTCGAGCAAGTCGGCATAGGAGGTGATGCGCAGTGCGCGCACGATCTCGTACAACTCGGCGCGGGTGTGGGAGAAGCAGCCGCACAGCCCCGCCTCGACGGTGATGCCGCCGGCTTTGAGCTCCTCATTGACAAGCGTGGTGAGCACCTTGACGCAACTTCCGCAGCCGCTACCGGCCTTGGTGCACTTCTTCACCTGGGGAACGGTGGTGCACTCGTGCTCGGTGACAGCGGCCCGGATGGTGCCTTTGGTGACATTGTGACAGTTGCAGATCACCGCGTCGTCGGGGAGCGCGGAGGGACCCAGCGCCGCAGGGGCCGCGGCGCCGGACGGCAGCACCAGCTGCTCGGGCGCCAGCGGCGGTATGGAGCCGGTCAGCGGCCTCAGCATCCCGTATGCGTCGGCGTCGCCGACCAGTACACCGCCGAGCAGGGTGCCGTCCTCGGCGATGACCAGCTTTTTGTAGATGCCGGAGCGGGAGTCGCAGTAGTGGACGTCGAGGCAGCCGGGGGTGGTGCCGTGCGCGTCGCCGAAGCTGGCGACGTCGACGCCGAGCAGCTTCAGCTTCGTCGAGGTGTCGGCGCCGGTGAACGATCCGCCGGCCTCACCCGCAATTGCCTGCGCGGCCGCGACGGCCATGTCGTAGCCGGGTGCAACGAGGCCGTAGACCCGGCCGTCCGCCGCGAGCGCGCACTCGCCGATCGCGTAGACGCGCTCGTCCTCAGGGGTGCGGCACCATTCGTCGACGACGATACCGCCGCGCTCGCCCACCGGCAGACCGCACTCGCGCGCCAACTGGTCGCGCGGGCGCACACCCGCGGAGAAGACGACAAGATCGGTGTCGAGCACCGAGCCGTCGGAGAGGTTCATCGCGATGACCGAGCCGCCTTCGCCAGTGACGATCTCCTGCGTACCGACGCCCGTATGGACCTCGACGCCCATCTTCTCGATCGTGCGGCGCAGCGCCTCGCCACCGCCTTCGTCGACCTGCACGGGCATCAACCGGGGGGCGAACTCCACCACGTGGGTGGCCAGTCCGAGTCCTTTGAGCGCGCCCGCGGCCTCCAGGCCAAGCAGCCCGCCGCCGACCACCGCGCCCGTCCGTGAGCCTGCCGCGTACTCCTCGATGGCCAGCAGGTCTTCGATCGTGCGGTAGACGAAGCACCCTTCGGCGTCCTTGCCCGGCACGGGCGGGACGAAGGGGTAGGAGCCGGTCGCGAGCACGAGCGTGTCGTAGGTGATGGTGAGACCGGAGCGTGCGGTGACGGTGCGCGCCGCGCGGTCGATGGAGGTGGCCGGGTCGCCGATGTGCAGTTCGATCCCGTGCCGGGCCATGAAATCCTCTGCCACCAGGGAGAGTTCATCAGGGGTGCGGCCGGAGAAGTAGGAGGTCAGCTGGACGCGGTCGTATGCGGGACGCGGCTCCTCGCACAGCACCACCACGCGCGCACGGTCGGGGACTCGCCGCTCGGCAAGCGCCTCGAGGAAGCGGTGCCCGACCATCCCATGGCCGATCAGCACGATCGTGGGCGGGTTCGCAGCAGCGGTCATGAAGGTCATGAGGATGAGCCTCCGTCGTGGGTGAGCAGGTGGAGAGGGGAGGAGTCCGGCGCAATCGCCTCGTCGTCCTCCCAAGTGCGGGCGAGTGTCCCGATGGTGGCGAGATCGCCGAGCAGGATTCCCCCGATGAGCCGGTCGTCGCGGAGCACCACCTTGCGGTAGATGCCACGAGTGGCGTCGGAGAGCCGCAGTACGTCGTCGCCTGCGAGGGGCACGGGTTGGCCGAACGCGGCGATGTCCAGCGG
Organism: Streptomycetaceae bacterium; assembly: GCA_019243445.1. GTDB lineage: Bacteria > Actinomycetota > Actinomycetes > Streptomycetales > Streptomycetaceae > Streptantibioticus_B. Next base: position 1,931 of record JAFAUH010000347.1, on the reverse strand, counting down.
GGACTGTGCGGACGGTCCGGGAAGCGTCAGCCGGGTGAGAGCGCGCGTACCGGCGTAGCCGCGCTGCGGGCCGCTCTCCGGCCCGCCGGTGAGCAGCCGCGCCAGCAGATCGGCCTGGTCGATCGCCGCGCCGGCGAGACCGTAGACGATCCCGTCGTGCTCGGCGCAATCGCCGATGGCGCGGATGTGCGGGTCGGAGGTGCACAGTCGGTCGTCGACGACGATGCCGCGCGCCACCTGAAGGCCCGCGGCCTGGGCGAGCCCGACGCGCGGCCGGACCCCGCAGGCGAGGACGACGATGTCGGTGTCGAGCCGGTAGCCGTCGGCGAGTTCGACGACATGTGCCCCCTGCGCGGCGGTCAGGCCGCGTACCCGGCATTCGAGGTGGACTTCGACGCCGAGCGCCTCCAAATGGCTGCGCACCAACGCGGCGGCCGTAGCATCAAGATGACGTTCCATCACATACTCGCCCTGCTGCGCCAGCACCACCTGCGCGCCGCGGGCGGCGAGCGCACGCGCCGCCGACACCCCGAGCAGGCCCCCGCCGACCACCACCGCTCGTACTCCCGGGCGGGCCGCGGAGGCAAGCGCCAGGCAGTCGTCCATGGTGCGGAAGGCATGCACCCCTTCCGGCAGCTCGCTCTCCCCGGCCGCGAACAGTCCGCGCAGCGGTGGCAGCACCGGATTGGAACCAGTGGCGAGGACGAGCGTGTCATAGGGGAGGAGCGAGCCGTCGTCGCAGACGACGAGCCGTGCGTCTCGGTCGATGCGCACGGCCCGCACTCCGCACCGCATGCCCGGAGCCTGAGGTAGCGCCACGACCTCCGGGGCGTACCGTCCGGCGAGCACATCGGCGAGCAGTACCCGGTTGTAAGGGGCGTGAGTCTCCTCCCCGATGACCGTCACCTCACAGCGCGCACCGGCTGCCCGCAGCTGGTACGCCAGCCGGGCACCGGCTATCCCGGCACCGATGATGGTGACGCGATGGCCGCCACGACGGGCGGGGGAGGTTTTCGTCTTCACATATAAAGCGTGCGATGGCGCTGTTACCCGGCCGCATCCCGCCCGTTTCCCGCGCGCAACGGTGACCTCAGCGCCGCGTCCGGGCCGTGGTGAGCTTAAAGCTTTTGGCTCTAAGCTCCGTCCGGGCATGGGGGACCCCTCCCTCACCCACGCTCCTTGTCCGAGTTGCCTCTCGCTCTTGCCACTCGTGTGATCTTCTCGTGTTGATCTTACTGGGGCGAGGATGCCGGGGTGATCCGGGATGTGGTGCTTGCGGTGTTCCGGAGTCGGACTGGAGTTCGCTGGTATGGGTGAAGCTCTGGACAATTCACGGAACTTGGGGATGGTGCGGGGCATGCTGGCAGTGGCCGCCTCGTTCCGGGGACGTCTGTACGGGGAGCATTTGGCCCGGCAGCCCCGTCTGATCGGGTGCACCGGATGCGATCAGCAGGTCATCGTTGGATGGGTCGGTGAGGGGAGGCCGGGCAGTGGCGCGTCAGCGGAAGAAGCAGAAGCACCTGCGTAGCCTGGCTGTGCCGTTCACCGTGGCGGCCCCGGCCGGTGCCCGGATCCGGGACCGACTGCGGCTCACCAGCGCTGACGAGAAGGTCCTCACCGAGGTCGGCCGGCACCTGGGGCGGCATGCCCGCGCGGACCTGGCCGCCCGCATCCGCCTCGGGCAGGTCGCGGCCAAGGACACCCGGCGGGCGTCTCGGAAGAAGGCGTTGACCGCGGTGTCCTCCTCGCGCTGGGCCGGGGCGATCACCCGCGCATCCGAGGACCAGTACCGGCTGTCGCTGCGCGCCTTGTACGACGAGCGCACCGGGCTGCGCCGCGCGATCACAACGATCCGCACGCGCCTGGCAGTCCCGTGCGGCCGGCGGACCGGCAAGGTGCGCGGCTATGCCGACCCGGCCGAGCGCTTCCAC
>JAFAUH010000203.1 GCA_019243445.1 Streptomycetaceae bacterium | reverse complement strand
CGGGTCGCGGGGGATGGCGCGAGCGAGGGGCTGGGGTCTCCGTAGAGGGCGGCGTGCAGCGGACAGCGAGCTCGCAAGCCCCTCTCCTCCATCAAGCGGATCGCCCGCCAACAGCCTTCGGCTTTGCGCAGTGATTGAACTACCGCACCCTGTCGCACCGTTAAGCAACTAGCGGCGCCTCGACACGGAGATCGAATCCACCGGCCGGGTATCCGGCCGGGACCCCGGTCCGACGCACGAATAGGCCATGTGTTTGAGTTGCGGGGATAAGAGAGCCCTCGGGAGGCGAACGGGCTAGAGAGGTTGGAGGTATCGATGAGGAGCTGGGGACCGCGAAACCGATCTGACGAAGATGAGGTCCTCCGCGCGGCATCGTCCTTCCTGTCTAAAGCCGTTTGCACACCCGCGGCGGCATTCCAGAAAGTGCTCTCACACGCTCAGGGACGGCGACGCAAGCGTGTGCTGCAGCGGGAGATCGAGGACATTGTCGCGTCGATGCCGATCCCGCACCCTTTCGACCTAGACGTCCTGATCGCTAACATCGCCGAGGCCCGAGGGCGGCGCATCGTGCTGATGCCGATACCCGACCAGCTCTTGGGCGCTAGCGGCGTGTGCGGGCTGTGGATAAAGCACCAGACGGAACCGGTCGACCTGATCCTCCATATGGAAAGCACCTCCGTCTACCACCGGCAGCGGATCATCCTCCATGAGCTGGTCCACCTCTGGCGAGACGATGCCGACGGCGTCACCGACAGCGAGATGGACGACCTGCTGGCGGACTTGCCCGCAGCCATGGTGGAGCGCCTCATCGGCCGTGGCAAGGTCGCCGCGCGCCGCCGGTACGAGACGCATAAGGAGATCCGTACCGAGTCGGCCGCCGCGCTTATTCACGAACAGATCTCACAGACCGAGTTCATTGAAGACATCACCGTCCGCCGCCTGGCTGAGGACTTCACCTTCCCCCTCGGGCGGCCCGTCCACGCTCTGGGGAAGCGCCGTGTCTGATGCGATCGCCTACGTCATAGTCGGCCTGCTGCTCGTGCAGGCCATGCTCAGAATCCTGGCCACGCTGAGGGGGCGGGTGCGTGAGCGCTCATTGTGGGGGCGTTCGCCGCTCTAGCCGCCGCCTGGCTGACCCGCACCAAACTGGGCTGGACCGCCATAGACAGTCTCGGCATTCCCGATTTCTCCTACCTGGTTAAGCACACATTGGCAATCGTTGGCGTGTGCGTCCTGCTCCGGTACGTCACCGCTGTCTCCCACACCCCGGCCCGATCGGCAGACCTGCCGCGCAGCGCCCAAATCTCTGCGCTTGTCCATCGGATTGCGACCCGTGTCTCCGCAGTCACAGTAGCCGTGATGGCCCTGGTTTTCTTCACCTTGCTGGACAGTGTGGTCACTGACAGCCCGTACTTCATGGCCCGCCATGCCGGCCAACCCGGACTCGCCGTCTACATGAGCCTGTTCTACCTCTATATCGGTGCAGCCGCTGCTGCATGCACCATCCAGTGGGGCAGCACCGCCAAGCAGGCCCCACCTGCACTCCTTCGCGAACGGCCTCGAACTCGACCGCGCCGCCATCGACGCCGGACTCACCCTCCCGTACCACAACGGCCGCACCGAGGACGTCAACACCCGCACCAAACGGATCATGAGGCAGATGCACGGCCGTGCCGGGTTCCCCCTAACCCGCCAGCGCATTCTCCTCCAGTGATCACTACATAGCGCTACCACCGATTACGGGCCAGAGCCGTTGACCGTACAGTCCCGGACCCCGCTACCGGACCTGTGTTTCCGCAGGCTCGGAGGGAACATGGTGAACCACCGCTACCGACAGATCTCCTTCCCGATATCCCCGAGCTGGACGAGACGCAAATCCAGGAAATCGGGAACCTCTGGGAAATTCTGGATGTCGAGGCGCCCAGGCCGACGCCGTCGGTCGTGCCCGGCGCAGGGCTGGGCTCCCAGACAGACAGAGCCGCACAGGCAACCGGACACCTCACTGACCCGTCATACTTGCCGCACTCGCCCAGTCCCGACGTCCACGACATACTCAGCCTCCTGAGCCCGGACGGACCGACCACGGCCACGCACCCCGAATCCCGGCACCTCCCCTGACAGGGACCGGGAAACGCCGCAGCGCCCACGCCGCCGTCCTCGGACGCCTCGCACCCTCAGGAACTCGGCTCCGTGCCACCGCCAAGGAGCCGTGGATCGGCGACTGCGGGGCCTGGCCGGGTCGGACGCCGCCCAGGTACTGGCCGACGAGGCGGGTGAGCAGATCGCGATCAGTCGAACCAGCGGGCCGTCGACAACTCCTCGGTACGGGAGGGGTCTTCCAGTAGCGCCGCCACCTCGAAGCGCCGCTGCCATGCGCCCGCTGCCCAGGCGAGACCGGCTGCGACGCCTTCGAGCGTGGACGCATGCAGCACGCCGTCCACATACCGCCAGTCCAGCTCGATACCGCTCTCGCCGGCCTCCACCAGGAGTTGTTCGTGTTCGATGTACGAGGCGGGCGCGGCGGGCAGCAATTCGCGTACAGCGTCGGGCAGGTAGCGCGGCTCGCCGTGGGTGGTGACGGGCGCCGGGAATTCCTCGCTGAGGCGGCGCACCTGGAACAGCTCGGCGAGCTCTGCGGCCCAGCGCGGGCCCGCCGGGAGCAGCGGGCGCCCTGCGGCGAGGGGCAGCAGGTCGGGGGCGTCGGTGACCAGGGCGTCGGCCGCGTCGACGACTGTCAGGCGGCCGTCGACAACGGCGCGCAGCTCGTTGGGGAGGGTGACTGCCTCCGGGTCGAGCTCGCAGAACGCGGCGTAGAGTGCGCGCAGTTGGGAGGCCGTGACGGGACGCTCGGGGGTGGCGAGGCGGGCGAGCAGTTCGGCGGGGCCGCCGGGCTCGTCGAGCAGGGCTGCTACGGAAGTCCGCACGCCCAATGCGCGCAGCACCTCCTCGTCGACCTGCCCGGTTTCGGCCTCGTCGTAGAGTCCGACGAGCAGCGGATCGCCACCGCAGGTGCCCGAGGCGCGCAGCCCGACGGGGCGGCGGCCGTCGAGCACGGGGTGGTCGCGCAGCCACCATGCGGCGTGCGGGCGCACCGACTGTGTCGTCCCGTCCGGCAGCAGTACCCGTACCGGAGCGGTGATCGCGTCGCGTAGCGGCGGGCGGGCGAGCATGGCGAGTGCCTGCGGCCAGGCGTCGTCGTCGACGAGGTCGAGGTCGCGCACGCCGGTGATCTCGGTGGCGACGGGCGGCACTTCGGTGTCCGGCAGCTGGTCGAGTACGTCTTCGCACCACACGTCGACGGCGTCGAGCAGCCCGACGTCGTCGGGTTCGGCCCAGTCGCCTTCACGCGGTTCAAGGAGGTCGTCGGGATCGAGGACGACATCGCCCGCACGCACCAGGGCGAAAGTGGCGAGCACGCCGACTGCGGTGAGCGGCTGTTCGCCCCAGCGCTCAGCCAACTCCGGGTCGCAGGAGGCCATTTCATCCGCTCGGATGATTTCCTCAAATGGGCTGCCTGGGTAGAGGAGTTCACTCGCAGGGGTGAGTTCGCCTTCGTCGTCGGGGAGGGCGAGCGCACCGAGCCATGGCTCGTCGCCGGGTGAGAGGTTGGCGTTGCGCACCAGGGTGAGGACGATTTCGGCGAGTTCCTCGGCGTCGGGGGCAGCTGCGACGTCGCCTTCGGCGTACCATACTTCGCCCTCGTCGAGGGAGGCTGCGACGGCTGTCCTGACTTGCGGGGAGGTCAGGACGGCACGCGGAGTGGCGGGCAGTGCGCCGAGCTTTTCCAGCAGTGGATGTGCGGCCTCGGGGTGGGCGACCTTGAGACCGAGCCGACTGATGCCTTCGGGGAGGTGGTCGCCGGGCAGGGGCAGCAGGATCTGGCGGGGGCCGACGATGGTCCTGCCGTCGGTGAGCGGTACGGGCAGGCCGCTGAGGCGGTCCGGGTCGGTGCCGCAGAGCGCGTCGTAGAGGCGGTGCCACCAGTGTGGGGGGCGCTCGGTGCCGGCGAGGCGGTCGATGGCGTCGCCGAGCGGGATCCGCGCGACGCCGAGCGAGCGCAGCTCCGCCCGCCGCTCCAGGCCGGCGGGGAGCAAGCTGGGGAAGACCTCGGAGAGCACGGTGACAGTGGCGGCGGAGGCGCCCTCGATGAGCTCGGCGCGGTCGGGCCGGAGTGCTTCGGCTTCGCCGTCCGGTTCTGCGGGCATCGGCCCCCGGAGCCGCTTTTCGTTGGTGTCCTCGTCGGCGGCGCGCGGCAGGAAAGCGGTGCCGGGCAGGCGGTCGAGCAGCTTCCTGCGCAGCTCGGCGTCGAGTTCGCCGCGGCCGAGGGGGCCGGGCACGAGGTCGATGGTGCCGGTGGTGATCGGCTGCCATTCGGCGAGCAGCGCGGTGTACGTTTCCGCGGCGCGTTCGGTGATGAAGTCGGCGAGTGGGCCGGGCGCGACATGGCGGCGGGTCGGGTCGAGCGGGTAGGAGGCGATGAGCAGCGCCGGCACGCCGAGCGGCTCGTCGGTGGGGGTGTGCGCGTGGACGACGGGCGCGGTGCGGGGTCGGTCGGGGGCGCCGTCGATACCGACCGGCACCGCCCAGGTGATCTGCCAGTACGGCCGCAGCCGCTCCTCGACCGGGCGGCCTTCGAGCAGTGTGGGCATGAGCGGGCCACCCGCCGTGGCGATGCGCCAGCGGGTGGCGCTGTCGGCCGCGGTGTCCTCGACGACGACGTCCTGACGGATTTGACGTTGTGTCAGCGTGCGGGTGGTGTCGGGGGTTTCGATGACGATCTCGGTGAGGCCGGGCAGGGTGAGCAGCAGGGCGTCGTCGATCCCGGCGAGCAGCCGACTCGCGAGATCCTCGGCGGTCCCGTCCCGCAGTGGCAGCACGACGACGGTGTCGTACCCTTCGGGTGCGGTGCCCTCGGCGGACAACGGCAGCCGCAGCAGCGGCACATGGCCGTCGCGCCGCCGCAGTTCGTCGGCGAGAGTGGGATTCGCCGCAGCGGCCTGCCCGGTCAGCTCTCGTGCCTCGGCGAGCGACCATCGCACGCCTCCGGAGCGCCCGATGATGGCAGGCTCGTCGCTCACTGCGAGAACTGCGGAAAAGCCGACGCCGAACCGGCCGACGGCCGTGGCCGCCTTCTCGCGCTTGGCGGAGGCACGCAGCGTGGAAAGCGATTCGACGCCCGCGGCATCGAGCGGTGCCCCAGTGTTGGCGGCGGCGAGCACGGCCGGCTCGCCCGGCGCCTGCGCGGGGTGAAGAGTCAGCCGGAGGCGTCCCGGTACGCCGGCGCGTACGGCGGCGTCGGCGGCGTTCTGCGCGAGCTCCACCACGAGGCGGTCGCGGTAGCCGCCGAGCGCGAGATCCTCCTCGGCGTTGGCGTCCTCCCTGAAGCGGGCCGGGGACGCGGTCCAGGCGTCGAGCACGCCGCGGCGCAGCCGTGCAGTCCCGAACGGGTCGGCTCCGCCGCCTTCGGGGTGCGACGCACTGCCCCGCACCATCGCCGTTCCGCTCACGTGATCGTCTCCCTCGCGCCTCGGCAGGGGCAGTGCCCTGCGGCGGTGACGTTACCGTGTCACGGGACCGCTCAGGAGTGGGCCAGGTCACGAGTGGCCAGCTCAGGAGTGACCGAGTTCCTCGTCCGATCCGGCTTCCTCGACGGATCCGCCTCCGCGTCCAGGGTGCAGGTGCATGGGTTCGACGTGCATCTCGTCGAGGACCGGGAGCGCAGGACGCGGCGGATGCGGCATCACGGCGGCCTCCGAGTGCCCCCCGCATCCGTAGCCGAGCGAGACGACACGGCCGTCGGCCGGACTGAACTCATTGGAGCAAATACCAAACGCCTGCCGCAGCGAGCCTGCAATGGGCACGAGGAAGCCGCAGGTCATGCAGTGCGCGGGAGCGGCCTGTGCCATCGGGGTCTTAGGACCGTACGACTCGTCCCAGCGGTCGGCCGCGGAGTGCAGCCCATAGCGGGACAGGACGCGGGCACGGCGCATGCCGAGTTCCTCGGCAAGGGAGGTCATGTCGCCCGCGCCGGGGGGGTGCGGCGTCCTCAGCGTGGTGACGTCCAAGTCCTCGGAGTCGGCGATTGAGGCGATCGGTTCGCAGAGCACGGAGCTCGGCGGCGGTGCGTCGTCGCCCAGCCAGCCGGGTTCGAGGCGCAGGTCATCGGCGTCGGTGGGCAGCAGGTCGCCAGGCCCCAGGTCGCCAGGGCGCAGTCGCTCGCTCCATGGAACCCATTCGGGGGCGAGCAGTGCATCGGCGTCGGGCAACAGCACCGACTCGTCAACAGTGACCTGCTTGGCGCGTGAGGCACGGGCCACGGTAACGGCCCACCGCCAGCCGCGGTAAGCGGGGTCCGTACAGGCGAAGGAGTGCGTGACGACACGGTCTCCCTCGGCCACCGCCCCGAGGTACTCGCCGACGCCTTGCTGTCCCGCGGTTTCCTCGGCCGCGGCGAGGGCGAGGGCGACCGCCTCGGCGCACAAGCGGTCGGGGGTCCGGCTTCGCATCGCTGCACTCACAAATATCGATTCTCTCCTACGCCGCCTCATGAGCGCGCCGACCGTAGGGCCGGGCCGGACGGAGCGGACCTGCGGACCGCGTCGACGTCCTGCGGGATCGTCCTCGGTCGGACGGCGCACCTGTCGTATCCCATTCTGCGGGATCACCCGGGTGCGGAGGTTACCTTGTGTACGGTGCACGCGGAAGTCGGGGGTGCGTGGCGTGTGCGAGTGGGCGAGGGTTGCTGTCAGATGTTTTGCTCGCCTGCCTGTTTTGGTCCACCGGTTTTGGTCCACCGGTTTTGGTCCACCGGTTTTGCCTGCCCCGCCATTGCCGCGATCGCCACAGCGTACGCAGACTGCTGACAGCCCCCGTCGCGCCGCGCCGCACCCCCGCGCGGTGTGAGCTGGGCCGACCGGTTAGCCTCACCCCCATGACCATTCGCCGCAGTGCTGCCGCCGCCAGCGCGGTCGCCCTTGGGCTGTTCGCCCTCTCCGCTTGCTCGAAACCGACGCCGCTGGCAACCGTCACCGTCGGCAAGGGCACCGTGAACACCGAGGCCACCTGCTACAACAACGGCAAGCCCCTCACCGCCGAGATCCTCCAGTCGTGCCTGAGCAAGCAGCCGACGCACACCGTCAAGGTGCGCCAGACCGACACCATCCACCTCGGTGTCGAACCGGCCATGGCCAAGAACGGCTGGCTGATCATCGGCAACTCGATGCAGAAGACCAACCTCATCAAGGACACCTACCGCTCCTTCAGTGGCCAGTCGCTCTTCATCGACCAGACGACCGGCCAGCCCACGTCGAGCGTCGTGATGAACATCGTGGAGAGCGCGGGCGACAACAGCAGTGCGCTGGGTGTGTGGAAGTTCAAGATGGAGCTGCAGAGCTGAAGCGCCCGGAGGGGGACGAGCTGATGCGTCTGCTGGTAGTGACCGCGGTCGCGGCGGAGCGCGACGCCGTCGTCCAGGGGCTGCAGGGCCAAAAGTGTCTGCGCGACGCGCATGGTGTGCGCAGTGTGCGCGAGGTGCATGAGCGCCCGCTGCCTGGCGGCCGGGTTGCGGTACGGGTCGGAACTGCCGATGTGCTCGCCGCAGGGGTCGGCCCGGGCGCCGCAGCCGCCGGGACTGCCGCCGCGCTCGCCACCGGACCGTACGACCTCGTCGCCTGCACTGGGATTGCCGGCGGATTCGCACCCGCCGCGCCCATCGGTTCCGTCGTCGTCGCGGATGCGATCGTCGCCGCCGACCTGGGCGCTGAATCGCCTGTCGCGCCCGAATCACCCACGTCATCCATCGGCTTTATCCCCATCGCCGACCTCGGCTTCGGCACCTCGCAGCACCTACCGCCCGCTGCGCTCTCCCGCGCCGTCGCCGACGCGCTCGGCGCCGGATACGGGACGATCCTCACCCTCTCCACGGTGACTGGCACCGCCGGGCGCGCCGCCGAGCTGGCGGCCCGTCACCCCTCCGTACTCGCTGAGGCAATGGAAGGCTTCGGCGTCGCCGAGGCCGCCGCTGCCCACCAGCTGCCCATCCTCGAAATCCGCGCGATCTCCAACCCTGTGGGCCCACGCGACCGCGCCTCCTGGCGCATCAGCGACGCGCTCTCAGCGCTCACCGACGCGTTCGCCAAGCTCACCCCCGTACTCGAGCAGGAAGTCGGACAGGAGGCGGCCGCACGTGGATGACGATGACATGGACAACGCGCTGCGCATCGCGTACTCACCATGTCCCAATGACACCTTCGTCTTCCACGCGTGGGCGCACCGCCTGGTGCCCGGCGCGCCCGCACTCGATGTGACCTTCGCCGACATCGACATCACTAACGGAATAGCTGAGCGCCGCAATGGAGTCTCCCCGGCGAAGCCAGGGAAAGAATTCGAGATCCTCAAGGTCTCCTACGCCGTGCTGCCATGGGTGCTGGACGAGTACACGCTGCTGCCATGCGGCGGGGCGCTAGGGCGCGGTTGCGGACCGCTCGTAGTAAGTAAACGCAGCGTGAGTAAACGCAGCGCGACCAGGGACGGCGGTGCGGGGGGCGAGCTCGCGGGCCGGACCGTCGCCGTGCCCAGCGAACGATCGACCGCCTACCTGCTCTTCCGGCTATGGGCGGCAACCGAAGTGCCGGGGGGCGTTGGCGCGATCCGCGTCATGCCGTTCCACGAGATCATGCCCGCCGTACGCGACGGCCGGGTGGACGCGGGGCTTGTCATCCACGAGGCTCGTTTCACTTATCAGGAGTACGGGCTGAGCTGCCTCGCCGACATGGGCGAGCACTGGGAACAGACCACCGGCCTGCCGATTCCGCTCGGAGCGATCATCGCCAAGCGGTCGCTCGGCGAACCCATGCTGCTCCGGCTCGCCGAGGCGGCGCGCGCCTCGGTACGAATGGCCTGGGCGGACCCGGCCGCCTCCCGCGAGTATGTGCTGGCGCACGCGCAGGAAATGGATCCGGTCGTGGCCAAGCAGCACATCGGCCTGTATGTGAACGAATTCACTGAAAGCCTCGGCAAGGACGGCTACGCGGCCGTGCGCGCGCTGCTCACCTGTGCGGCAGCCGAGGGGCTGGTGCCGCCCCTCGGCCCGGATGCCCTTGACTTCCCCGCCGAGCCCACCTGAGCCTTCCACACCACCGCGTACGCCGCCCCTACACGCCTACACGTCCAACTGGTCGGCGACCGCGCGCAGCACACCCGCGATCTTGCGGCCGTGCGCCTTCTCCGGGTAACGGCCGCGCTGCAGCGAGCGGGCCACCTCTTCCAGCAGCGTCGTCACGTCCTGAACGATCGGCAGCAGTTCATCCGGCTTGCGGCGCTGCGCGGCTGCCACCGACGGAGCCGGGTCGAGAACCACAACGGACAGCGCCTGATCACCACGCTGGCCTGCCACCACGCCGAACTCCACACGCTGTCCCGGCTTGAGTGACTCCACCCCAGCGGGCAGCACCGACGAGTGAACGAAGACGTCACCGCCGTCGTCACGGGAGAGGAAGCCGAAGCCCTTCTCGCTGTTGAACCACTTGACCTTGCCGGTTGGCATGTCTGTCTTCGTCCTCGTCTTATAAAAAACCACCGAAACCACCGCAGGCAGGCGGGCACGGACACGCCGGAGTGCGCGCCGCCCAACCCGGACAGCAGTGCAGCGGGCCTCCTTCAGACCCGCCTCCCACCAGGCTAATGGTCCGCACGCCCGTGACAAGACGCTCCGGCCCCTCCTGCCGCCCCACGCAACTGATCTACCCTTGTCGGGTGACTGCCACACCTCCTCCCCACCGGACGGCCGCGGGAACCTCCCCGGAACCCGCCTCGGGAGCCACCGCCCGCATGCCGGGTGACCTGCTCGTACGCATTGGCGCGATCTTGTTCGTGATCGGAGCGGTGTCCACGCTCGCCACCGTCACCCCGCTGTTCATCGGAGCGCACCCGCTGCCGTCCGCCGCGTACTTCGTCTGCATGCTGATGGGGGTCGGCTTCGCCTTGGCGCTCAGCGGACTGCTGCGCTCCGCTCTCGCCCAGCGGCATCAGGCCCGCTAATGAAAGCGTCGCGCACTGCGCCACAGCAGAAAGAGCGCTGAGGCGATCGCTGACATCTTGACCACCACGGGGAAGTCCGCGACGATCATTGGCCCCAGTTGCGCGCCACTCATGGGTTGCCCCCAGCGCCCGCTTGTGCGGCCCCACAGCCACACCAGCGCCCCGGCCGTCACCAGCCCCGGCATTCCGAGCGCTGCCCATTTCGCCTCGGTCCTGGTGAGCCCTCGTGTCGTGTACGCGATCAGCCAGCCCACCGCCAACGCCCACGACGAACCGACCACCACACCCGCGATCAGCGCCAGCGCGGCCAGGAGCTCGAGCGGTCCGACTCGCAGCCGCCTGCGGCGGACGACAACAGCGTCACTGCCGGCCAAGAGGCGGCGGCGCCGTACGCGCAGGGCGGGCAGCCAGCCGCCGGGGGCAGTTCCTTCCGGTTCCGGCCCCTGCTCCTTCTCGGACTCGCCGCGCTCGTCCCCGTCCCCGTCTCTGTCCTCGTCCTCGTCGTCGTCGAGTTCGGGCGGCAACAATCCGCCGGTCCAGCCGGCCAACACTTCGTTGGTCCTGGCAGCGCTGGAGCGCTGCCCCGGCACTCGCCACCACTCCGGCTTCTCACCACTCCCGCCGGAAGACCCGAAAGCCCCGGAAGATTCGGAAGACCCGAAAGACCCGAAAGACCCGGGAGATTTCGTCTCGTCGCGCGGCAGCGGGATCGCCGGCTCCGGCTCACCCGCCGCCTTCGCGGCGTTACGTGCCTCGCCCGCGTGGCGCGGCAGCGGCCGGCCCACCACTGCCTTGACCACCTCGTCCGGTGTCCCGAGCTTGGCCAGGATGCGGCGCACCGTCGCCGCATTGTCGCCGGAGCCGCTTCTGCTGCGTTCGCGGTCGATGTTCTTGCGCAGCTCGGTGACAAGCCGCATGCGCCGATCAGCAGACAGGGCGGTCTGCGCCAAGTCGCCGACTCGGCTGAGATAGTCGTAAACGAGGTGGTCGCTTTCGACTCCCATCCCCATCCTCACTTCAAATCGCCTCTAGCGGCTCGACGTTGACCGTACCTCCTCAGTGGGCCGAACGTAGCGCGCATCGCCCGGCTGCGGGCGGACTAGTGTGGAACGGATGAGCACCGAGTGACCACCGAGTGGCCACCGAGCGGAAGCGGGAGAGCCCGATGTCCGACACCGCAGAGGCCGTAGGGACCGCAGAGGCCGCAGAGGCCGCGGTCGGCAGCGCGGCCCCGCGCACTCTCGCGGAGGATCTGCGCAGGCGCGGCGACGACGCCGTCGCCGCGCTGCTGCGCCTCCGTCCAGACCTGCTCACTCCCGTCCCGGCCGATCTCACCCAGCTCGCCACCCGCGCCGGGACGCGCGCCTCGGTCGTTCGAGCGCTCGAACGGCTCGACCGTTTCACCTTGCAGGCCGCGGAGGCGCTCGCCATCGCACCCGACCCGTGCCCCTACGGGACACTGCTCGCCCTGCTCAGTGGTGATGACGGCGCTCCGGACGTCGCCGAGGCGCTGCCCTGCGCTGTCGCCGCACTGCGCAGGGCAGCACTGCTGTGGGGCGGGGACGACCGACTGCACTTGGTGCGTACCGCCCGCGACCTGCTTACGCCCATGCCGACCGCACCCTCCGCGACCGGGCTCGGCCCGACCGTGGCCGAAGCGACTGCGGGCATGTCACCAGGCCGACTCCAGGAGATCCTCGCCGCGGCCGGACTGCCCCCGACACACGACCCGGTGAGCGCCGTCACCGCGCTCACCGCGCTCTTCCGCGACCGCGCGCGGATGAGCGCACTCCTCGCCGACGCGCCGGAAGGCACAGCCGCCATCCTCGACAAGCTGACGTGGGGACCGCCGTACGGCAAAGCCGTGAGCGCCAGCACGCCCGTGCGGTGGCTGCTGGCGCGCGGGGTGCTGCTGCCCGCAGGGCCTGGCAACCTCGTACTGCCTCGCGAGGCTGCGCTCCATCTGCGCCGCGGCCTGGCACACCGCAAGCCCGAGCCGCTGCCGCCCGTCGTCGCACCGTCAGCCCGGCATGAGGCGGCCACTGTGAACGCGACCGCGGCCAGTCAGGCATTCACGGCAGTACAGACGGTGGAGGAGCTGCTGAAATCCTGGGACGCCGGCGGCCCGCCCGTGCTGCGCGCGGGCGGGATGAGCGTGCGCGACCTCAAGCGCACCGCCATCGCTCTCGACGTCGATGAACCGGTCGCTGCTTTCTGGCTGGAGACGGCCTATGCGGCCGGGCTGCTCGCCTCCGACGGCGAGGCGGACGAGCGCTATGCGCCCACCCCCCGCTACGACGAGTGGCTGCGCCTTCCCACCGAAGAGCGGTGGGCGGCACTGGCCGCGGCCTGGCTGCCGGCAACCCGCAGCCCCGGCCTGGTCGGCGGCCGGGATGCGAAGGGCCGCGCGCTGTCCGTGCTCGGCTCAGAGCTCGACCGCTCCTTCTCCCCCGAGGTGCGGCGGCAGGTGCTGAGGCTGCTTGCCGCGCTCGACGAGGGCGCCTCCGCCGCGCCCGAGGCGCTGCTGGCGCGACTGCGTTGGGAACGGCCGCTGCGGGGCACTGCGGACACAGTGCGTGCGCAGCTCGTGCAGTGGACGCTGCAGGAGGCCGAATTGCTCGGCGTCACCGGCCGCGGTGCACTCTCCGCGCACGGCCGGGCGCTGCAGGACACCGGCCAGGATCCGGGGCACGGCGCGGGACAGAGGCAGGGCGCCGCGGAGGCGACCCGGCGCCTCGCGCCGCTGCTGCCCGAGCAGCTGGACCACATCCTGCTGCAGGCCGACCTGACCGCCGTCGCGCCAGGCCCGCTGCGTACCACGCTCGCCGAGACACTGGGCGTACTCGCCGACATCGAGTCGAAGGGCGGTGCGACCGTCTACCGGTTCACGCCCGATTCGGTACGGCGTGCACTCGACGCGGGGCGTACCGCCGAGGAACTGCACACATTCCTCGCCGCGCATTCGCGCACCCCCGTACCCCAGCCGCTGACGTATCTCATCGACGACGTGGCACGGCGTCATGGACGGCTGCGCGTCGGGGCCGCGTCGGCGTACCTACGGTGCGACGACGACGCCCTGCTCACAGAGATCCTCGCCGACCGCCGGGCCGCCGGCCTGGGCCTGCGCCGCCTGGCGCCGACGGTGCTCGCCACCCACTCCTCTCCCGATGTGCTCCTCGAACGGCTGCGGTCGATGGGCTTTGCACCGGCGGCCGAGTCCGCCGACGGCGATATGCTGATCACCCGCCCCGACGCGTACCGCACACCGCCGCGCAGCGCGCCGGTCCCGGTGCCGGAGGGTCCGCCTGTACCAGACGAGACGCTGCTCGGCGCCGCGGTGAAGGCGATCCGCGCGGGCGAGCGCGCGGCCACGGCCGTCCGCAAGCCGGTCCCGCACTCGGCGGGTGCCCGGCTGCCCCGCACCACTTCGGCGGAGACACTCGCCACCTTGCAGGCCGCGGTGCTGAAGGGCGAGGCTCTGTGGATCGGTTACGTCAACGCCGACGGCGCCGCGAGCCAACGCGTCATCGAACCGGTGCGGGTGGAGGGCGGTTTCATCACCGCCTTCGACCACACCGCCGACAAGATCCGAGCCTTCGCCCTCCACCGCATCACGGGTGTCGCACAGCTCGCCGACGACCCGACGTGAGTCGGGTCGCCAGATTATTTGGGCCAGTTGTTCGGACCTGTCTGTTATGACGTCCGTCTGCCAGTCATGATTCCCAGCCGACGTCCAGCTCCTCGTGTACCTACGCGGGGAGCCCAGCAAGTTCTTCATGGAGGTCGGCCAGCTCGCCGACGGGCGTCGGCGTCTGTGCAGCACGGTGGCCGAGGTATCCGTATGCCGCGCCGACGAGCAGCCCGCCGCCGATCAGATTGCCCAGGCCGACCAGCAGAAGATTGCGGGCAAAGCCGGCCAGGGTTGCCGCCTTCACATGCTCGAACATCCCGAGCGAGTACACGGTCATATTGGCGACGACATGCTCAAAACCCGATCCAATGAATGCCAAGAGGCACCAGAAGATGAGCCCGAGCTTCGCGCCGTCGGACTTCGTACGTGCGGACATCCACACGGCCAGACAGACCAGGAAGTTGCACAGGACGCCACGGAAAAACAGCGCCGAACTGCTCTCGGCAGCTTTGACCTTGATCACAGCGGCGAGTGCGGCGAGCCCGGGTGCGACATGCCCCGGCGTGGCACCCGCGGACAGCACGCCGCTGGCGTGCACCAGCCAGGCG
Source organism: Streptomycetaceae bacterium (assembly GCA_019243445.1). GTDB lineage: Bacteria > Actinomycetota > Actinomycetes > Streptomycetales > Streptomycetaceae > Streptantibioticus_B. Next base: position 7,969 of record JAFAUH010000203.1, on the reverse strand, counting down.
AACACCAGCGAGCCGATCAGATTGCCGATGAACGATCCGAGGATCACAGCGATGCCGCCGCTGATGCTGCCGTGTCGGGTGATCATGCCCTGGACGGAGGTCATCATGTTTCCGGTGGACAGTTCGGCGCCGGCGAACACGACCAGGGTCAGTGCGATTCCAAAGATCAGGCCCTGGATCAGTTTCGTCCATGGTGAGGAGGCGGCCAACAAAGGTCCCGTGACAGCGAACAGCAGTACCACGGCGACGCCGATGTAGGCGCCGGCGAGCATGGAGCTGACCAAGTAGCGGCCAGGAGTTCGGAGTTCGCTGATCTTGTCGGCGGCCACCTGCCCCTGATCGGACAGGGCTGCGGACACGGATACGGGCACAGTTCTTCCTTCTGGGTAGGCATTGGGTAGGCAGTTGAAAGCGCAGTGTAACTATTCATCTCTGTTGATTAAACGGCAAGTTGGGAACAGTAAGCAGTTCAGTAGCCGACGCCAGGGCTACGCCATGGTTCTCAGCGAGCTTCGTGATCTCGGCGAAGTCCACCACTGAGCGGGCGAGTCCGGCGATCTTAAAGAATGAGGCGCTTTCTTCCGTGTCCCGGGAGAGGCGAACAGATCGCTGCCCGCATGCCGGAAGCACTGGTAGGAACGCCCTTACGACGCCGTTGACGCGGCAGAACGCGTATCGTGGACGGTTCGGGTTGTACAGCCGACGATCCTAGTCTGTGAGCCTATCTGTGAGGTATGCGTGTCCTGCCTGATCGTCCAGAGCGACAAAACACTCCTGCTGGAGGTCGATCATCCACAGGCGGAGGAGTGCCGTCGCGCCATCGCGCCCTTCGCCGAGTTGGAGCGGGCACCGGAGCACATTCACACCTACCGGGTGACGCCGCTCGGGCTGTGGAACGCGCGCGCCGCCGGGCATGACGCAGAACAGGTCGTCGACGCGCTCGTCACGTACTCGCGCTACCCCGTGCCGCATGCGCTGCTGGTGGACGTGGCCGAGACGATGGCCCGTTACGGGCGGCTGCGGCTGGTCAAGCACCCCACGCACGGCCTGGTGTTGGAGACTACCGACCGGCCGGTGCTGCACGAGGTGATGCGATCGAAGAAGATCCATCCGCTGGTGGGCGGCCGGATCGACGAGGACTCCGTCATCGTCCACCCGTCGGAGCGCGGGCAGATCAAGCAGGTGCTGCTGAAGCTGGGGTGGCCGGCGGAGGATTTCGCAGGATACGTGGACGGCGAAGCTCATCCGATCGAGCTATGTGAGGACGGCTGGGCGCTGCGTCCGTACCAGCGGCAGGCGGTCGAGGGATTCTGGCACGGCGGCTCGGGCGTCGTGGTGCTGCCGTGCGGTGCGGGCAAGACGCTGGTGGGCGCGGGCGCAATGGCAATCGCGAAATCGACGACGCTGATCCTGGTGACGAACACGGTCTCCGCCCGGCAGTGGAAGCACGAGTTGGTGCGGCGCACCTCGCTGACAAAGGACGAGGTCGGCGAATACAGCGGTACACGCAAGGAGATCCGCCCGGTCACCATCGCCACGTACCAAGTGCTGACCACCAAGCGGAAGGGCATCTACCCGCATCTGGAGCTATTCGACTCGCGCGATTGGGGTCTGATCGTCTACGACGAGGTGCATCTGCTGCCGGCGCCGGTCTTCAAATTCACCGCCGACCTGCAGGCGCGGCGACGGCTGGGGCTCACGGCGACACTGGTGCGGGAGGACGGGCGCGAGTCCGACGTCTTCTCGCTGATCGGACCGAAGCGCTTCGATGCGCCGTGGAAGGAGATCGAGACGCAGGGTTACATCGCGCCCGCCGACTGCGTCGAGGTGCGGGTCAATCTCACGGACTCCGAGCGGCTGGCGTACGCGACCGCGGAGGCGGACGAGAAGTACCGCTACTGTGCGACGACCGATACCAAGCGCCGGGTGACCGAGGCGCTGGTAGCCCGGCACCGGGGTGATCAGACTCTCGTGATCGGCCAGTACATCGACCAGCTCGATGAGCTCGGCGAGCACCTCGACGCCCCGGTGATCAAGGGCGAGACAACCAATGCGCAGCGTGAAAAGCTCTTCAACGCCTTCCGGGCCGGGGAGATCAGCGTGCTGGTGGTCTCGAAGGTGGCGAACTTCTCGATCGACCTTCCGGAGGCGACGGTCGCGATCCAGGTGTCGGGGACGTTCGGCTCTCGGCAGGAAGAGGCGCAGCGGCTCGGGCGGGTGCTGCGTCCCAAGGCGGACGGCCATGAGGCGCACTTCTACTCGGTGGTCGCCCGCGACACGATCGACCAGGACTTCGCGGCACACCGGCAGCGCTTCCTCGCCGAGCAGGGATACACCTACCGGATTGTCGACGCGGACGATCTGCTGGCGGGCGACGAGCTCGACGAGCTCTGAGGGATCAAGACCCAAGGCGCTAGGCGCTGCAGGTGGGAAGTGCCCGGCGTCGTACGCGAACGGCGGTGACGGCGAGGAAAGCCAGGCCCATCAACGGATACGGCGAGGCGAGCAGTTGCCGCCACCAAGGCAGGTGGAGGGTGAGATCGCCCTTTTGGTGAACGATCCACATGGTGCGTGCGGTGAAGCCGACGATCACTGCGGCGACTGCCGCTCGCCGCCAGGTGATTCGCCGGGCCTCGGCGGCGAGCAGGGTGATCAGCGGCACGCACCAGACCCAGTGGTGGGACCAGCTGATCGGCGAGATGAGCAGCGCAGTCACCGCGGCGGAGAGCACACCCCACGTTTCGAGGCCGCGCCGGGAAGCGAAGACGGCAACGGCGAGTCCGCCTGCGGCGACAAGGGCGGCAGGGATCATCCAGCCCAGTCCCGCCGTCGGAGTGTGCAGAAAGCGGTCGACGACGCCCTGCAGCGACTGGTTGTCAACGAGCCAGGTCTTTCCGACCCGCGCAGTGTCGAACATCATGCGCGTGAAGTACTGACCGGTGGCGGCAGGCAGGACGAGCCAGCCGATGAGGACAGTCCCGGCGAACGAGGCCACGGATACCGCGGCGGCCCGGATACGGCCGGAAAGCAGCAGATAGACGGTGAACAGCGCTGGGGTGAGCTTGATGCCGGCGGCGATGCCGATCGCGATGCCCTTGCCGCGGGCCCCGTCCGGCCGGGACAGATCCCACAGGACGAGGCAGGCGAGCGCGATGTTGACCTGCCCGAAGACCAGGGTCTGGAAGACGGGTTCGATCCATATACCTGTCGCGACCGCCACCATGATCGCGACAGGGCGCAGTTCGGCGCGGCGCGGCCATCCGGTGAAGCGGAACGACAGATGGGCGAAGACGGCGAGCAGGACAACGTTGACCTCGGTGACAGTGAGGCGCAGCATGTCCATCGGCAGCCATGAGGTGGGCATGAACAGTATCGCTGCGAACGGCGGATAAGTCGCCGGCAGGTTCCACTTGGTGACGCGCAAGTCGTACAGGCCGTGACCGCTGGCCGCGGCAGCGCCCTCGGCCCGGTAGACGACGGCGTCCGCCATCTCGAAGCGCATGGCGAGGCAGAGCGTCGCATACGCGATCAGGGAGAGGGTGAGCAGGGCGGTGGCGAGGAGGAGCGGCCGTCTGGGGGTGGCCGCAAGAGCTGCCCGCAGCGTCGATGTGCCATGGTCTGCGCTCCCGCGCACGGCTGTCCCCATCGTCACCAAGTCAGCCTTTCTGACTTTCCGACACCGTTCGTCCCCCGGTGACCCTACCTGGCGGCAACCAGAGGCAACCAGGTGAAGCTCAGCGGCGTATGTCGCGCAGGCGGGGAAGATCAGGTTGCTGGGTGCCGTCGATGCCGAGGACGACGACGCGGAAGGCAGTGTCGGCGAAGACTCCGATGGCGCGCAGCGTGCTGCCGATCAGGTGGCGGGAATGCTTGCGATCGACGGTGGGCGGCGGACCGATGGCGGTGGATCCGCGAATCGGGGTAAGGGTAGCTGCTGTCATGCTTCCACAGTAGGTTTTCACTCGCTTGGCCCACATCGACCACCAGGATGATCAACGGGAAAACCCGCTACTACCACCCGCGGACCTCCGCGTACTCCCACAGGTCTACGTCAGGCCGTGTCGCACAATGGCGACCATGCCCGCGACGTCAACGCCCCGCCATCCCGCCCACGACGCCCTGCTCGACCGCTGGACGGACCTGCTGCGCCGCAACCAGTCGCCGAGTAGCCCAGATCCGGTCGCGTACGGCGAGAATCTGCTCACCCGCTGGGCCGAACCGCATCGCCGCTATCACACCACCGAGCATCTGCTGGCCGTCCTCGACCGCGCCCAACAGCTCGCCACCTACGCCGACCACCCCGACGCGGTACTGTTCGCCGCCTGGTTCCACGACGCCGTCTACCGCCCGGACCGCTCGGAGAACGAGGAACGCAGCGCCGGCCTCGCCGAGCGTGCGCTCACCGAGGCCGGGGTGGACGAGGCACTCGTCGCCGAGGTCGCACGGCTGGTGCGGCTCACCGCCGACCACGACCCGGCGCCCGGAGACCGGGGCGGCGAGGTACTGTGCGACGCCGATCTCGCCGTGCTCGCCGGATCACCGCAGGAGTACGCCGAGTACGCGGCGGCCGTACGCGAGGAGTACGCATTCGTGCCCGAGAACGCCTTCCGCACCGGCCGCGCCGAGATCTTGCGTCAACTCCTCGCCTTGCAGCGGATCTTCCACACCCCCTACGGCGAACAGCACTGGGAGCACACCGCCCGCCGTAATCTCGCCACCGAACTCGATCTGCTCAGCGCATAGCGTTCCTGCGCCGTCGCAGCCCCGCTCGCGTCAGGATCGCCAAGAGCTCGCGGCTGCTGACCTCCACCGCGCCAAGGCGAACCGCGTCCGCGTATCGCGCCTCCGGCAGGTCGTAGTGGTCACGTTCGAATGCGCGGAGCGGCACGCCGAGCCCTGCCGCGAACCCATGCAACTCCTCATACGAGACATCGCTGATCAGGTGCGACCACAACTGCCCATGTCCCGGCCAGGTCGGCGGATCAATATAAACAACCATCGCTACACCGCCCCGTCGAGCGCGCCGAGTGGCGCGACGACTGCGCCTTGCTTGCCGCACACCCAGTGTGGATCCGGGCCGAGATCCGGCTCGACGTCAAGGGCGTGCGGGTCGCCGGACCCCGTGCAGGCCGGGCAGAGCGGCCACCGGCCGTGCCGTTCCAGCAGGGCGTCTTGGACGTCCTGGGCGATCAGCCCGGCGACGTACTCCGTCCCCTCCGGCCACTGCCCCACCCACCACCGCCGATGCACCACCGCGTCCTCGACGAGCGAGGCCACCGCGGCGTCATTCACGTCGCAGGCTGCCAGATCAGCGAGGACGCGTGCACGGGCGGCATGCAGCGCGGGCTCCGGATCCAGATCCATACTGCTCATTCTCCTCCTGGCCGTCATTCTCCTCTCTTGGCCCCTTGACGGTCGCAGCCGCCGATCACGCCGGTCACCTCGCACGTCAAACACTTCGCACCACGCACCACGCACCACGTACCACGTACCACGTACCACGTACCGCGCAAGCAGTGAGGAACCATGGCTTTATGTCCTCCGCCTCCGCTAATTCCTCCCCCCGCTACGGACAGCTGCGCCGCGAGCTCGAAACGCTCACCACCGAGGCCTTCCGTGCCGAACTCGCCGATATCGACCAGCTCCCCACCTTCGAGATCGCCCGCATTATGAACGGCGAGGACGCGACCGTGCCCTCCGCCGTCGCCGCCCAGCTGCCTTCGATCGCCGCGGCCATCGACGCCACCGCACAGCGCATGGCCCGCGGCGGGCGCCTCGTCTACGCGGGAGCGGGCACCGCGGGACGGCTTGGCGTGCTCGACGCCAGCGAATGCCCGCCCACTTTCGCCACCGCGCCCGGAGAAGTGGTCGGCCTGCTCGCGGGCGGCGCGCAGGCGATGACGGAGGCCGTCGAAGGCGCCGAGGACAGCAAGGAGTTGGCGGCCCAGGACTTGGACGCCCTGCAGCTCACGGATGATGACACCGTGGTCGGCATCTCGGCCTCGGGGCGCACCCCGTACGCCGTCGGCGCCGTCGAGCACGCCCGGTACCGCGGCACGCTCACCATCGGCCTGTCCTGCAACGCGGGATCCCCGCTCGCCGCTGCCGCCGACTTCCCCATCGAGATCGTCACCGGCCCCGAACTGCTCACCGGCTCGACCCGGTTGAAGGCCGGCACCGCACAGAAGTTGGTGCTCAACATGATCTCGACGATCACCATGATCCGGCTCGGCAAGACCTACGGGAACCTCATGGTCGACGTGCGCGCCTCCAACGAGAAGTTGCGTGCCCGCTCACGCCGCATCCTCGCGCTCGCCACCGACGCGCCTGATGACAAGATCGAGGCCGCGCTCACGGCAACCGGCGGCGAGGTGAAGAATGCGATCCTCGTCCTCCTCGGCGACGTCGACGGTCCGACTGCGGCGACGCTGCTGCGCGCCTGCGGCGGCCATCTGCGGGCCGCGCTGCGCGCGGCCACGGAGAGGTCAACTACTCGGCAGTGAATTACCTGAAGCTCGGAGGAGAAGCCCAAGAGCTTCCGTGCCATCCGGGGGCTCCAGGCAACTCACTTCGCCTCGCAGTGCCGCCATGTCCAGCTCCATGAGCGGCCGACTGCCCACACGATCAGGAGGTAAAGCACCGCCAGTACTTTTTGATCTTCCCCCCGTACTTCTTGGCCTTCTTCCAGGCACTATTCGACTGTCGCGGTAGTGAGGGGAATATGGGCGAGTCCTGACGCCAGGACCAACTACTGTCCGACGACGAACTCTTCCGAGGGGGCGACGGCTGGTGCCAACGGGGCGATGGCGGGCGCGGGGGAGGCGGTATCGAGAACCGGGTGGGTGATATCGGATACCGAGGAGGCGACGGCTCATACCGAGGAGGCGACTGCTCACGCCGAGGGGGCGACGGCTCACGCCGAGGAAGCGACGGCTCATATCGAGAGGGCGACTTCCAATACGTCCCGCGATACCCATACCCCCAATACCTCTCAGACGAGGACTGACTCACTTCCGGCGAGGCTGGTCTCTCGGGGGAGCGCTGCGGCGAGGAGGCACTCTCCTCCTCGAGGTCGGGCACTCCCCACTTCCGCCTCAACTCCTCCTCATCTGACGGATCCGACGAATCTGGCACGGGTGAGTTGCGCTGGGGCTCCTGGTAATGATCGCGATAATAATCCGACGGCGGAAAGTAACTGCCCCACGCAGAGGACTCCCCATAGCTGGGCTGCCCATAGCCGGAGCCTCCATAGCCGGAGTCCCCATAGTGGGCTCCCCCGTAGCTGGGCTCCCCGTAATAAGACCCCTCATAGGGCCCCCCATTGTGGTAATACGACCCTGCGAAGAAGCCACTCCACGACGGATCATCGAAGTGGTTCACCAATTTCCCCGTGGCGGGGTGGACGGGATCGTCGGTCCTGCCTCCTGCAAGCCTCTCCAGCAGGGCCCGATCGCTGTTGCAACGGACTGAGGCCGACTCGTACAGATCGTCCGCAGGGCCGAAAATCCTGCGCCTGACCACCGGTGGCAATGATGCGGTGCGTGACGCAGACGCCCATGTCTCACCGGGATCGACCGTCCGCACGTTCAGCAAGTCCAGCGCCCGAGACGGTTCACGATCCGCCGCCCGAAGGTCTATCAACAGTTCCTCGGCGACCTGCCTGCGGGGGCCGATGTGCTCGCGCAGTGTCAGGTCCGGCAGGCCACCGGCGTTCTCCCCGGCCGGGGGCGTCTCGCGGACCATGCTGTCGAGGCTCAGGAGCCAGGTGGTGGTGCGGGTGCGGGCGCCGTTCGCGTCCGGCACCTGCACCCGCACGGTCAGCTGGCTCGGCGTCTTCCGCACGATGTCCACCCCGTGCTCGTATGCAGCGACCGGCGTGCCGTCCGGGCGGGCCACACGGATCGGGCCGTCCAGCCCGGAGGCTGTCTCGAAGCGCAGCTGCCACGAGGTGCCCGGCAACGGCAGGGTA
>JAFAUH010000125.1 GCA_019243445.1 Streptomycetaceae bacterium | reverse complement strand
GACTGCCGCTGCACACGATGTTCGCCAGCCATCTGAAAGCGAACGAACTCGCCCAGTTGCAGCAGCAGTTCCCGCAGACCCGCTTCCGCCCACGTATCGGCACCCGGCTGTGGCTCGGCGATCATGAGGCAACCGAATACCGCGGCGCGGTGCTCGACGTCACGCGCGTAGCCAAGGGCGACCGCTTCGGCTATTGGCAGCAGAAAACCGTCGGCGACGGCCACTTGGTGGTGGTCGGGGGCGGTACGTCGCACGGGGTGGGCCTGGAGGCGCCGAAGGCGGTGCACGGGGTGATGCCGAGAGCGAAGGGCGTCGCACGTGCCGGTCTCGCCACTGTCAACCGCAATTTGTCGCCGTTCATGTGGGCGGGCAAGCAACGCTGGTTCGCAGAGCCGCCGCACATGCAGGTGTCGATCCTCTTCCTGCCGGCCGAGGTGGCACCGCCCTCGGTCGGCGATGAGTTGGTTGCACACCTGCGGCACACGACCACCCAGTTCGACCGCATCGTCGACCGCTGACCCTGCCTCCTCAAGACGGGCGCGGTGCCGTCTGTGCGTGCGCTGATCGGCCGAGGACGAACCTGTCGGCTACGCCGTCGAGCGGGCCACCCGATGGATCGTCCGAACCGTCCCAGCGGACCGGGTCACACTCCGGGAAGAGTGCGTCACGTGCCACCATCACGCACAGAAAGACCGTACCCACAAGGTGCAACGCGATCGCGATGTCGTACCCGCCCTGCGGCAGGCCCTTGTTGTTACCGCCGGTGGTATAGGCCAGGTACTCCCAGATGCCGAGGAAATACATCACCTCGCACACCTGCCACACCAAGAAGTCACGCCAGCGCGGCCTGGCCAACGCAGCGAGCGGGATCAACCACAGCACGTACTGCGGTGAGTAGACCTTGTTGGTGAGGACGAACGCGGCGATCATGAGGAACGCGACCTGGACGAAACGAGGCCGTCTCGGGGCGTAAAGGATCAGCGCCGCGATGCCCGCGCACAGCAGCAGCATCAGCACGACAGCATAGGAGTTGGCGGCACTCATCGGGCTGCCAGTCTCCTGGGAGATCATCAGCCACAGCGAGCCGAAGTCGATACCGCGTGACTGGCTGTAGGTGTAGAACTTCTCCCAGCCGTTCCAGGCGAAGGCCATCACTGGGAGGTTGACCACGAGCCACGCGCCCGCAGCTGCACCCAGCGCCTTCCAATACGGACGCATCCGCCCGGCCCGTAGGCACAGCAGCAACAGCGGTCCCAGCAGTAGTGCGGGGTAAAGTTTGGCGGCGGTCGCGAGTCCGATCAGCACGCCGGCCGCCACGGGGCGGCTACGCGCCCACATCAGCATGCCGACGGCAGTGAGGGCGACAGCGAGCAGGTCCCAGTTGATGGTCGCGGTGAGCGCGAAGGCAGGTGCGAGCGCGACGAGCAGCGCGTCCCACGGGCGGCGCCGGTGGGTGCGGGCGGCCGCGACGGCTGTGACAACCGCGCACACCAGCAACATCCCGGCGTTGACCAGCCAGTAGAACTGCTCGCGGTGCACAAGGTCACTGCCGTGCGGTGTGAGCCAGGAAGCGACCTCCATGAACAGACCGGTCAGCACCGGGTATTCGAGGTAGCTCATACCGCCGGAGACAGCGTCCGGGACACGGTTGAAATACGGGAGCAGACCGGTCGAAAAGCCACGCGCATAGAACAGGTGGGGGATGTCGGAGTAACAGGCGTGTACATACTGAGCGTTGGCACCGTAGAACCACCCGGTCTCGTAACAGGACAGCTTCTGCACCATGCCGAGTGCGAACATCCCGATGACGACGAGCCCGATCACCCTGAACGGGTTCCACCAGCCGCCACGGCCGAGCCCAAGGCGTCGCCCGGCCTGTCCGCCAATCAGCTCACTGCCCGCCGCGGCGACCGGGTCCTCTACGGTGGGCAGGACGAAGGCCTCGGTGGCCGGGACGAAAGCCCGCTGCACTGCGGCTGCGCCCTCGTCGTTCTCACGCACGGTCGTCATGCGGGTCAGTCTGCCGTACACGGCTGAGACGCGACCGTACAAGGTGACGATACCCATGGGTCAGCCCATACCGCCGAGGAGGCCGCCGCCTCCGCCGTTGCCGCCGCCTCTGGTTCCGCCGCTGGTTCCGCCACTGGTTCCGCCACTGGAAGAAGTACCGGATGTCGGGGTGGCCGTACTGCCTCCCGTACCCCCGCCGGTGCCATCGCCGTTGTTGCAGCCGAAGAAGCCGCAAGGGTTGGTCGGCGCCGGCGAAGGACCGGTCGACGGCGCCGTCGGGATCGCCGAGGACGAGGAGCCCGGCGCCGCCGATGGAGCGGCCGATGCGCTCGGCGAGGGGCCGACATCAGGCCCGTTGACCTTCTGCCCAATGCTGGGCGCCTGTGCGAAGGGCTCGGAGGGCTGCCCGGTCAGCGCCGCCTTCATGTAGGTGGTCCAGATCTCGGTCGGGAACGACGCACCGAAGACCTTCTGCATGCCGCCGACGCCATACATCGGCAGGAACTGCGGATTCTTGGACTGGTCGTCCATCCGGTACATCCCGATCGAAGTGGACAGCTGCGGGGTGTATCCGGTGAACCACGCGGACTTATTGCTGTCCGTGGTACCGGTCTTGCCGGCCGCCGGACGGCCAAGGTTCTTGGCGTAGGTGCCCGTGCCGTCCTGAACGACGCCCTGCAGCACGCCGGTCACATTGTCTGCGACCGCCGGGTCGAAGAGCGCCTTCGGCTGCGTCTGGTGCTGGAAGACCACGTCGCCGTTATCGCTCTGCACTACCTTGGTGACCGAGTACGGATCGACCGCCGTGCCATGGTTGGCGAAGGTGCCATAGGCGTTGGCCATGCGGATGGCGCTCGGCGCCGAGGTACCGATCGAGAACGAGGGCACGGCGGTATCGGCGAAGCTGCTCTCGTCGATCCCGGCGTCAAGCGCAGCCTGCTTGACCTTGTCGAGCCCTACGTCCATGCCAAGCTGAACGTAGGTGGAGTTGACAGACTGCTCCATCGCGTTCTTCAAGGTGATGGCCTTGAAGTTGTCGTTGTTGTCGTTCTTCTGCAACCACTGGTTCCCGTGGCTGTCCTGCCACACAGATCCGTCGTAGTTGAGCACCTTCCAGTTGTTGAGGCCGGGATACACACTGTCCGGCGACACCTGGGTGCGCCCGCCCTGTGGGTTGTGCACACCATCGCGCATCGCGGCAGCGAGGACGAACGGTTTGAAGGTCGATCCGACCTGGGCGCCGGTGTAGTCAGCATTGTCGGTGAAGTGTTTGAGGTAGTCCTCACCACCGTAGATCGCCACGATCGCACCGTCACCCGGTTTGACCGATGCACCACCGAACTGAACATATTTGTCAGTATTCGGACGGAGTGTGGGGTTGATGCTTGCCTTGGAGACGGTCTGCACGGCCTTCTGCATAGCGTCCACGTCTTTCCTGACGAAGGTCGTGTAGATCGAATAACCGCCCTTGTCCAGCTTCTCCTTGGAGATGCCGGCGTTGGCGATGACGTAGTTGTCGGCGAGGTTCACCAGATAGCCGATCTGCCCGCCCTGATCCTCGGATGGCTTCGGCGGCTGGGGCATCGGGAAGGTCTGGTACTGGCTCCGCTCGGCCTGCGGCATATGGCCCGTGGCCACCTCACGGTCGAGGATCCAGGACCAGCGAGCGGTGCCACGCGCGAGGTTCTCGCTCGCGGTCGCGCCCGGCCCCACGCCACCTGCTGGGTCGTAGATGTTCGGACCATTGATGAGGGCGGCGAGAAAGGCGGATTGGTCTGGTTTCAAGTTCTGGGCATTGACCCCGTAGTACGCCTGTGCGGCAGCTTGGATGCCATAGGCGCCGCGGCCGTAGTAGGCGGTGTTGAGGTAGCCGGCGAGGATCTTCTGCTTGCTCTGAGTCGCGCCGACCTTCACCGAAATGAGCAGTTCCTTGAACTTACGGGTGATGGTCTGACTCTGGTCCAGGTACGTGTTCTTCACGTATTGCTGGGTGATGGTTGAGCCGCTCTGAGTCTCACCGCCCTCGGCCATCTTCAGGATCGCCCGGGCAATACCCTGCGGGTCGACGCCCGAATCGGTGTAGAAGGAGGCGTTTTCCGCTGAAATCACCGCGTTCTGCATGGATTGCGGGATTTGCGACAAGGGGACGACCTGACGGTTGAGGTCGCCCCCACCGGAGACCACCATGCGGCTGCCATCGGCCCAGTAATAGACGTTCTTCTGCGTCTGCGCGGCCGCATTCGGGTCGGGGACGGCGACCATGGCGTACGCGATGCCGACCAGACCCATGAAGGTGCCGACAAACGCCACACAGATCCCCGCGAGTTGCTTCCAGGAAGGCATCCAGCGGCGCCAGCCCTGCTTGCCCCAACGCGGATAGTCGATGAAACGCTTCGGTCGGGAACCGCCTGCCCTGGCTGCCCCGCGTACCCCACCCGCCCCGGCTCCCGTGCCTGAGCGGCCGCCGGCCCTGCGGCGCCCGCCGCCTTCAGCACCACCCGCGGCGCCTGCCATATGGCGCCTTCCGCTCGCTTTCGCTGCCCGCCGTGCCTCCGCGCGTCCTCCGTACGGACGCCCCGGCACCGCCTCGCCGCGGCTTCCGGGGCCGGCCGCCGGGCCGGCCGTTCCAGTCCCGTATGAGGTCGGACTTGCATATCCGCCAGCCTCACCCCGGGACGGGGCCGCTCGTCCTCCTGGATTGGAGGGGGGCACTCCGCGCCGAGCAGCGGCGCGCCCGCCACCCTTCGACTGCGGCGGCTTTCGGCGGTGCTCGCTCATGCTTCCAAATACTCCTCGGACAGGCGGCTCCGCCTGAAGGCGGTGATGGACATCCGGACCTCCCGAATTGTGGCCCCGCCGGGCCACATGGCACCCGGGACCATGACGTCCCCTGACGCCGCACGGTTCCCGAGGACCTCGATGGTCTGCATGGCGAACAGAGTACGCACCGTCAAAGGATGAGCTTTCTCAAACTTCTATGCCATTCCGGACAGTTGAAATCGCTCGATCCTGTGAAGCATCGGCTGATGGTGACGCAGAAGGCGACGCCGAAGGTAACGCCGAAGGTGACACGTTCACCGTTCACCGTTCACAGCCTTGCCAGATCCTCTCCATCGTTCTATCGTCACGATGTATCGAACCGATACATCGGAGTGACAGAAGTACACAACATAAACAGGGCAGTCGAGGGTAGACAACAGCTGAGGAGGCGATGATGAGCAGGCGCTCCGGCGTGCTCGAGTTCGCGATCCTCGGTCTGCTCCGTGAGTCGCCCATGCACGGCTACGAGCTACGCAAGCGGCTCAACACCTCGCTCGGCGTCTTCCGCGCCTTCAGCTACGGCAGCCTCTATCCGTGCCTCAAGGCCCTGGTCAGTCAGGGATGGCTGGCAGAGGAGCACTCCCCTGAGGAGCCTCTTGCCGCTGCAGCACTCGCCGGCCGCCGGGCAAAGATCGTCTACCGGCTGACAGCTGCCGGCAAGGAGCACTTCGAGGAGTTGCTCACCCATTCCGGTCCCGACGCCTGGGAAGACGAGCAATTCGGTGTTCGTTTCGCGTTCTTCAGCCACACTGAGCGTGACGTGCGAATGCGTGTTCTCGAAGGCCGCCGCAGCCGCTTGGAGGAGCGCCTCGAGAAGATGCGCGCCTCGCTGGCACGCACCCGCGAGCGGCTCGACAACTACACCCTTGAGCTGCAACGGCACGGCATGGAGTCGGTGGAGCGCGAGGTCCGCTGGCTGAATGAGCTGATCGAGATGGAGCGGGCTGGCCGAGGCCGTGCCAAGGGCCTCCACGCCGACCAAGGTCGCGACAATACCGATCCGACCGACACAACCTACTGAGGCCTCGCACCCCCGTTGGGCCTCATCGAGTAACCGAGTACACAGGGAGCAACCGGAATGGGTTCGGTTCGCGTAGCCATTGTTGGCGTGGGCAACTGCGCCGCGTCGTTGGTGCAGGGCGTCGAGTACTACAAGGACGCCGACCCCGACAGCCGCGTGCCCGGTCTGATGCACGTGCAGTTTGGCGACTACCACGTGCATGACATCGAGTTCGTGGCCGCCTTCGATGTCGACGCGAAGAAGGTCGGTCACGACCTTGCGGACGCCATCGGGGCCAGCGAGAACAACACCATCAAGATCTGTGATGTGCCGCCGACAGGCGTCACCGTCCAGCGGGGCCACACTCTCGACGGTCTCGGCAAGTACTACCGGGAAACCATCGAGGAGTCGGACGCCGATCCGGTCGACGTGGTCCAGGTCCTCAAGGACAAGCAGGTCGACGTTCTCGTCTGCTACCTGCCGGTGGGCTCCGAGGATGCAGCCAAGTTCTACGCCCAGTGCGCCATCGACGCGAAGGTCGCGTTCGTCAATGCGCTGCCGGTCTTCATCGCCGGTACCAAGGAGTGGGCGGACAAGTTCACCGAGGCGGGCGTGCCGATCGTCGGCGACGACATCAAGTCCCAGGTTGGCGCCACCATCACGCACCGCGTGCTGGCCAAGCTCTTCGAGGACCGCGGCGTCGTTCTCGACCGCACCATGCAGCTGAACGTCGGCGGCAACATGGACTTCAAGAACATGCTCGAACGTGAGCGCCTGGAGTCCAAGAAGATCTCCAAGACGCAGGCCGTCACCTCCCAGATCCGCGACCGCGAGCTGGGCGCCAAGAACGTCCACATCGGCCCTTCTGACTACGTGGCCTGGCTGGACGACCGCAAGTGGGCCTATGTGCGTCTCGAGGGCCGCGCCTTCGGCGATGT
>JAFAUH010000313.1 GCA_019243445.1 Streptomycetaceae bacterium | reverse complement strand
GATGCGAGAGGCCAACTCCGCACGGACTGGCGGGTGGAGCAGATGCTCTGGGAGGACGACTTCCGCCTCGCGCTGATGCCGACCGCCGACTCGGCGGCGCCGATGGAGCGGCTGGAGATCGACACGCGCACCGGATTCGTGCTGCGGGAGACCGTCCCGCTGCACAACAGGCAGGGTGTGCTCACCGGCTACGCGCGGATCACTCACGGCACCGGACGCCTGCCGGGCGAGTTCGCCCCGGCACGCGACGCGCAGGGCAGGATGACCCGCTTCGAGCGGATCACGGACGACCACAACGACCCCGCGAAGTTCAATGTGGCCGAGCGCCTCGGCTTCACCGGGACCCCCCTGAAGCGGAAGATGCCGAAACTGCAGGTGACCAGGCTGCCCGACGGCGGCCTCCACCTGAAGGAGGAGCGCACCGGCAAGGAACTCTTCCGGCGCCCGGCTATGGGAGCCCCGGGCACCTCCCGCCCCGGTCACGACCGGTTCGCCTTCGGGGTGCGGTTCCCCGAGGGCATGCGAGCCGTGCGGATCGACGCGCCTGCCCTGAGCCCCGGGCTGCGTCTGGTGGACAGGGAAGGCAAGGTCGTCGACCTGACCGCCGAGTTCGTCACCAACGCGGACGGTCTCACGGTGCGCGTGCGTGTGCCCGGTGCGCCGGACGGGGCCGTGGCAGAGTACCGGTTCAGCGAGGACGGCCACCTGCTTTACGAGGATCTGCCGCTCGGCGGCAGCCGCGGGGAGCAGAAGCTGGGCTCGCTGCGGGCGATCGTGCAGCACCTGCCGCAGGGCCGGGAGCTGGCACTGGCCGGTCCTGACCACCTCAAGGAGGCCTTCCGCATCGGCTCGGTCGAGGGGCCGATGGCCCCACACATGCGGAACTTCTTCACCGTCACCGAAATCCGCACCGGCATCCGGCACATCCACGCTCCCGGCGGCGCCCTGCTCCTGCGGGACATTCCGCTGGAGGGGGAGCACCTTCTGCGGGTCGGCTCCGGGCGCATGATGGTGGCCACTGTGGCCGGCCGGATGCGGCAGGACTGGCGGGCGGAGATGCTGAGGACCGACGAGGGTCTGGCCGCAATGACGCCCGCGGAGGGCTCTCGGGTGCCGCTGATGCGGACCGTGATCGACGTCCAGGACAGGCGGCTGGTGGAGGAGACCATCCCGCTCTTCGACGAGCACGGCGGCCTCAGCGGCTACGCGAGGATCGACTTCACCACCTCTGCCGAGCCCAAGGCCGTACTGGTCGACACCGGGGGCCGCGAACTGCTGGACGAGACGGGCACCGTCCGCACGGCCCGCGTCCAATGGTCGCAGCAGGACCAGCTCTGGCGGCTGCGGGACGGAGAGGGGAAGGTGCTCTCCGACAGCGTCGGCTTCGGCCGCCACCGGTGGGACTTGCCGTGGATGGACGATGCCGCGCGGGCGGCGGCCACGGCGATGCGCGAGGAGCGCGTGGCGCTGCCGGGGACGGAACACTTCCTGCGGCTGGACCTCCAAGGGGAAGGACGGCCGCTGGTCGTCGGCCCGGACGGCGAAGTGAGGGACACATACGAGGCCACCTTGGCGGCGCACGGGGATGTGGTGGTCACGGCCAAGGCCGCAGACGGCGCGGCGGACGGTGCCACGGACATATGGCGGTACGGCCGCGACGGCCTTGTGCAGCGCATGGAGCTGTCGCTGCGCGGCGAGGGGATCGAGCAACTGCCGGCCGAGCTGCAGGTGCACTTCGTGCGCGATGAGGAAGGGACCCTGCGGGCCGACAGACTGGTGTTCCCACGCAACCTCACGTGGGCCGAAACGTACTACGAGTTCGGGCACTTGGAGGGCGAGCTGACCGAGCGGCTGCCGGGTGGATTCTCCCTCACCGACCGGCGGACCGGCGTGCGGTACGTCTTCGGCGCCGACGCGCGGCTGGCTCACCGGGAAGAGGCTTCGGCCGTCTTGGATGCTCCGCACGAGGGGCGGGCGGGGCACGAGGGGCAAGCGGGGCGCACACCGGAGTCCGAGGACAGGATCTCGCTGGCCGCCGATGACCTGGACGAGGCGCTGGTGCGCGAGTGGAATGCGCTCTCGCCCGCGAGGCCGGCACCGAGCACCTCGGGGATCACCGGGGCGCACTTCGGGCGGATCGACTTCCCTGATTCCGCAGTGGCGATGGCCCGCCTGCTGGTCCCGGAGCCCGGGGAGTCGTTGAGCTTCGCGGAGCTGGAGAACCGCATCGCACTCACGGCGGACGCTGCGCGCGAGCTCGGCCTGCCCCTGGATGAACTGCACACCGAGATCAGGGAGCTGCGGCAGGAGTTTTACGACGGGCTGGAGAAAAAGGCGACGGCGGCGGTGCAGGAGTATCTGGGGGAGGCCGCCTCTCATAAGGCGTGGGAGGCGACGGAAGGTCGGGTCGTTGAAGGCTTCACGATCACTTCCGAGCGGGCGCTGGGGAGTGTGTCCGTCGTCGACAACGGCAGTGGTCTGCTGTTCAAGTTCAACCGGAACGGCCACTTGCTCTACGCGGAGCGCTTCTTGAGCGAGGTGCCTGAGGAGATGGCGGGGCTGCGGCTGACCGTCACTGTCTTCCGGACGCGCAACAGCGCCGTAAGCCGCCGGATATACGGGCTCACTGGCCCAGCTGTGGCCACCAAGCGCTTCACCGCTGTAGCCGGTGAGCGGGGCACATCCGCCGCCATGATCATCGATGAGCGCACTGGCGTGCGTCTGCACCTCGGCCATGAGGGCACCCGCATCCTGCGGGACGTCCCCGTGAGCCGACGCGAGCTGGGATACCTGCGCTATGACGCGGAGACACCGGGCAGACTTCCGAAGCCGGCCGATGCGCAAGGCGACTTGCGTGTGGCGGAGGCCGGAGAGGGCCGCCTCGCGCTGGTACCCGACGCCAACTCGGGGCTGCCGCCGCTGAAGCGGGTCGAGGTGGATGCCGCTACCGGGGGCGTGCTGCACGAGACCGTTCCCGTGCGCAACGGGCGGGGTGAGTTCACGGGCAGGTACTGGCAGATCGACCACGTCGAAGGCAAGGCCGTCCGTGTCGACAAGAACGGCCGCGTCGTCAGCCGGGATTCGTGGCAGGTACACGTGGAGGCCAATGGCCGGGTCACGGTCTCCAGGCTCTTCAAGCGGATCGAGGTGCACCCCGCCCAGCAGATGCCGGTCCGCGAGACCCTGACGCGTGCCAAGTGGGTGATCCAGGAGGCACGCGAGGCCGCGCAGGCGGGTCAGGATCCGCAGGTGCTGCTGCAGCGGGCGAGGGCACTGCGGAACATCGCCCACCGCACACTCTTGAAGGACGCACAGCAGGCCGTGCGGGAGTTCACGCGGACGCCGGCAGAGACATCAGCTGCTGGCACGGCGGCCGGGCGTGTGCTCAATGGCTTCAAGGTGACTGCGCTCGACGAGGGCGGTCATGCCGCAGTGCACCTCCAGACGGGGCTGCGGACGGTGTTCGATGCGCGGGGCGGCTGGATCTCCCGCGAGCTGCATCCGCTCGGCGCGGGCTCGCAGCTTGACGGGCTCAAGGTGCTCGCCACCCGCTCCGGGAGGCGCACCTCCTACGAGCTCACGGGTGACTCGGTGCTGGCCCGGTTCACGATCGAGGCGGGCGGAGGCCTGTGGAAGACGCACCGCACTGGCTTCATGATCACCGACATGGGCAAGGGCGACCGGCATGTCTTCGACGCCGAGGGCACCCTCACCCTGCGCGATGTCCGGGTAGGTGACGAGGGGCAGTCCCAGAATCTGGGGTATCTGCGAGTCGACCTCGGCAAGCCGCAGGACGCGGTACCGCAGCTGGTGAACCGGCTTGGCCTGCCGGTGCCGGGCGTGCGCGTGGAAGCGTTCGGCCCGGGCCAGGTGCGGCTGGCACCGATCGGCACGTCGAGGGCGGTGAGGCCGGAGGGACTGGTGGTCGATGTCCGCGACGGCCGCCTGCTGAGGGAGACCATCGGCGCACACGACCCCGCCATGCGGCCAGACGATGCGAGCGGGCTGCGTGTCGTGGGCGCGCGAACGGAGACGCCCGTCCCCGGGGTCGAGACGCACTTTGTGGATCCGGCGCAGCTGGAGGCGGCAGGCGGCCGGCGGATCGTCGAGGGGATTCCCTTGGCGAGGACGGCTCAGGGCAGGGTCACGCTGGGGGCGGTTGTCACCCGCAGCAGGCAGGCGGAGGGGACAGAGGTCCACTCGTACGCGCTTTCGGGTGAGTCCCGGGTGGTCTCCCAGTACGACATCCGGGCCATCCCGAAGAGGGAGGCGGAGGCCGGCGAGGCCTTTGTGGTCACGGATCTGGTGGCCGGTCACCGCAAGTACTACAACGACGCGGGCCGTGAGGTCATGCGCGATGTGTGGATAGGCGACCCGGGGCAGGGGACCGGTCTGGGATATCTGCGGTTGGGCGGACGTCAGGCGCCGGGAAGGTCGCCTCGCCTGGTGGACGAGTTCGGCAGGCAGCTGGAGACGCTGCAGGTGGAGAAGTACGACCCCGGTCGCCGTGCGCTGCTGCTGGTGCCGACCGACCGTACGCAGGCGCCTTTGGAGTACCTGATGGTCGACGCCGGCACGGGCAAGGTGCTGGAGGAGGTCATCAGCACACGCAACTTGAGCGGTGTGTTCACAGGTGGCTACTGGAAGTTCGACCGCATAGCGCAGACCCTCCAGCACCTCGATGCCCAAGGGGAGGTGAGGAACACCATGCGTGTGGTCAGCCGGTGGGGAGACGGACAGATGAGGGCTGTCGTCAGGGCCGCCGGTCTCGAGGTGCCTGTCTTCACCCGCCCGATGTTGGGTGCCGAGCGCGGGTCCCGGCCGGACTACCCGTGGGAGACCGCCCCCCGATGGCTCACTCACCGGGGAACCGGCTCGCGCATGGCATGGAGCCGGCGCGATGCCTTCGTACTGAGTGACGGGCAGCCACCGATCAGGGTGGTGGCGACCGACAGCGGCTTGCAGGTGGTGGGCACTGAGCAGTCCCTCGCCGGCCGGGCCGAGTTCGCCAGGAACGGGGATGTCCTGGCGGTGCGGATACCGGAGTCCGAAGCGCCGGAGGCGGCGTGGGAGGAGTACCGGTTCGACCGGAGTGGGAAGCTGGTCTACCAGGAATGGCCGTTGCCGCGTGACCTGGGATCGGCGTCGGAGGAACTCAACGCGTTGCGGGTGGCGCTGCACCGGCTTCCGGCCACGGGCTCTGAGGGCCTGCCGCGCTGGCGCTATGAACTGATCGGACCGTCCGATGTGAGGACCCGGTTCAAGATCGAGGCGCCGAGTGAGGAGTTCCTGGCGAGCGACCTGGGCAAGGACATCGTCGAGCGCAACTACGACCATGACCGTATGTTCATGGTCACCGACCTGCACACTCGTGTCCGCCGCTACTACTCCGACGGCCCCGGTACGGCCTTGGAGATCTGGGATGTGGAGCGCGCAGGTCTGCACATCTTCGTCGGGTTCAATGGCATTCCCAGCGTGTTCGACTACGCGGGCAACTTGTTGGCGCACTATGGGGTTACGCAGCTGGAAAACGACCGGGTGATCGTGGCGCGAGGTCGTGATCTTCCTGAAGTCGCCGATCTGGCTCGTCGAGACTCCGGAAAGACCGTCGACGCGCTGCTTGTGGACACCAGCACCCGGCGCGCCGAGAGGCCGGTGGCGGTCACCTGGGACGAGGAGGGTCTGACGGCGAAGTTCCGGGTGCCTGGCGCGCCGCGTGGGGTGACGGCGGAGTACCGGTTCGACAACGAGGCGGAACTGCTGCGTGGGACTGCGCCGTTGACTGGTGGCGGCAACGCCGAGGCACACCTTGCCCAGCTGCAGTTGATCAGGCTATGGCCTGAGACCACGGACGAGCCGGGGATCCTCGGCGAGGGTGCGGAGGCGTTCCAGACGCGATGGACGGAGCATGACGCCCAACTGGGGGACGAACTGGAAAGTGGGGTCACCCTGATCGAAAGGGCGACCGGCATCCGGCGCCACTACGCCGAGGGCGGTGACTTGGCCTTCCGGGACGTTCCGGTGGATCAGTCGCTGCTGGGGCGGGCAGCTTATCTGCGTACCGGTGTGGGGAACCATGAAGGTGCCTTGCATCTGGTCGGTGAGGACGGTGCCCCGCTGGCCGATCTGCGGGTGATGCGGCTCCAGGCCGGCCGGGTGGCTGTGGTGCCCGCGAACGACCGGGTGCGGACCTGGCTGCTGCTCAACTCGGAGACCGGGCGCCAGGTGGAGGACCGCACCCACGCCCTGGGCGGCTTTATGCCCATGGTGTTCGGGCGGATCGACCGGATGGACGCGCCCGCCCTCAGGGATGAGACGCACCTTGTGGACCAGGCGCAGCCGGAGGCCACGGAGCGAGCCGAAGAAGGCTGGGCCGACGAGGGACAGGGCGCGTTCATCGACCCCGACGAAGAGCACTTCGGAGAGTGGCAGAGCCTGCTGAACAATGCGCAAGACGCCGTCAGGCACGAGCAGACACAGGCCCTTGAGCGGGTACTGCGCGGCGACGCCGGAGAGCGGCTGGACATCGTACGCACCGAACAACTGATCGCAGACGCCCGGCAGGGCGCGCGCGACGCCGACCGGAACCAAAGTGAGCTCTGGGCAGGGGCAAGGCAGCTGCGGCAGGAGGCCTACCGCCACCTGGAGGAAGACGCGAGCCAGGCTGTCGAGGTCGCCCGGGAATTCGCGCTCACGCCGGGAGAAGAGCGTGTGGTCGACGGCTTCAAGGTCTCCGCGCTCGATGGCGGCCGGTATGCCGCGGTGCATGTCGACACTGAGCTGCGCATGGTGTTCGACGGGCGGCTGCGCTGGACCTCCCGCGAATACCTGCTCGCCGACGCGCCGCGGGCGTTGCACGGCCTGAGGTTGGTCGTCAGCCGCTCTCCCGGCGAGGGCCTGGAGTATGGGTATGAGCTCGCGGGCGACTCCGCGCGGGCCGCCCAGCTCGACGTGGCACGCGTCACCGAGCATGCGCTCAGCTCCGAGCACCCCTTCGTCATCATTGATGAGGGGACTGGCCACCGCTACTTCTTCACCGTCGAAAGCACCCTTGGCATCCGCGACGTCTGGGTCGGCGACCTGGGTCGCCGGGACGGACTGGGGTATCTGCGGTTCCGCCGAGGGCAGCCGGACGGCACTCCGCCGCGTGCAGTGGATGCCTCTGGCGAATCGCTGCGGGGCGTGCAGGCGGTGCAGCGCGACGACGGTCTGGTGGAGTTGCTGCCGCCCGCATCGTCCGACGCGCCGAAGGAAAAGCTGGTGATCGACCCCAGCGAGGATGGCGGCGTGGTGGGGGAGACCGTCGCCGAACGCGATAGCCGCGGCAGGTTCCGCGGCACGTACCTGGTAATCGATCATGAGAACGGCTCGGCCGTGCGCATGCTGGCCGGCGGTGGCGAGGGAGCGAACTGGCCGCATACGAGAACATACGTGACCGGCCGCAAGCTCACGGTCATCAACGAGGCCGGAGGGGAGATCATTTTCTGGCGTCGGACGCTGGGATCCGGCCTTGACGGCCCGAGCCTCTCGCGATGGCTCGCCAATCGAGGCACTGCCGCCCGCCTGCCCTTCGGGAGCGAGCACGCCTACCGCCTCACGGCCCCGCACCTGGGAGAGTGGCAGGAACTGCAGGTGGCCACCTCGGAGCACGGGCTGCAGTTGATGGACTCGAATGGAGCGGTGATTCACGTACCGGTCGAGTTCGCCAGGGACGGGGACGCCCTCATCACGAGGATGCCGGTGGACTCCGCGCTGGGTACACCAGGGACGGGGCATGCGTTCGAATACCGATTCGACGGGAACGGGGATATGGTCCGCCAGCACTGGCCGCTGGCGGCAACCGGGAACTGGGAGGTGCCCGGCTCGGTGCGGGTGGTCCTGAACCGGGACCGCGAGGATTTGCCCTGGCATTTCGACCTCGAAGGGCCGGACGACGAGGTCGCCTGGTATCGAGTCGACGAGGCAGGCCGGCACGGGCAAGATCCCGTGCTCAGGCAGAGTCCGGACGGCGCGTTCATCATCACCGAACGCACTAGCGGCATCCGCCGCTCCTACGATGCCTTCGACCCGAGCCAGGTACTGGCGTCGGAGGTCCCGCTGGGCGGGCGCTTCAGCCCGCGGCTCGTGGTGCGCTCCGATGACCCTGCACCCCAAGCACAGGTCTTCAACTCCGCCGGCAACGAGCTGAGGGACTTCACCGTACGTACCCTGGACGACGGCCGGATGTTCGTGGTGCCGTCGACGCAGGAGGCCAAAGCCTGGCGGCCGCTGATAGTGCACCCCGGGAGCCTGCGTATCGAAAGGCCGGCCGAGTACACCAGGGACGCGCAGGGATGGACGGCGTGGTTCCCCGTACCCCACGCGGCTGACGAGATGAGGGCGGAGTACAGGTTCGATACGGCGGGCCGGCCGCGCCGTGAGGACATCCCGCTGGCCCGCGGCCCCGAAGAGACATCGCTCGCCTCACTGCGGCGCGTCGTGGAGTACGGCGAACAGGGACAGCCGCTGACCCCGGATCTGCACGGTACGGGTACGTGGAGATTCCAGCTGCAGGAGATCGACGCGCGAGACGCCATGCTGGCGAAAGAGGTGCAGGGCGGATTCACCATCCTCGAACCGCGCACGGACATCCGTCGCCACTACACCCCCGGCGGTGCGCTTGCCTACCGGGACGTACCGGTGGGACCGGAGGGTCACCTGCGTGTCGGTACGGGTGCCCGGGAGGGCGTCCTACAGATGGTCGGGCCGCATGGCGATGTGCTGGCGGACTGGCGTGCGGAGCGGCTCGACGACGGCCGGGTGGCCATGGTGCCCACAGCCTGGGACCATCTGCCCGAGCATGAGCGGCCGTTGACACAGGTGGTGGCCGATCCCGCGTACGGGCTGGTGGAGGAGATCCTGGGCGTGCACGCCCAGGACGCCGAACTACCCAGCTGGTACTGGAAGCTCGACTATGCATCGCATCCGCGCACCGCCGTCCTGGCGAAGCTCGACGGCACCGTGCTGGAGCGCGCCCACCTGGCGGTGGCACCCGGCTTCGAGACGTCACTGGTGGTGCGTTCCGACGGTACGGGGGAGGTGTTGTTCGACCGCTCCCGCTGGGACGTTGTCACCGGAACGCTGCGAGGCCGGTCGCCGCATCTGTCGTCCGACACGGAGTCGGACTGGGAGACCGGGCGGAGCACATGGTCGGAGTCGGAGTCGGGCGACGAGGCGTCCATCGCCGGGGAACAGGTCATCGCGACCGAGTTCCGAGAGCAGGAGTTCCGGCACACGGTGCCGGTCGAGACCCATGTCATTGACCCGGGCGCCACAGAGCGCACTCTCACCGCAGACGTCGAGCCGCACACAGGCATCCGCCGTCACTACACCACCGACGGCACACTGGTCTACCGGGACGAGCCGTTGGAACGGGACAGGTATCTGCGTGTCGGCGTGGGCGACCAGGAGGGCGTCCTGCAGGTGGTCGACGACCGCAGTAATGTGGTGCCGGACTGGCGGGCGGCGCGACTGGAGGGCGGCCGGAGGGGCGAGGGCGAGGCCTCGCTCGGCGATCTGACGGTCGTCGAGCGGCCCGGACCGCAGAACCCGCAAATCAGGCTGCACGGGCCGGCCGACGTGTTGGAACAGTTCCGTCTCACGCTGGTACCCCAGGAATTGGCGGGCGACTCTCGGGTCGTGTTCACCGTCGTCGAGATCATCAACCGGAACGTGGTAACGCGTTACCACTACGGCTCCGACTTCCGACTGGCGCTGCGGGACGTGCAGCTGCGCCTCGGCCGGCGGGAGCTGGAGGAACTGGGCAGCAACGACCTGGCCTTCCTGCGCACAGACGCCACCGGCGGCCACGCCGCCCCCGAGCTCATCGACGTGAACGGTGCACCGCTGGAGGGCCTGCGGGTGGAGACACTGGACGGCGGCCAGGTCGTCTTGACGCGCACCGACGCCGAACAGCGCCCGCATCTACGGATCGTGGCCGACGCCCACGATGGGCGTGTACTGCAGGCCGAATACGGGCCCATGAAGTTGGACAGCCAGCAGCTCAGGCGGTACAGGGCGCGCGACCGGCAGCGGAACAAGTACTACGCCCGGGCGACGGAGAGACAACGGCGTCACGTCACAAACCCGGAGAATCTGGCCCGGATCGAAGAGAAGCCGGAGCTCCCGGAGGAGTCGCTGCCCGAGGCCGGGCCGAGCGGATCGCGGACACCAAACGAGGAGGAGACCAGGCAGACCCCGGAAGGCGCCCCCGACTTCCATGACGCTCAGGCGCACCGGGAGAGCGAGGGCACTGGTGGAGGCGCTGACGAAGGCATCGCTCTGCCGCAGGAGCACGTCGACGGAGCCCCCACGGCGCCGGAGGCCGTCGCGGTACCGGAGGCCGTCGCGGTACCGGAAAGCCGTGACGTCAGCGTCACCGAGCGGGGCGAGACGAGTGGCGAACCGCCCATGCCTGCGGTATCGCCCGTGTCATCGCCTATGTCATCGCCGGTGCGGGAGTCCGCGTCCACGCCGGAGTCTGTACCGGAGTCTGTACCGGAGTCCGCGCCGGAGTCCGTACCGGAGTCTGTACCGGAGTCTGTACCGGAGTCTGTACCGGAGTCCGTACCGGAGTCCGTACCGGAGTCCGCGCCGGAGTCTGTGACAGAGCAGGATCCGGAAGTCCTTGAAGCCGAGCGGCGTGCGGCCCACGACACGCTGCTGAACGGAGCACACCTGGCCGTGCAGCAGTTCACACGCCTGCAACGCCGCGTCCCGGGGTTGGGCAGACGTACCCTCGGCGAGTTCAGCGTCGCGCCCCTCCCCGGGGACGGCGGCTATCACGCCACGCACCTCGGCTCCGGGCTGCGTACGGCGTTCGACGCACAGCTCCGCTGGACCTTCCGCCAGCACCCCCTGTATGGCACGCCCGCCATGGCCGGGTTCAAGGTGGAGGTGCGCCGGGACACCGTTGGGCTGCTGGAATACCGCTTCGTAGCACCCTCCGGAGCGGACGTCCGCTTCCACAAGGTGCTGCCGGTCCTGGAGGGTGGTTTTTTCGCCGTCGATACCGCGTTCGGCCACCGGTACTTCTTCACCGCCCACGGCACGCTCATGCACCGCGACATACAACTGCAGCAGGGACTGGGGTATCTGCGGTCCGAAGGGATAGCGCAGGGCGGGGCACTGCAGGTGGTCGACGAGGCGGGGCGGCCGTCGCGCACGTGGCGGGTGGCCGAGCCCCAGGACGGAGAACTGGTAAAGCTGGTCCCGGTCGCCCGAGGAAGCGCGCCCCTGGTACGGAAGATGGTCGATGCGCGCAGCGGGCGCCTGATGAGGGAGACCGTCGCCATCGTCCGCGGCAGATGGTTCCGCCGTTCCGTCACGTACTGGGACGTCGACTACGTCAGCCGCTTCGCCTACCACCTCGACGCCGCCGGGAACTGGCTGCAGGGAGAGACCGACCTGGCAAGGCTGCACTACTCCAGTGAGTCCCACGCGTATGTGAGGAGGGACGACGGCGCGGTCGTCCTGGAACGCCGGGGGCTGGGCGTCGACCGCAGCTTGCCGCTGGCCCCTGGCCCCGGCCGCTTCGAGTTCTCCTTCGCGTACGAGCGGTTGCGGGTCGTTGCCACCGAGGACGACAGCGGACTTCGGCTGGTGAACAGGGACGATGCCCTCGTCCACGAGGGTGCGGAGTTCACCTGGCACCCGGAGGATGGCCTTGAGGTGCGCATTCCTGCGGAGCGCGTACCGGAGGGCATCGCCCGGTACAAGTTCGGCATGGACGCGCGGCTGGGCTTCGAGGAGTTTCCGCTGGCGGGCGGCGGACCCGGAGAGGAGGCGTGGCGTGCACGGGTACGCCGACAGCACTTCGCGGATGGCGGGACGTCCTGGCTGCTCTCCGACCTACGCGGATTGGATGCGCGCTTCAGCCCCGTCCCGAGGCACTTCAGGCGGGCAGGCCGGTGGGACAACGGCTTCGCGCTCGTCCGGGAGGGCAGTGAGGAGGAGTACCACTACGGCTCCAACGCCGGCTTGATCCGGCACCTGACCCGGGACTCCATACAGGCGGCGCGGCACCTCACCTTGCGGTACAACCGGCATACCGACGTATGGGAGTTGTTCCATTCGTGGCCCGGGGCCGCCGAAGGCCGGGTCGAGCGGCCCGCCGAGGGCTGGAAGATAGACGAGCTGGGCGATGGCCGGGTCGCCGTGATGCGCAACGACGCGGTCGTGTTCGTGCAGAAACCCGGCTTCACAGAGGACCTGCAGAACGGACGCCTGACTCTCGGATACCGGACTACGCGAGGCGGCCGCACGTCGTTGGAGCGGTACGTCTTCGACTACCACAGGTCTGAGTCGCCCTTCATGGTGGAGGGAACCCTCGTCGCGCCGGAAGGTGGCTACTGGCGGCTCGACTTCCTCAACAGGAGGGCACAGCGGCTCGACACCTTCGGGAAAGAACTGCAAGGCGACGAGCACACCGCCCGCTTGGAGGCCATCGGCGAGGGGGCGAACCAGCGGATCGTGCTGGTGGACAGCGCACGCCGGACGGTATTCGACCTGACGAGCGCACAGGAGCGCCACTTCGGGCCCCCGGTTCGGGAGAACGCGGCTGGCTCGAGCACAGCTGGCTCGAGCAGGGCGATGAGGATGGACTGGTCGCCGTCGGTGCCTCAGACGCATGTGGTGGCGCCGAGTGAGGCCGAGGTGCACCGCCTTGAGGTGGGCGAAGTCTTGCCGGGGCGTCAGGACCACCTCGCTGCGGCAGCGGATATCGGCAATCCGCACGTCGCCCCGGGAGACGGTCCGTCAGACGGCGGGACTTTGCACGTCGAACAGGCGATCCGGCAGGAGCCGGTGCGCGTGGGTGCGGAAGGCGCAGACCCGAGCGCGCTGCTGCAGCGGACGAGAGCCTTGCGGAGCGCCGCCCATACAACGCTGCTGGCAGACGCGCGCCGTGCGGTGGCGGAGTTTGCCCGGATGCCGGCACAGACGCACCCGCGTGTGGTCGCAGGCTTCGAGGTCACCCGCTTGGACGGGGGCGGCCATGCGGCGGTGCATATCGAGACGGGGCTGCGGACGGTGTTCGACACGCGGGGTCACTGGCTCTCGCGCGAGATCCGGCCGCTCGACGCGAGTGAGGTGGACGGGCTCAAGGTGGTCGCCACCCGCCGGCGCACCTGGACCGGGACCAAAACGTCGTACGGTCTCGCGAGTGAGGAGTCGGGGATGCTGGCCCGATTCCAGGTGGAGGCGGGCGCGGGCGGCTGGCGGACGTCCCGTCATACCTTCATGATCACGGATCTGGGCCTGGGCCACCGCTATGTCTTCGACGACCATGGCACGCTCACACTGCGCGATCTTTGGGTGGGTGACGCGGGGAACAACCGGGGGCTGGGATATCTGCGGGTTGATCTCGGGAAACCGGACGGCACGGTTCCGAAGTTGGTGGACGAGCGCGGTGAGCGGGTGAGCGGGGTGCGCGTCGAGGCGCTCGGCGAGGACCGGGTGCGGCTGGTGCCCACCGCAAGGACCAAGGCGAAGTTGGAAGAGCTGGTGGTCGACGCTCGTGATGGTCGACTGCTGAGGGAGACCATCGCTAAGCGCGACGGCCATGGAACGTTCCAGGGCCAGTATCTGAGAATCGACTACGAGAGCCGCTCGGCCACCAGGATCAGCTCTGCTGAGAACGTACTGCAGCAGTGGCGGAACATCCGCCACACGGCGGGCAGCGTCTTGAACCACTTCGATGAAGAGGGGCAAGAGATATTCGCACGCCCGTCGTTGGGATTCGCTTCGCCCTGGCCGCAGGGGTCGCAGCGCGCCCTATGGAGCGTCTCAAAGTGGCTCACGCAGCCGGGAACAAGCTGGCACCTCCCGCTCAGCTATGACTGGAGCTACCGCCTGCGGGTCCCGGTGGCGGACGGTTATCAGGATGTGCGGGTCTCCGCCACTGGGCGTGGACTGCGGTTGGTGAACGGGGAAGGGCAAGTGGTTGACGTGCCGGCCGAGTTCGTCAGGGACGCGAAGGGCCTGACGGTGAGGTTGCCGGAGGCCGAAGCCGAGTACCGGTTCGATACCCATGGCTCCCTCGACAGTGCGCAGTGGCGGATACCGAGGACGAACACCCCGGGCTGGGAGGAGCTCGACTCGCTGCACGTCGTCGCGAGTAGGTTCGGCCACCACTTCCAGCTTCAGGGGCCGCCCGAGGTCGTGGACCGGTTCCAGCTCCACCCGCTGGACAGGATGTCCGAGTTGAGGTACAACGGCCTGCTGCGGCACTTGTTCGAAAATGACTATCACCCTAAAGCGTTCGCGATCAGCGAGCGCGAAACCGGCAACCGCCTCTACTTCCCGTCGCCCGGCCTGCACGCGCCAACTGCCTGGGTCATGAAGATCGACGAGCAGAGCGGATTGCACGTTGCGTTCGCGCCAGGCCGCACTCCGAGAGTGCTCAAGGCGGACGGTTCGTCGTTCGCTGAGCCGGACTGGGAGGCAAAGGCCATAGGCGAGAACCGGCTGGCCATTGTCCGCGTATGGCACGGCGACCGCGGCCCGACCCCGCAGACCCCCGTGCTGCTGGTGCACACCGACACCCTGCACGTCGAGACCCCGAGTCTCGCTGAGGCGGCTGTCGGCGTGGACAGCGTGTGGGCGACGGGAGTCCGGATGCCCGGTGCGGATGCGGGCAGCGGCCTGCGTGATCAGATCACGCACCTGCTGGGCGCGCATCCGGGTGTGGATGGTGAGTGGGAAGGGACCAAGCTGTGGCTCCGGGGGTCCGAAGCGCGCACGGACAGTCTGCTTGCCGACATCACGCGTCTTGTGGACGAGCCCGTCGCACACGGGGAAGAGGGGAGTGTGCGAGATGGCGTGCAGCTTGAAGTGGAGAGGATGTGGGACGGGGTCACGGTAGAAATCCGGGTGCCCGGTGTGCCGGAGTGGCGCATGGCGGAATACCGGTTCGGCCCGACAGGAGAGCTGCTGGCCAAACGCATCGGAGTGGTTCATCTCCCAGAGAATGTGCCCCTTGCTTCGGTCTCCCACTCCAGTCACGTACTGCTCCGGGACGAGCAGACGGCTGACGTACTGGCCCACCTGGTCAGAGAGGGGGAAAGCATGAAGCTGAGGATGCCGAACCCCCGCGGAGCACGAGGTTCTTGGACCGAGTACCGGATCGATTACCAGATAGGGCTGGGGCAGCCGCCTCGTGTCCATGAGGACATCCCACTGGTGCGCGACTCCGCGGAAGGGCCCATCCCCTCGCTGCACGCTGTCGTGGAACGCAATTCCGAAGGGCGCACGCTAGGGGTGGAACTGCGCGGCATGGATGCGGCGTTGTTCCGGGCCAGTGAGTTGGACAGGGGGGATGCGATGCTGACGGGCCACGTGGAGGACGGGTTCACCGTTGATGAGGTGCGCACGGGCATCCGCCGTCACTACGCACGCTCCGGTGAGCTGGTCTACCGGGACCTGCCGCTGAGACTGACCCCCGGACAGCAGGAGTACCTGCGTGTCGGCGTCGGCAGCCGCGAGGGCACTGTGAAGGTGGTCGGATCGCATGGTCGTATGCTCGTCAGCGGGCGAGTGGAGCGGGTAGATGAGGGCCTGGTGGCTGTGGTGCCCACGGCCTGGGACCATCTTCCTGAGACGGAAAGGCCTCGGACACAGATCCTGGTCGATCCTCGGCGCGGAGTGGCACAGGAGATCCTGGGCGTGCACGCCGAAGACGCCGAGGGCCCCAGCTCGTACTGGAAGCTCGATTACAAGACGCACACGGCCGTGCCGATGATGCTCGACGGCACCGAGCTGGACCGGGAAGTGTACGGCGGCCGCCTGGTGGCCTCGCCCGATGGCGGGACGCAGATCGTGGTGCGTGCCGATGGCAGTACGCCCTTTGACCGCTCAAACTGGGACATCCACAGCGGCAGGAGGCCGGGAGGTCGGGTTGTCGGTGATGCGACGCTGCCGGGGCGTGAACTGAAGGGGCTGCAGCTGCAAGTGGTCGAGCACCGCCTGGAAGCGGGGACGGTACGACGACTGGAGCTGGTGGACCTGCGGGCTGAGGACGGGCGGACCAACTGGTCGGTGGCCGAGTGGTACAGCGACGGCAGGTGGGTCGTGGCCGACAACGATCGCCAAGCCCATCAGAACGTCGTCTTCCGTCGGCGTAAGGGCAGCGGGATCATTGTCCGTGACCACAGTGGTGACCGCCGCTGGTACCTGACAACGGAAAGCCGTATCAGCCAGATCGATCCGACGGCGCAAAGCCGGCTCCGCTACGAGATCGAGTTTCAGGACATGCGGCTGCCCGGCACCGACCGGTACATACGGTTCTATCAAGGCCGCCCGGTGCTTGTCGTGGAGCCGAACGGTGATCTCACGACGGACAAGTACCTCCTGGAACCGGTGACCGACAGCCGGACGCAGCAGCAGACCGGGCTGAACGTGCAACTGTTCCCGACGGCACGGCCGGGTGAGAGCCTCACCTGGCACTTCGACCGTGAGCAGTTGCCGAAGCCGGAGCAGACGGTGGAGGCCGGGCATGAGCGCCACGACCTGGCCGTTTCTGGAAGTGAGCCGGAAAATCTCGAAGCGGAGGGAATTCTCCCTGCGCCTGAGCTGATTGCCGTCCCGGAGAGTCGCATCGTCAGGGATCTGCCGCTGCCAGGGCGGGAGCTGGCCGGGCTGCGACTGCAGGTGCTTGAGACCCCTGCGGAATCCGGGACAGTCCAGCACCTGGCGGTGGTGGACCCGCGTACGCCACAGCAGCCGACGCGGTGGCAGGCGACCGAGCGCTACCGAGGCGGGTACCTCATCAGCGCTGCCGAGGGTGACCAGCGCTTTTACACCGCACCGGAACACGAGATCGAGTTCCACGACGTCCGGCTCGCAGGTACCGATCGGTTCGTGCGCTTCGATGCAAGCGGCCAGGCATCCCTCGTGGACGCTGCGGGTTGGCGGATCAAAGGCGAGTACGTGCTGGAGCCGGTGATCGGGAAGTCGGGCCGGGAAGTCGGGCTGGAGATCAGGCTGTCCGAACACGCACAACCCGAGGAGGGTTCTGCCGCAACGTGGTTCCTCGATGCCGAGCGCAGGCCCGTCATCCGCCCGCACGACTCCGGCGAGCCCGCATCGGCGTCGGATGACGCAGGCGCCGCCACGGCCGGCGCCACCGGGCAGGACGAGGTAAGCGGCCAAAGGGAGACAACCACCTCCGATCCCTTGTCCGCCATGACCGAGCTGAAGCTGGTGACTGACCGTCAACTGAGCGATGCAAAGCAGGAGGTGGTGACATACCGCTTCGAGGGACCCTCCGGAGCCGTCGTGCGCTTCCCCGTGCGTGCCGTCGCCCAGGACGCGCCGGAAGCGCCGCATGCCCTGTACGTCGTCACCGACGCCGCAAGCGGTCACCGGTACTACTTCAGCGCTGACCACACCGTTGTTCTGCGGGACATACAACTCCAGCAGCAGGCCCTGGGATATCTGCGGTTCGACACGAGCGCGCCGGACGCGCTTGCGCGCCTGGTCGACGCGCAAGGCAGGCCCTTGCAGGACTGGCGGATAGCCAGGACGTTGCCCGAGGGAGAGGTGGAACTGATCCCAGCCGATGCACAGCCCGCCGACCTGGGACGGAAGATCGTCGTCGATGCGAACACCGGGCACTTGTTGAGGGAGAACGCTCTTGCCAGTGAGAAATCCTCCGCCAAGTACTGGGCCGTCAAGTACTGGGCCATCGACTATCGCGAACGGCGGGCCGTGGGCCTCGGCGCTTCCGGCAAGCAACTGACAGGAAGCCGGTACGTAGTAGACGTTCACACGTCCGGTCTCTCCACCAGCCTGAGAAGCGGCAGTGAGATCGTTTTGCTGAATCCTCCGCCGGTCTTCCCGCTGCTGCGCACCGGTGGTGACAGGCTCCGATTCCCCCTCGGGGACCAAAAGCTGCGGGTCGATACCACCGATGAGCCCAGCGGTCTGCGAGTGGTGGACAGCAACGGCAACACGGTCGACCTGCAGGCAGAGTATGAATGGAAGCAGGAGGCCAGGCTGAGCCTGCAGGTGCGGGTTCCCGAGGGTGAATTGGAGGGAACGACCGCCTTCTACTTGTTCGACGAGACCGGAGAGCTGATCTCGGAGGAGCTGCCGCTGGCCGGTGGCGGAGCAAGAGGGGCGGGGCTCGGGCTTCGGATACGCCGACAGCATCGGCTTCACCTTAGAGTGTGGTCTTTGCCTGAGGGAGAAATCTGGCAGGCATACCGCCTCAAGCAGGGGCAGGGAGTCTATTTCAACTCCTTCATGCTCACCGAGAAGGCAACCGGGATCGTGCGCCACTATGACGCCAACGCCCGCCTGATCTATGTGGACATGCCGGTGCAGCTAGCCGGGAGTGGCTTTTGGCGGATCAACTTCGACCAGCAGAGCGCTGTGCGCGTCGGCGTTTCGAGAAACGCACTGGAAGGCGAGGAGCGCACCGCCAGGCTGACGACCTACGACGAACTCGGCACGGGGAACCCGCACCAGGTGCTGGTCGACAGGGACGGCACGATCGTCCTCGATGTGACGAGCGCATGGGAACGCCGTCTCGTGCCCCCGGCCCAGGAGAACGCGGCGGGGCCGAGCACGGCTGGCGTGAGCAGGGCGATGAGGATGGACTGGTCGCCGTCGGTGGCGCAGACGCATGTGGTGGTGCCGGGCGAGGTCGAGGTGCACCGCCTCGAAGTCGGCGAGGTTCTGCCGGTGCGTCAGGACCGCCTCGCCGCGGCGGCTGATCACTCCGTGGATGTGAGTTCCATCATTCCGGAGCCGGTGTGGCGTCAGACGTCGGAGCCGCTGTGGCGACGCGATGACCGCGGGCCCGAGGAGGTCTTCGCGAATGGGTTCTCTCCGACCGACCGGGTCAACACCGACGTGCGGTCGGCGGTTGGCGGCGAGGCGTCGGCGTTCGCGATGGCGGGGCGTGATGCGGAGACGGCCGGGGCCGGCGGGTTCCGGTATGAGATCCAGGCGCCCGGTGGTATCGAGGTGGCCGGGACCCTGGAGCGGGGTGGCGACCTGTATGCCGCAGCTCCCGCAGGCGCGGAGGTCGCCTTCCCCGGTGGTCTCGACCGGCGGTTCATCCGGGGCGCGCACCGGATGACCGAGTCCGGGCCCAGGGAGTGGATCGACAATCCGCACTTCGACCCCGGTACCGGTCCGTCCGGCACGCGCGGCCCGCGGTCGCCGGAGCCGGACGGGACGCCCGGAACCGCGTCCGACTACGAATCCGCGCCGGAGCAGGGGGCGGAGTCCGGGACCGAGTCCGAGTCCAAGTCCGAGCCCGAGCCCATACGCATGTCCGTGCCCGTGTCCGGGCCCCTCTCCGAGCTGCTGGACTCCCACCTGCAAGCGGGGTTGGCGCACCGGCAGAAGATGTACGACCGTCTGGTGAAGCAGGCAAGCGATGCCGTGAAGGCATTCCAGCGAGGGGAGAGCGAGGGCACCGCTACAGGCAGACGCGTGGTCGGCGACTTCGGCGACTTCACGGTGAGGACACGTGCCGGCGGCGGCCACACCGTCGTGGACACCTCGATCGGCCTGCCTACGGAGTTCGACAGGGAGGGTAACTGGACCTCACGCGCGTACCGCCTGAACGGCACACCGTCGTCCATGTCCGAGCTGCAGATGGTGGTCACCCGTACGTGGGATGCCCCGAGCGCCGGAGGGCGGGAGATTCTGGATTACCGCTTCGAGGGACCCTCCGGAGCGGCCGCCCGCTTCGATGTGCAGGCCGCCGCCAGGAATGCCGCGCAGATGCCGTATGCCCGGTTCATCGCCACCGACCGCTGGTTCGGCCACCGGTACTACTTCAGTGCCGACGGCACGGTGATTACTCGTGACATACGGCTTCAGCAGGGCACCGGATATCTCCGGTTCGACACGGGCGATCTGCGCAGGCCGCCGATTGTCGTCGACGCGGCGGGCGTGCCGTCGCGCCACTGGACGGTGGCCAGGACGCTGTCCGACGGACGAGCGGAACTGGTCCCGGTCGCTGCCCGGTACGGGCGCCGGGCACAGATGGTGTTCGACGCCCATCGAGGACGCCTGTTGAGGGAGACCGTCGCCGTGCGCGGCGGAAGCCTTGGGCGTTCCACGAGGTACTGGGAGATCGACTACACCACGCACACGGCTCGGCGCTTCGACTCCGCCGGGGAGTTGCTGCCGGGGACGCAGAACCGGGCACGGCTGTACCGAACCAGGGACTCCTTCAAGCTGGTGCGCGTCAGCGACAAGCAGGCCATCTTGAACCGGCCGCCGCTGGCCGCCGGTGACGGCTTGTTTGACGGTCGGTTCAAGATCACCGTGGGGAACCGTGTGCTGCGAGTCGATGCCGCCGAGGACTCCAGCGGCCTTCGGATCGTGGACCGGGACGGCAACACCGTCGGCCTGCACGCGGAGTACACCTGGACTTCGGAGGGCCTCACCGTGCGGGTCTTGTCGCCGGACGGGTCGGACGGGCCGATGGCCGTCGTCCGGTTCACCAGGGAAGGACGGGTGCCCTTCGCGACCTTGCCACTGACCACCGGCGGACCTGACGATGAACTGTTCCCCTCACTGATGGTCACTCGGGACCAGCGTTCGGGCGGTACGCCGCAATGGAGCCTGAGCGGGGAGAACGCACGGTTCTTCGCACTCGAGCCGACGCGCATCAGGCAGGGAGACCGGTATGACGACGGCTTTGTGCTCACCGAGACCGGCAGTGAGGTGAAGCGCTACTACACTTCCGACTTCTCTCTGGCCAGGTGGGACATTCCGGTACAGGGGAAGTACCGCGGAATGATCCTTCGATACCGTCGGGACGAGGGCGCGAGC
>JAFAUH010000208.1 GCA_019243445.1 Streptomycetaceae bacterium | reverse complement strand
TTCAAAGGAACCTCATCCACCGGACTCGACCGGCAGACGGGGTATCAACATAATCTGGCGTTGACTTTTGGCACGCTGTTGAGTTCTCAAGGAACGGAAGCTTCCCTCGAAGCCGCTCCCGCGGCCCCTCCGGGCTTTCCCTTCGGTGTTTCCGACTCTATCAGATTTCTCTGGTCGGATTTCCCGCTCCCACGCTTTCGCGCCTGCGTTTCCGCGGCACTCGTCGAAGCGGCTGTGACAACGTACTTGAGCTGGGTGCCGGATGCAAATCCCGACACCCAGCTCAGTGATGAACCGTCAGACCTCAACCACCACAGGGAGGATCATCGGCCGACGACGGTATGTGTCGGAAACCCACTTGCCTACGACCCTGCGGATGAGCTGCTGGATCTGGTGCGGCTCGGAGACGCCGTCCTGCGCGAACCTGAGCAGCGCCTCTTCGATCTTTGCGGCTACCGGGTCGAACGCCGAGTCCTCAATGCCCGAACCCCGCGCGTGAATGTTCGGACCGCCGATGGCCTTGCCCGTTGTGCTGTCCACCACCACGAAGACGGAGACGATGCCCTCTTCTCCGAGGATCCGCCGGTCCTTGAGTGACGTCTCGGTGACATCGCCGACCGACAGACCGTCCACGTACACGTAACCGGCCTGGACCTTGCCGGTGATCTTCGCGACCCCGTTGACGAGGTCGACGACGACTCCGTCTTCCGCGATGACCGTGCGCTCCCGGGGAACGCCGGTCAGGATGCCCAAGTCGGCGTTGGCCCTCAGATGACGCCATTCACCGTGTACGGGCATCAGGTTGCGGGGCTTGCAGAGGTTGTAGAAGTACAGCAACTCGCCGGCCGAGGCGTGTCCGGAGACATGCACCCTGGCGTTGCCCTTGTGGACCACGTTGGCGCCCCATCGCGTGAGGCCGTTGATGACCCGGTACACCGCGTTTTCGTTACCGGGGATGAGTGACGAGGCGAGGATGACAGTGTCGCCCTCGACGATGCGGACCTGGTGATCGCGATTGGCCATGCGCGAGAGCGCGGCCATCGGCTCGCCCTGCGAGCCCGTGCAGATCAAGACGATCTCCTCGTCCGGCAGATCGTCCAACGTCCTGACGTCGACGACCAGGCCGCCTGGCACTCGCAGGTAGCCCAGGTCTCGGGCGATGCCCATGTTTCGGACCATGGAGCGGCCGACGAACGCGACTCGGCGCCCGTACTCATACGCCGCATCCAGCACCTGCTGGATGCGGTGCACATGGCTGGCGAAACTCGCCACGATGATGCGCCGCTCGGCCTTGGCGAAGACCTGGCGCAGCACCGGGGAGATGTCCCGCTCGTGCGGGATGAATCCGGGGACCTCGGCGTTGGTGGAGTCGGACAGCAGCAGGTCGATGCCTTCCTCACCGAGCTTCGCGAATGCGGGCAGGTCGGTGAGGCGGCCGTCGAGCGGCAGCTGGTCCATCTTGAAGTCACCAGTGTGCACGACCATGCCGGCCGGGGTGCGGATGGCGACGGCGAGTGCGTCGGGGATCGAGTGGTTGACCGCGATGAATTCGCAGTCGAAGGGGCCGATACGCTCCCGGCGTCCTTCTTCCACCTCCAGCGTGTAGGGACGAATGCGGTGCTCTTGGAGCTTGGCCTCGATCAGAGCGAGCGTCAGCTTGGAGCCGATCAGTGGGATGTCCTCCTTCTCGCGGAGCAGGAAGGGGACGCCGCCGATGTGGTCCTCGTGACCGTGGGTGAGGACGATGCCCTCGATGTCGTCGAGCCGTTCGCGGATGGAGGTGAAGTCCGGCAGGATCAAGTCGATTCCGGGCTGCTCCTCCTCGGGGAAGAGCACCCCGCAGTCGACGATCAGCAGCCGACCGCCGTACTCGAAGACCGTCATGTTGCGGCCGATCTCTCCGAGGCCGCCGAGGGGGGTGACACGCAGGCCTCCCTCGGGGAGCGCAGGCGGAGCTGCGAGATCAGGATGCGGATGGCTCAAAAGTCTCTCCTTGCCACTCGCGCCATGCCCTTTGGGCTTCCCCTGCGGGATCTTGTGGGTCCCGCAGGGGGCTTGCTTGGAGACATGGCGCGAGCGAATCGTCCGTGGGTCGGGTCAGGTGTTCAGTTATGAAGTCTTTGGTCAGCGCTCGTCGGTCAGCGGTGAGCGCTTGTTGTCAGAGATGTACCCCGCCTGCGGCGAGATCCTTCTTCAGCTGTTCGGTCTCGTCCACGGAGAGCTCGACCAGGGGCAGGCGCAGGGGTCCGCTGGGTAGTCCTCTCAGGCCGAGTGCGGCCTTGGCGGTGATCACGCCCTGGGTGCGGAACATGCCTGTGTAGACCGGCAGCAGATGCTGGTGGATCTCGGTGGCCTTGGCGACATCACCGCCCCGGTATGCCTCCAGCAGCGCGCGCAGCTCGGGTGCGACCAGGTGGCTGACCACAGAGACGAAACCGACCGCGCCGACCGACAGCAGCGGCAGGTTGAGCATGTCGTCACCGGAGTACCAGGCGAGCCCCGAGCGGGCGATCGCCCAGCTGGCGCGGCCCAGATCGCCCTTGGCGTCCTTGTTGGCCACGATCAGCGGATGCTCCGCGAGACGGACGATCGTCTCGGTCTGGATGGGCACGCCGCTGCGGCCCGGGATGTCGTAGAGCATCACCGGCAGTCCGGTGGCATCCGCGATCGCCGTGAAGTGGCGCAGCAGTCCTTCTTGCGTGGGCTTGCTGTAGTACGGCGTGACTGTCAACAGGCCATGGGCCCCGGCGCGCTCCGCTTGCCGGGCCAGATGAATGCTGTGCCGGGTGTCATTGGTGCCGACACCGGCAACCACGAACGCCCGGTCGCCGACCGCCTCCAACACCGCACGCACCAGCTGCTCTTTCTCCGCATCGCTGGTGGTCGGTGATTCACCGGTGGTGCCGTTGACGACCAAGCCGTCGTTGCCGGCGTCCACCAGATGAGTGGCCAGGCGCTGAGCGCCGTCGACGTCGAGAGCGCCGTCCGCGGTGAACGGCGTGACCATTGCGGTCAGCACCCGCCCGAAGGGGGTCTGCGGTGTGGAGGTCGGTGCCATGGGACCAACGCTACTCGCAAGGTCCACTGGGCTGCTCTCCCGGGGACCTGACAGGAGGACCCCGGCGCCGCCTGCTCGGGGGTTCAAACGGCGCCGGGCTCCATTTCTGCAGCGTAGATGAACCTCACTTATGCCCGCAATTGGGACACTTTGCAGGGGGGTCGAGAGGAGGCGGAGGTCCTGGAAACTACGGAGCGACGCGACCGTTGGCGTTATACGCAGCGTAGGTGAGCGGCATGAGATTGGCCCATTCCGCCTGCATCTTCTCGGCCACCATCTCGATCTCACGCTGCGGGAACGAGGGCGTGCGTGCCCGCTCGTCCTGGGTGCGCAGCGACAGGAAGTGCATGAGTGACCGAGCATTACAGGTCGCGTACATGCTGGAGAACAGGCCCACTGGAAGCGTCGCCC
The DNA here is from genome assembly GCA_019243445.1 of Streptomycetaceae bacterium. Classification (GTDB taxonomy): domain Bacteria; phylum Actinomycetota; class Actinomycetes; order Streptomycetales; family Streptomycetaceae; genus Streptantibioticus_B. The sequence continues at coordinate 12,781 of JAFAUH010000208.1, read as the reverse complement.
GTGCGACCTCCCTGGCCACGCCGGCTTCAAGCATTGCGCGGTAGGCCTCGTACGACTGGCGGTACGAGGACTCCATGGCCTCGGAGACCATCTTGTGCTGCTCGGGCGTGCCATGGACGAACTCATACTTTCCCGGGCGGCCCTGCTGCACCAGCTTCCGATCCTCGCCGGGGAGGTAGAAGACGGGCTGCAATTCTCGGTAGCGTCCTGACTCCTCGTTGTACGACCAGCCGACTCTGTGTCTGAGGAATTCACGGAAGACGAAGATCGGGGCGCTGACGAAGAAGGTCATCGAGTTGTGCTCGAAGGGGCTGCCATGGCGGTCGCGCATCAGGAAGTTGATCAGACCCTTCGACCGCTCGGGGTCCTTGGTGATCTCTTCCAAGGACTGCTCCCCCGCGGTGGACACGCGAGCGGCCCACAGCACGTCCGAGTCCGAGGCGCTGTGTTTGATCAGCTCGACCGTGACGTCGTCCCGGAATTGGACGGCGGGCTCGGTAGGGGTGTCGGTCACCTGATGTCCTCCCTGTCTGCGCTTGCGGTGACCAGCCTATGCCGTGGCACTGACAGCCCAGGAGAGCTGCCCCCCACCAGCCCTCTACCGGCTCCCAGGGGTTAAATCGGTCAACTCGCCTGCTAGGTTGGATGAAAATCATCACACCGGACCGAGAAGTGCTGAGAGGTGACGTCCATGTCCCGCCGGGGAGACTCGGTGCCGTTCGCCTTCGTCGCCGAGGCTGACCGTTTCCGGAGCAACGTCCCACCTCCTCCACAGGAACAGCCGGGCAAGGCCCAGTTGACTGCGCGCGTACTGACCACCCTCATCGTTGTCGTCGGCCTCGTCGGGGCGGTCGCCCTTGGCACCCCGGCGCTCGAACCGCATCCGGCCGATGCCGCGCATCAGCAGATGGAGAGCGCACAGCACGGCTGAGAGGCCACCTCTCAGCGCCGTAAAGCACCGCTGATAACCTCACCCGTCACAGAACCACCACATGTGTGAGCACTGATGGAGAGGGACGTCCACGCCGTGCCCCTGCCCTTCCTCGCCGACAACGCCGGACATGACAAGCCTGACGCCCATGGGGGTCACGCCGAAGGACCATGGACCCGGCCGTACCGGCCGGGTCCATACCGGGTGGCGGGAGCCGCGATGCTGCTCGTGCTCGCCTCCTATCTGCTCTTCGGCGCACTGATCGACGCGGCGGCCGGGAGCGCCTCGGGCGCGGGCGCGCTGCTGGTGGCGGCACTGCTCGTGATCACCGGGGCGCTGCGGTCGCTGCATATGGGGATCTGGGTGAGCGGCCGCGGGCTGCGGCGTACAGGACTGTTCCGCACCGTCACGGTGGAGTGGCAGCAGGTCGGGCGGGTGCACACCGCGCAGCAGCCGGTCCGGTGGCTGGCGCTGCCGCGGACAGTGCAGGGCCAGGCGCTGGTGATAGAACGGACGGACGGTAGCGAACTGCCCACACTGCTCACCGATCACAACGCCGATTTCCTTGGACGCGCGGAAAGCTTCGACATCGCCGCCGATGCGATAGAGAGCTGGGCCGACGTCTTTGGCCAGCGGCGGTGACTCCGGGGCCGGCTAGGGGCCCGACAAGGCTTACGGCCTGGGGAGCAACAGGGAGCCGGGCTTCCCTATTGCTCCTTGCTCCCCAGGCCGTTACACCCGCGCAGGTCGGCCGTCGTGGAGAGCGATGGCGCGCTGCATCGCCTTGCGGGCGCGCGGCGTGTCGCGGGCGTCGTAATACGCGATGGCGAGCCTGAACCAGGTGCGCCAGTCGTCCGGGGCTGCCTCCGCCTCCACCTTGCGTTTGGCGAAGACGGCATCCGCGGAGTCCCGGTCGATCCGACCGGCCGGGGTGCGTACCAGCTCGTCGACGGGGAGGCCGCCCTCCGCTTCGAGCTCTTTGGCGAGCCGGTCCGCGCTGCGCGCGAACCGCGTGGTCTGCCAGAGGAACCAGCCCCCGATGACCGGGAGGATGAGCACGGCGATGCCGAAGGCGATCGTGATCACGGTGCCATGCTCGATGAGCATCACGCCCCGGCCGCCGGCCAGGACGAAATAGACGACCAGCGCGGCAGCTGTGATGAAATAAGTGATCTTCGCGCGCACGGTGATCAGCCCCGGCCTCAGTCCCGGTCCCGGTCCTGGTCCAGGTCGAGGAAGTGCTCGAGCCCGAAGGTAAGGCCAGGGTGGTCGGCGATCTTACGGGCCGCGAGCAGGATGCCCGGCATGAAACAGCTGTGGTGCAGTGAGTCGTGCCGGATGGTGAGCGTCTCGCCGATATCGCCGAACAGCACCTCCTGGTGAGCGAGGAGCCCCCGCAGCCGCACCGCATGCACGGGGACGCCGTCGACGTCGGCGCCGCGTGCACCCTGAAGACCGTGTGTCGTCGGGTCCTGCTGCGGCGGCAGGCCCACCTCCGCGCGGGCGGCTGCGATCAGCTGAGCGGTGCGGGTCGCGGTACCGGAGGGTGCGTCCGCCTTACCGCGGTGGTGCAGCTCGACGACCTCGACCGACTCGAAGAAGCGGGCTGCCTGCGCAGCGAAGCGCATGGTCAAGACCGCACCGATGGAGAAGTTCGGGGCGATCAGCACCCCGGTGGCGGGCGACTTGTCGAGCCAGCCGCGCAGCGTCGCCAACCGCTCTTCGGTCCATCCGGTGGTGCCGACGACACCGTGGATTCCGTTGCGGACGCAGAATTCCAGGTTGCCCATCACCGCGTCGGGGTGGGTGAGCTCGACCGCGACCTGGGCGCCGGATTCAGTCAGCGTCTCCAGTTTGTCGCCGCGGCTGAGCGCGGCCACGAGTTCCATGTCCTCGGCGGCCTCCACGGCACGTACCGCCTCAGAGCCAATGCGTCCGCCGGCGCCGATGACGGCTACGCGCAGCTTGCTCATCTCGTCCTCTCGTTTCTCAGTTTGTTTTTGGAGCTTGCTCAGTGGCCAGGAGATCCACAGGCTCAGGGCACAGATCCAGGGCACAGATCCAGGGCTAGGAGACCGCTTCTTCGAGGCGGGACTCCTGTCGGCGGCCGATAGGGCCGATCGCAGCGAGCGACGGTTGCTGTGCCAGCACATCACGCGCCACCGCACGGACCTCGTCCGGGGTGACAGCCGCGATGCGGCCCAGTAGGTCGTCGGTGGAGAGCTGCTTGCCCCAGCACAGCTCGCTCTTACCGATACGGTTCATCAGCGCACCGGTGTCCTCAAGACCGAGCACGGTGGACCCGGAGAGCTGGCCGACGGCACGGCGCAGCTCCGCGTCGCTCAGCCCGTGCTCGGCGACTTCGTGCAGTTCGTCACGGCAGATCTTGAGCACCTCGCCGAGGTTGCCCGGGGCGCACCCCGCGTACACGCCGAACAGGCCGCAGTCCGCGTAGGACGAGGTGTACGAGTAGACCGAATAGGCCAGGCCGCGCTTCTCGCGCACCTCCTGGAAGAGCCGTGAGCTCATGCCGCCGCCGAGCGCGGTGTTGAGCACGCTGAGCGCCCAGCGCCGGTCGTCCGTACGCGACATACCGGGCATCCCGAGGACTACGTGCGCCTGCTCGGTGCTGCGTTCACGTACCTCGATCTTGCCGGCGCTGCGCAAGGTGCGGGCGCCGGAGCGCGTCGGTGCGGGGACGGCGTCGTCGCCGCCAATCATGCCCGCCTGCTCGAAAGCGCGGCGGACTTGGCGTACGACCTTGGTGTGATCGAGGTTCCCGGCGGCAGTGACGAGCAGATGGGTGGGGTCGTAGTGCTTCTTGTAGAAGCGGGCGAGCTGCGGCTGGGTGAGGGCATTGATGGTTTCGACGGTGCCGAGGACCGGGCGGCCGAGCGGGGTCGATCCGAGCATCGCGGAGTCGAACAGCTCGTGCACCAGATCGCTCGGATCGTCGTCGGCCATCGCGATCTCTTCGAGGACGACGCCGCGTTCGGCCTCGACGTCCGCCGGGTCGATGAGGGACCCGGTCAGCATGTCGCAGATGACGTCGATGGCGAGCGGCAGGTCGGAGTCAAGCACACGCGCGTAGTAGCACGTGTGCTCCTTGGCGGTGAAGGCGTTCATGTCGCCGCCGACTGCGTCGATAGCGGCGGAGATCTCCAAGGCGCTGCGCCGCGCGGTGCCCTTGAAGAGCAGGTGCTCCAGGTAATGGGTGGCTCCGTTCAGCACCGGGGTCTCGTCGCGGGAGCCGACGTGTGCCCAGATGCCGAAGGTCGCGGAGCGCAGGCTCGGCATCGTCTCGGTGATCACCCTCAGGCCGCCGGGCAGCACGGTCCTACGGATCGCGCCGACGCCGTCGGTGCCTTTGATCAGCGTTTGAGTGAAGGCCTTGGTACGGGGGACGGCCCGCCCCTCCGAAGAAGTGCGGGCCGTCTTCCCCTGCAGAGGAGATGTCACTTCGACGACTCGGCCTCGGTCCCGGCGGTGGCCGTCGCAGCCTTGTCGGCGGTCTCGGTTTCCTCGATGACGGGGATGAGCGAGAGCTTGCCACGCTGGTCGATCTCGGCGATCTCGACCTGCACCTTGGCGCCGACCTTGAGCACATCCTCGACGTTCTCCACACGCTTGCCACCGGCGAGCTTGCGGATCTGCGAGATGTGCAGCAGGCCGTCCTTACCCGGCATGAGCGAGATGAACGCGCCGAAGGTGGTCGTCTTGACGACCGTGCCCAGGTAGCGCTCGCCGACCTCGGGCATCGTCGGGTTGGCAATGCCGTTGATCGTGGCGCGCGCAGCCTCAGCGGCCGAGCCTTCGGCGGCGCCGATCAGCACCGTACCGTCGTCCTCAATGGCGATCTCGGCGCCGGTGTCCTCTTGGATCTGGTTGATCATCTTGCCCTTGGGGCCGATGACCTCACCGATCTTGTCGACCGGGATCTTGATGCTGATGATCCGCGGGGCGTGCGGGGACATCTCGTCCGGCACGTCGATGGCCTCGCTCATCACGTCGAGGATGTGGAGGCGGGCGTCACGGGCCTGCTTCAGTGCGGCGGCGAGCACGGAGGCGGGGATGCCGTCGAGCTTGGTGTCGAGCTGGAGGGCGGTCACGAAATTCCTGGTGCCCGCGACCTTGAAGTCCATGTCGCCGAACGCGTCCTCGGCGCCGAGGATGTCGGTGAGCGTGACGTAGTGCGTCTGGCCTTCGATCTCCTGGGAAATCAGGCCCATGGCGATGCCCGCGACGGGGGCCTTGAGCGGCACACCGGCGTTCATCAGCGACATCGTCGAGGCACAGACCGAGCCCATCGACGTCGAACCGTTGGAGCCGAGCGCCTCGGAGACCTGGCGGATCGCGTACGGGAACTCCTCGCGCGTGGGCAGCACCGGGATGAGCGCCCGCTCGGCGAGCGCGCCGTGGCCGATCTCGCGGCGCTTGGGCGAACCGACGCGGCCGGTCTCACCGGTGGAGTACGGCGGGAAGTTGTAATTGTGCATGTAGCGCTTGCGCGTCTCGGGCGCCAGCGTGTCCAACTGCTGCTCCATACGCAGCATGTTCAGCGTGGTGACACCCAGAATCTGGGTCTCGCCGCGCTCGAAGAGTGCGGAGCCATGGACCCGCGGGATGACCTCGACCTCGGCGGAGAGGGTGCGGATGTCGGTGACACCGCGACCGTCGATACGGACTTTGTCCTTGATGACGCGCTCGCGGACAAGCTTTTTGGTAAGGGCGCGGTACGCGGCCGAGATCTCCTTCTCGCGGCCTTCGAACTGCGGAAGCAGCTTCTCGGCAGCGACGCTCTTGACGCGGTCGAGCTCGTTCTCCCGCTCCTGCTTGCCGGCGATGGTCAGCGCCTGGGCGAGCTCGTCACGTACTGCGTCGGTGAGCGCCTGCAGTACGTCGTCCTGGTAGTCCAGGTAGACCGGGAACTCGGCAGTGGGCTTGGCTGCTTTGGCGGCGAGGTCGGACTGCGCCTTGCACAGCGCCTTGATGAACGGCTTGGAGGCTTCCAAGCCAGCGGCCACGATCTCCTCAGTCGGTGCCTCGGCACCGTCCTCGACCAGCTTGATGGTCTTCTCAGTGGCCTCGGCTTCGACCATCATGATCGCGACATCGCCGTCCTCGAGCACCCGGCCGGCGACGACCATGTCGAAGACGGCCTCCTCCAGCTCGTTGTGCGTCGGGAACGCCACCCACTGGCCGCGGATCAGCGCGACGCGCACGCCGCCGATCGGACCGGAGAACGGCAGGCCCGCAAGCTGCGTCGAGGCGGAGGCGGCGTTGATGGCGACCACGTCGTAGAGGTGGTCGGGGTTGAGTGCCATGACGGTGGCGACGACCTGGATCTCGTTGCGCAGGCCCTTGGCGAAGGACGGGCGCAGCGGGCGGTCGATGAGCCGACAGGTGAGGATCGCGTCCTCGGAGGGACGGCCCTCACGGCGGAAGAACGAGCCGGGGATGCGTCCGGCCGCGTACATCCGCTCCTCGACGTCCACCGTCAGCGGGAAGAAGTCGAGCTGGTCCTTGGGGTGCTTCGAGGCGGTGGTGGCCGACAGGACCATGGTCTCGTCGTCCAGGTAGGCCACGGCGGAGCCGGCGGCCTGACGGGCCAGACGGCCCGTCTCGAAGCGGATGGTACGGCTGCCGAAAGAACCGTTGTCGATCACGGCTTCGGCGTAGTGGGTCTCGTTCTCCACCAGGAAAATCTCCTCGTCCATGCCACCGGCGCTGCCGGTGGCCTGCTGCGGTGGAGCGCCGCCTTGCCGAACTGAACGGTCCTGGCCGGGCCGGTCTTCGATCGAAGCCACCGGGGTACCGCGGGTCGCGCTTCCCGGGGGCCACTACCGAGGACCGGCGCCTATGGCGCCTGCTCGGCGATCGGCTGGCGCTCCATCATCTGAAGTGTTGTGCTGCTGTTTGAATCCTCCCCCTCGTAGAACGAGGGGGATTCCTGGCTCACGCTGCTCGGTCGCTCAGTGAACGATCGAGTCTTCCGCGATCAGCACCAGCCGGGTTGAAACCAGCCCGGATGTGAAGTTGTGTCGCTGCCAGACTACAAAGGTTGTGTTCCGGCCACGATCGTGTACGACAAATCACATACGGCACATACGGCAAAGGGAGCGGCTCCCTCGGCAGGAACCGCTCCCTCCACGACGTCTTACCTGGCCCCACCGGCGGCGCCGCGGCGGATGCCGAGCTCGTCCACGAGGGCGCGGAAGCGCTGGATGTCCTTCTTGGCCAAGTACTGCAGCATGCGGCGGCGCTGGCCGACCAGGATCAGCAGACCACGGCGTGAGTGGTGGTCGTGCTTGTGGCTCTTCAGGTGCTCGGTCAGGCCCGTGATGCGGTGCGTGAGCAGCGCCACCTGGACCTCGGGGGAGCCGGTGTCGCCCGGCTTCGTGCCATGCTTTTCGATGATCTGCTTCTTGGTCGCGGCGTCGAGCGACATAGTTAACTCCTGGAGGTACATGCCATCGAGCGCCCCTGGTATGCGTCACAGGGGGTCTTCGGGAGCTCGAGAGGCTGAGCCGTGGGCATGATCCAACATGCCACATACACGGCCGTTACCCAGCGTACCAGCCGTTACTGGGAGGTCATGCCGCGAGCGGCGGCGTAAACGCCCAGAACAGCCAGGCAGAGCGGGACGAGGCAGAGCAGGACAGCGCTCTCGGCGAGGTCGAGCAGACGCCCCGCCAGCGGGGAGACCCCCCGGTGCGGGACGATGAGCGCGATCGCGGTGAGGAGCGCCGCGCCCACCGCGATGGCAGCTGTCAGCCAGACGATCCGTATACCTGCTCCGGTACTGAATCCACTGCTGGGCCCGGTCAGGGGATGGCCGTGCGCATGGAGGGCGAAAGCGAGAATGAGCAGTGCAAGCGTCGCAAGGCCCGTGACGAGCAAGCCGGCGACCTGGGCGGTGTAGCGGAACAGCCGCGCCCGCAGCAGCGCGGCGAAGCCAACGGCAAGGGCCAACAGCTGCGCCCACGGGGAGGCAGAAAAACAGAGCACCGCGCCGGAGACGAGCGTCACCGCGCAGCACCCGCCGACCAGGCCGACCAGCATCTCGTGGCCGCGCAGCGCCCTGGCGGCCAGCCGCGCCTCGTCCACCGGCGCCAAGTCTCCCACCGGGTCGTTGCTCTCGACGGCCCCGGCCACTGCCCGATCGGAGGTCGCCCGCTCAAAGGGCGGGGCCGCATAGCCGATCGGCAGGCGGGCGAAGCGCGCGGAGGCGGCAGGCAGGAAGGCGACGGCGGCGATCGCTGTGACGGCGCAGACCGCGGCCACGTCGGTGGGCGAGGCCTGCATGAGGATGGCGGTGAAGCCGGCCAACGTTCCGGTGGCCGAAGCGAGCACAGCGGCGACAAAGGGCGAGTCCGAGTGCGGGGTGAGCGCGAGCAGCAAGGCCGAAGCGACGAGCACCGTCACACAGCCGAGCAGGAACTGCAGGCGTCCCGCGCCCTGTCCGGGGGCGGGGCCGATGATGCCCGATCCCGCGATGAGCAGTTGCGGCAGCGCGGCGAGCCCGAGCACGGCGGCCGAGGCCCGGTCCTGGTACACCCGTGACCGCACCACCGACAGGGCGGTCAGCAGCGTGCCCGCGAGTGCGGCGAGGATGCCGGGCAGGCCGTGGGTGTCATGCCGCACCGGATCGGCGGACCACAGGGTGAAGCCGAGCAGGGCAAGCAGGACGGCCGCACCGGTCAGCCCGGCGCCGCGCAGCATCCCCTCGCTCCAGCGGCGGCGGTCGCGGGTCACGGCGGCGGCGACGGCATCCACTACGTCGTCGCGGACCGGTGGCGGGAGGGAGTCGGCGAACGGGCGCAGGGCGAGCAGCTCGCCGTCGAGGACGCGGTGCGCCGCGAGACTGCGGGCGCCGTCCAGCACTGTGCCGTCCCGCCGCACCAGGTGCCAGCCGGGCGGTGCGGCCTCCGGCTGCGGCTCACCGGCCAGGCGCAGGATCTCGGGGTAGATGTCGGCGAGCGGGATGTCCTCGGGCAAAGCGAGATCGATCCGGCTGTGGGGTGCGACGACGGTGACGCGGCAAAAGCCGGTCCCGGTGGCCGTGCTCACCTTGGACTTCCCCCTTGGTGGTTGAGCTGCGGTGGTTGAGCCGCGGTGGTTGAGCTGCGAGCTGCACGGGGAAGACTACCGGCAGGGCAGGCTTGCGCGGTCGGCGAGCCCAGGCGAGCCCAGGCGGGAGCCGGGGAAGGCTCAAGTGGGGTGATGTGCGGCGGCGGCCAGTCCGTCAGTAGGATCGCCGTGCACAGCGGGGGGACCGCCGACGCCATGGGGGCGCCGGTGCGCAGAATTCACTCTCCGCACTGGGGTTGATGGTTTCGTGAGCGTGGTCGTGGTCAAGCGCCCGCCGCGGGCGGTGCCGCCCGGGGTGCCGACTGGGGAAGTACCGCTTCAGACGCCGCCGGAGCTGCCGCGCACGCAGACGCAGAGCCTGATGATGACGCTGCTGCCGATGCTCGGCATGGCATCGTCCGCGGCATTCTTCTTCATACCGGGCTCCGCGCCGTTCATGAAGGTCATGGGCGGGATGATGATCGCCTCGACGGCGGTGATGGCAGTCGCCCAGGCGGTGCGGATGCGGCAGGGGCCCAGCGGTCAACTGAGCCAGGCCCGGCGCGATTACTTCACGTACCTGGCGGGCGTACGCAAGCACGTACGGCGTACCGCGCGCGCCCAGCGCGCGGCCCAGCTCCATCTGCACCCCGCACCCGGCCAGTTGTGGTCCGTGGTCACCGAACAGCGGCGGCTGTGGGAACGCCGGGTGACCGACCCGGATTTCGCCCAGGTACGGATCGGGCTCGGCCAGCAGCAGCTCGCCACCCCTTTGATTGCGCCCACCACGGCCCCGCTGGAGGAGCTGGAGCCGCTGACCGCCGCCTCGATGCGCCGTTTCCTCGCCGTCCACGCGACATTGGACGGACTTCCGATGGCGGTCCGGCTGCGCTCCTTCCCTCACCTCACCATCTCGGGTGAGGCCGAGACCGGTTACGACACCGCGCGCGCCCTGCTCGCCCAACTCGCCACCCTGCACTCGCCGGAGGACCTGGTGATCGCCGTGGCCGCCGGACGCGGAGCAGCCGCCGTATGGGAGTGGACGAAGTGGCTGCCGCACACCCAGCTGCCGGGCTCTCTGGACGGGGCCGGGACGCGCCGCCTGATCACCGACGACCTGGGCGAGTTGGAGGAGCTGCTGGCACCGCAGTTGCAGGGTCGGCCACGGTTCAGCAGGAATGCCCAGCCGCTTGTGGACCAGCCGCATGTGGTCGTCGTCCTGGACCGCGTCTCGGTGCCGCCGGACGCCGTGCTCACCAGCCCCGAGGGCCTGCAGGGCGTCACCCTCGTCGAGGTGGCGGTGGGCGAACCGAACACGCCGGAGGTGCCGCGCGGGAGTCTGTCGATCGTCGTGGCTTCGGACCGGCTGCGGATGGAGGCGCCGGGCTCGGCCGCTTATCTGGGCGTTCCGGACCGCCTGTCGCTGGTCGAAGCGGAGGCGCTGACCCGGCAGCTGGCCCCGCTACGGCTCGCCGGCCGGGACGACGACGAACCCCTGCTGGCCAACCTCGACTTCACCGACCTGCTGGGCCTGGGTGACGCGGCAGCCGTCGACGCGGCGCGCACCTGGCGGCCACGCTCACCGCACGAGCAGCTGCGGGTGCCGATCGGCGTCGGCGAGGACGGCGAGCCGGTCATGCTCGACCTGAAGGAAGCCGCACTTGAGGGCATGGGCCCGCATGGACTGTGCGTGGGCGCCACCGGTTCCGGCAAATCAGAGCTGCTGCGCACCCTGGTGCTCGGACTGGCGGTCACCCACTCCTCCGAGACGCTCAACTTCGTCCTCGCCGACTTCAAGGGTGGTGCGACCTTCGCGGGCTTCTCCGCGCTACCGCATGTCGCCGCCGTCATCACCAACCTCGCCGACGACCTGACGCTGGTCGACCGCATGCGCGACTCGATCACCGGTGAACTGCAGCGCCGCCAGGAGCTTTTGCGGGCGGCCGGCAACTACGCCAACATCCACGACTACGAGAAGGCACGGGCGGCCGGCGCCGCGCTGGAACCGCTTCCCTCCCTCATCCTGGTGATCGACGAATTCAGCGAACTACTCAGCGCCAAACCTGAATTCATCGACATGTTCATCCAGATCGGCCGGATCGGCCGGTCACTGGGCGTGCACCTGCTCCTCGCCTCCCAACGTCTGGAGGAGGGCCGTCTGCGCGGCCTGGAGACCTACCTCTCCTATCGGATCGGCCTGCGCACCTTCTCCTCGGCCGAGTCGCGGGCGGCCCTGGGCGTGCCGGATGCGTACCATCTGCCGTCGGTGCCGGGGTCGGGGTATCTGAAGTCCGGTACGGACACAATGGTGCGTTTCAAGGCCGCATATGTGTCAGGTCCGTACGGGAGCGGTGGCATGCTCGCCGCCGAGGGCCCGCTGCCGGTCGAGCGGCGCCCCGTTCCGTTCACCGCCGCCCCTGTCCCGGTGACGTACGCGGCCCCGCAGTCCGGCTGGTCCGGCGGACCTGCGCAGGGCGCCTCCGCCGACACCGTCCTGGACGTCGTCGTCCGCCGCTTGGAGGGCCAGGGCCCGCCCGCCCACCAGGTATGGCTGCCGCCGCTCGACGAGCCGTCCACCCTCGACCAGCTGCTGCCCCCGCTCGCTCCCGTCGAAGGCCGCGGCCTGACCGCGCCCGAATACCCGGCGCTGGGCAGGCTGGTGGTGCCGGCCGGCCTGATCGACAAGCCCTTCGAGCAGCGCCGGGACGTGCTGTACCGCGACTTCTCCGGCGCGGCCGGGCACGGCCTGATCGTCGGTGGCCCGCAGTCCGGCCGCTCGACCCTGCTACGCACCCTGATCAGTGCCTTCGCGCTCACTCACACACCGTACGAAGTGCAGTTCTACGGCCTGGACTTCGGCGGGGGCGGCATGGCCGCGGTGGAGGGCCTACCACACGTCGGAGGCGTCGCCTCCCGGCTGGACGGCGACCGGATCCGCCGTACGGTCGCCGAGGTTGCCGGGATCCTCAGCCGCCGCGAACAGCTCTTCCGCCGCGAGAAGATCGACTCCATCGCCACCTACCGCAAGCAGCGTGCCGCGGGCCGGCTGCCGGACAAGGTGTGGGGCCCGGACCAGACGTGGGGAGACGTCTTTCTCGTCATCGACGGCTGGCGGGCCTTCACCAGCGAGTACGAGGCGCTGGAGCCGGTGGTCACCGACATCGCGGCGCGCGGGCTCGGCTTCGGCGTTCATGTCATCGTCACAGCCTCGCGATACATGGAACTGCGCCCGGCGGTGAAGGATCTCCTCCTGGGCCGTCTGGAGCTGCGCCTCGGCGACCCCGGTGACTCGGAGCTGGGCCGCAGGGCGGCGGTCGGCGTTCCGGTGGGCGCCCCGGGCCGCGGCATCACCGCCGAGCACCTGCACTTCCTGGGCGCACTCCCCCGCGTCGACGGCTCCATCGACGGCTCCTCGCCGGCGGCCGACCTAGCGCAAGGCACGGCTGCGCTGGTGGATGCGGTGGCCGCCAACTGGACCGGTCCGTCCGCGCCGAAGGTGCGCATGCTCCCGGCCCGGCTCCCGGCCGAGCAGTTGCCGAAGGGCTTTGAGTTCCCGCAGCGCGGCATCGCGATCGGCATCGACGAGAACACCCTGGAACCGGTCTTCATCGACTTCGAGACCGACCCGCTGCTGTGTGTCTTCGGTGACTCCGAATCCGGGAAGACCGCTCTGCTCCGGCTGATCGCAAGGAAACTGACAGAACGTTATACGCCTGACGAGGCCCTGATCGTGGTGGGCGACTACCGCCGCGGCCTGCTGGGAGCCGTGCCCGATTCCCA
>JAFAUH010000194.1 GCA_019243445.1 Streptomycetaceae bacterium | reverse complement strand
CCCTCGCTGCGCGATGTTGACCCCGGCGACGTGATCGGCCAGACCAGCGAGTCCGCACCGACGACAGTGGAAGTGGTCCCGAGTCGGGCGGTTGGCGCGCTCGGTGTTGCCGCAGCGCGGACAGCGCTGCGAGGTGTAGGCCGGGTCGGGTCTGCAGTCCGGTTACATGTTGATCATGTGGTCGGCCAGTCCGTGCACCGCCTCCTTCACCGCTTCGCCCAGCGTCGAGTGGGCGTGCACGTTGCGGGCGACCTCATGGACCGTCAGGTCACACTGCTGGGCCAGAGTCAGTTCAGGCAGCAGTTCGGTGACGTCTGGTCCGATCAGGTGGGCGTCGAGCAGTTCGCCGTGGCGGGCATCGCTGAGGAGCTTGACGAAACCATCAGTGTCGGCGAGGCCATGGGCCATGCCGTTCGCCGCGAACGGGAACTTCTGCACTTGGACGTCGTAGCCCTGCTCGCGCGCCTGGGCCTCGGTCCAGCCGAAGCTGGCGATCTGCGGCTGGCAATAGGTGGCACGCGGGATCATCACATAGTCGAGCTCCATCGTCTCGGCGTCGGCGATGGTCTCGGCGGCGATGATCCCCATCGCCTCGGCGGCGTGCGCGAGCCATGTACGCCACGATATGGCCGCACAGGCCGTGCGCACCGGGAAGGGAGCGGCTCGCGTCGGATAGCTGGAATGCCCCGTTCGGATGGCGTTGGCGTACACGTTGGCGGACTTGCGCGCGCCGAGCGGCTCCGACGGGCAGGGGGATTGGTAGAGGTACAACGATATGAACATCGTAGCTGTGGATCATCCGTTGCCCCGCTTTACCGATCTGCTGCGCGGCCATGCCCGCACACGCAACACGGTGGCGACCGCGGCGCAACAGGCCAGGGCAGCGGCGGCAGATCCGTTGTCGTGTCCCGAGCGCCAACAGAGTTATCGCTTCGCCCACCGGGTGCTGCGGGACAAGGCGCTGGAGGCGCCGCATCGGCTGCTCGCCGCCGTACGTGACGGACGTGAGCAGGTCGTGCTGGCGCGGATGTGGGCAACGGCGGCCCGCGAGACCGCCGCGCACCGGCACCGTCCGGCCGACGGCCTAGGGGCGAGGCTCGTGGGGAGGGGGATCATGCTGGTCACCCTGCCCGAGCCGCTCCATGCCGGTGAGGCCTACTGCGCGCTGATCGCGGCCCGGCCTGAACGCCCAGTTCGCTACCTGCTGTTGGAGCGGTCCTTGGTCGACACGCTTGTGGGTGGTTACCACTTGAAGGCGGTGCTTGCCGAATGGACACCCGGTGGCGTGCACCGGGTTCATTACCGGCTAGCCGCTGATGAGGCCGCCTTCCTCGACGCCGCCACCACTCTCCTCGACTCGTCACGGAAGTGATGGGGTGTCACTGTACAGGAAGCGTTCGGCAGCCGACGGCAGGACGGGGGTGAGGGCGACGGTCAGCGGATGAGTGCCAGCCGCGAGTGGCTTGCCGACAGTGCCGGTCGTTGTGTCGACCGGCACCAGAGCGTTGGCGGCGGGCTCGGCGACGGCATCGGCCGGGCCGGACTGGCGAGCCCACACCGCTACCATAACCGCAGCCACTGAGCAGCCACTGGCAAGCAAGTTCCGGCTTCGGTTGTGCCGTTGACTGTGGTGCTGTGGTGCTGTGGTGCTGTGGTGCTGTGGTAAGTATCACTCCCTGAATGTGCTAACCAAGAGCATTGCAGGCACTATCAAGAAAAGATATGAAGGTACGCAGCTCACGAAGCGCAGCTCTGTCGGGCACTGCGCTGCTCCTCGCCTTGTCCGCCGTCGGGTGCACTCAGGCATTCGGCAACGCGCCCGTCCACGCGTCCAACGACACCACCCCCGGCGCCGCCCCGACCGCCACCGCGGCGCCGCCCGACCAGGCCGGCGGCTATCCACCGGGTATCGGCCCGTCGACAGCGCGTCGTATCCCTCCCGACACCCGTCAGATACTCCTCGTCACCGGCACCGGCCAGGACTCCTCCGCCTCCACGGCCGTGCTCTACCAGCGCACCGCCAGCGGTGAGTGGCAGGCCCAGGGATCCTGGGCGGCGCGCAACGCGCTGCATGGCTGGACCACCGACCACCACGAGGGAGACCTGTACTCCCCCGAGGGGGTATTCACGCTCACCGACGCGGGCGGTCTGCTCCCCGACCCCGGTTCAAAGCTCCCCTACCACCAGTCCTACCGGTTCATCGATCCCGGGACCGGTTTCGAAGGCGAACCGCTCGCCGGAGTCTTCGACTACGTCATCGCCATCAACTACAACCGTGTGCCCGGTACTTCGCCGCTTGACGAACACAGGCCCGACGGCGAATCCCACGGCGGGGGCATCTGGCTGCACCTGGACCACGGCGGTCCCTCGCACGGCTGTGTCACGCTGCCGCGCAGCGCCATGGTGGAATTGATGCGCACCCTCAACCTCGCGCAGCACCCCGTGATCGTCATGGGCGTCAAGGAAGTGCTGGAGAAATGAGCACCGCGCTCACCCGGCCGTCACCGGGTGCGCTGGCCGTCCTGTGCCAGCGTGTCCCTCTGCCCGCCTGCTCGTTGAATCGCATATGACTGCGACAACGCAGACTCGCGTGCTCTGGCGTCCGGCGCCCGCGGGACATCCTCCGCCCGCACCTCCGACGCCCGAGACGCCGATCTATGCGAAACTGCTTCGCCGATGGCGGGATGAAGGCCGGTGTCTGCCCGGCGAGTGGGACGACGAGTGGGCTCAGCTGGCCTCTCGTCCGCCGTGGCCAACCGATTGCGGTGACCGGTAGGTGACCGGTAGGAGGTGCCGATGCCTCATCCCTCTCCCTTGATGCCTTGGCCGGCATCGGCCAGGCAGACTCTCGGCGTGCTTTTCTGGCGGCTACAACGCCTACGCATACAACGCCTACGCAGGCCAGGCCGTGTCCCACGACCTCGATGCTGAGCCTCACCGGTCACCGTCGGAGTCGTGGATGCATTGGCCGTACGTCGGACGGGAGCCTTCCCCCCTCTACGATGCAAAGCCGCGTGTCGGTAGCATGAGCCGTCCACTCATGCGGTAAGGGGAGGGTGCACGATGCAGGCGGAAGTCAAGGGCAGCACAATGCCGGTGCTGGAAGTCCAGCTCGCGGCGGGGGAAATGGTGGTGTCCGCGCACGGCGAGTTGTCGTGGATGTCGGCGAACGTGCGAATGTCGCAAACCACCAGGTCGGGTGGTGGCGGCGGGTTCATGAACACGCTCAAGCGCGCGGTGGGCGGCGGCGGATTGTTCCTGACGAAGTATCAGGCCCAGGACGGGCCGGGCCTGGTCGCTTTCGCGGCCAAGGTGCCCGGCCATATCGTGCCAGTCGACATCGCTCCCGGACAGAGCTTTCTGGTGCACCGCCATGGCTGGTTGTGCGGCACACCGGGGGTCAGCCCGACCGTCGGCCTGCAGCAGTCCTTCCGCGGCGGCCTGTGGGGCGGCGACGGATTTGTGTTGCAGCGTCTTGAGGGCCAAGGGCGCGCCTGGGTCGAACTGTCGGGTGAGCTGACCCAGTACATGCTCGGCCCTGGCCAGACCATGCTCGTTCACCCCGGGCATGTAGGGATGTTCGAGGAAAAGGTGCAGTTCTCCATCACCACTGTCCCCGGTATCACTAACAAGATCTTCGGTGGTGACGGCTACCACCTGGTCGCGCTGACCGGTCCCGGCCAGATCTGGCTGCAGAGCATGCCCCTGCCGAATCTGGCCCACTCGCTGGAGCCGTATCTGGCCCGCGATGTCAGCACGAGCAGTGCTGAAGGTGCCGGAATCGGCGCCATCGTCGGCAGCATGCTGCGCGGCTGAGCAGCTGAACACCTGAACCGGTCCGGCTGGCCACCAAAAGGCGATCCAAGTCGGATCATCAGATCAGAACTCTGCCAGGGTCAGCAGATCCGCGGAATCCCACGATTGGCCGTTCGGGCCATCGGAAAGCGTCTGTTCCGTCCAGATGCACTTCCCGGCCGCTGTGTAGCGCGTGCCCCACCGCTGGGACAGCGTCGCGACGAGTTGCAACCCGCGTCCGCCCTCGTCTGTCTCCGAGGCGCGGCGGATGCGGGGCATGGTCAGGCTTCCGTCGGAGACTTCGCAGATCAGGCTGGCAGTGTGCAGCAGCCGCAGTCGCACCGGCCCCTTCGCATGACGTACGACATTTCCGACCAGCTCGCTGCCGATGAGTTCCGTCGTCGTCGTCAGGTCGTCCAGTCCCCACCGGGGGAGCTGCTCGCGGATGTGCTTGCGGGCCTGTCCGGCCGCCCGCGGGTCTTCGGGGAGCTGCCAGGAGGCTATCCGGTCGGCGGCGAGCGCGTGGACGCGGCCGACGAGGAGGGCGGCGTCGTCATTGGCGGCGTGCTGCTCGCAAGGAAGCAGTCCGGTCGTGAGAGTGTCGCAGAGGCGTTCCAGATCCGCATGATCGGTTGTGCTCAGGAGTCGCTCGAGATCGGCCATGCCCTGATCGACCTCGCGGCCCGCGGACTCGACCAGGCCGTCGGTGTACAGCACGAGAAGGCTTTCGTCGGGCAATTCCAGCTCGACCGTTTCGAATGGTGGTTCGGCCGCGCCGAGCGGCGGGTCCGGGGACAGCTCTGGAAAGTAGACAGCGCCGTCGGGCTGGACCACGGCGGGTGGCGGGTGGCCGGCGCGGGCGATGGTACAGATTCGGGTGGTGGAATCGTAGAGCGCGTACAAGCAGGTGGCGTACGAATCCTCTCCCAGGCCGCTGACGATGTCGTTGAGGTGACTCATGACCTCGTCGGGAGGCAGTTCGAGATCGGCCAGGGTTTTGACGGCTGTGCGCAGCCGACCCATGGTCGCCGCCTCGGACAGGCCATGGCCCATCACGTCGCCGACGACGAATGCGACCCGGTCGGCAGAGAGCGGGATGACGTCGTACCAGTCGCCGCCCACGTCCATGCCCTGCCCTGCTGGGAGGAAGCGCGCGGCGGCCGTGCACGCCGGCAGTTCGGGCAGGCGCTGGGGTAGCAAGCCGCTTTGCAGTTCCTTGGAGCGCGTGTGCGCGGCGTCGTAGAGCCGGGCTCGCTCCAGGGCGTGTGCGACCAGAGCGCTGATCGCGATCAGCAAGGTCCGCTCCTCATGGGTGAGGCTGCGCGGCCGATCGAAAGAGATCGCATAGACGGCGAAGGTGCGCCCGGAGACAGTCAGCGGCAAAAACGCCCATGCTTGTTTGCCGGCCATGCGCGGCCGGTCAGCAAGGTGCGGGTAACTCTTTGCATATTCCTCAGCTGAGGGGATGAACAGCGGCGCGCGGCGCGCCTCCCCGATCGGGTCGTTCTCCGATACTGGCAGGCCGTTGAATTGGTCGAGGAATGCCTGAGGGTAGCCGATGGCTCCGATGACGTGCGCTCGGTCGCCCTCGATGGCCAGCACTGCCAGGCCGGTGGCACCGAACGGCGGAAGCAGCCGCTGGGCGACCACGTCCACCACATCGCGTGAGGTCTTCGCTTTGGCGAGTTCCGTGGTCAACTCCGCGATCTTGGCCGAGCGCTCAGCCGCGGCACGCATCGCGGCGGATCGCTCCTCTTCCCGCTGACGCTTGTCGGTGATGTCGGTGAGGTAGAGGGTGAGCCCGTCGGGCCCCGGGACGAGCCGGAGGTGGTGGCAGCCCCCGGTCTTCCCTATAGGCACATCGAAGCCGACGGGCGTGGCCTCGGCGGCGGCCTTGCGGCAGCGGGCTTCCAGATCGGGGACGCGTTGGAAGGCGGGCAGTTCCCACAGGACGCGTCCGAACAGTTCCTCCTCAACAGCGCCGAGCATGCGTTCCGCCGCCAGATTGACGAAGATGATCCGCCAGTTGTCGTCCACCAGGAAAAAGCCGTCACTCATGTGGCGTAGGGCGCGGCTGAGCGCGTCCCGGGCGGTACGGGATTCATTGCTGTCCCATCCGAGGCCCACCATCCGGACCGGTTCCCCGTTGTCGTATTCCACCACCGAGCCGCGAGCCTGCGTCCAGCCGTAGCTGCCGTCCGGTCGTCGCACTCGGTACTCGGCCTCGTACACGGTCCCGTCGCGGATCGCCTTCTGGGCGGCGGCCAGCGTCCATGGCAGGTCGTCGGGGTGGACGACCTTCATCCAGCTCTCGATCCGGGGCACGAAATCGGCCGGATCGGTGCCGTAGACGTTCATGGCGGCCTCGTCCCACGCCAGCTCGCCGGTGCGGATATTCCAGTCCCACGTACCGACCGGGACGAATTTCAGGGCCTGTCGGAGGCGGCCGCCCACCAGTTCCTCCCGTGGTGGCGGGGCGGGCGGCGGAGCCTGACTCATCCACTCTTCGACCCAAGCGACTACGGCCCGCAAGAATTCCCACTGCTTCTCGCTCGGCTCGCCGTGGGCCCCCATCAATACGGTGAGCGCGCCGATCGTGCGGTCCCCACTGAACATCGGAACGGACGCAAGGCCCGCCCCCGGCCATTGTGCCGCTGGGCGATCGGGGGCGTCGGGGGGTTGAGTGGGCACCCACACGTCATGGCCCAGGCGTATGGCTCTCGCCGGAGCCGTCGGTCCCTCCTGATCGACGATTTCCCAAGGGCGGGTGAGAGCCGGGGGCAGACCGGTCGACGAAACAAGGCGCAGCGCTGACATGGGGCCGCGCAGATGGACGGCACCCGCCAGCGCGTCCAGCTCGACCACCGCGTGCTGGAGGGCCAGCCGAAAGATTTCACTCTCGGTGATCCCCTTGTCTGCGCTCGCGAGCAGATCCAGCCGCACGCTCCTCATATATTCAACGATACGTCGTATGGTATGTGCCGACATGGACGTTGCTGGTGGGGCAAGAGTTACGACCAAGAGCTACGACCAACCGCTCCCCTCCGGCTGTTCGCACCGTCCGCGTCAGGACGTACTGGTGGTCTGCGCGCCAGTCGCGCTGTCCGCGAGCCACTGCGACCAGGTGAGGTTGAAGGCTGCGTAGCCGTTGTCCCCAGCTGCGTCGCCGCGCGGCGAGCCGGTGAT
The DNA here is from genome assembly GCA_019243445.1 of Streptomycetaceae bacterium. Taxonomy (GTDB): domain Bacteria; phylum Actinomycetota; class Actinomycetes; order Streptomycetales; family Streptomycetaceae; genus Streptantibioticus_B. The sequence continues at coordinate 20,467 of JAFAUH010000194.1, read as the reverse complement.
GGTGATCGGGTCGCCCTGCTCGACGTAGTTGTAGAACCACTGCGCGTCCGACATCGACAGGTGGACGCAGCCGTGCGAGCCGTAGCTGTGGCCTGGCTGGGGGTCGCCGGTGGAGTAGTGGACGTAGGTGCCCGAAGTGGTGAGCTGGACGTCCCAAGGCAGCGTCAAGTCATAGAAGTTGGGGCTGCTCTTGTCGCAGCTTATGCCGACGCTGCAGGAGGTCATGCGCACCTTGGGCTGCTTGTCGATCACTGCCATAGTGCCGTCCCAGGAGGGGAAGCTCGGGCTGCCTGCATCGATCGGCATGGTGCGCACCAAGGCGCCGTTGCGGTAGACCTTCATCACATGCCCGGAGACGGAGACGGTGGTCTCCGTGTCAGCGCCGATGGTGAAGGTGTGGGTGTAATTGTGGACGCCATAGCGGCCGTTGCCGTCGCTCACCCCGTCCAGCTCGGCGGTGAGCGTCACCTTGGTGCCGGGCTGCCAGTATTTCTCCGGCCGCCAGTCGACCCGAGTGCTGCTGAACCAGTGCCAGGCACCGGTGAGCGGCACCGAGGTGGACACCTTCAAATGCCGTTCGATCTCGGCGCGCGCCGAAGAGTCCACCGGGTTGGTGAAAACGACCGAGATCGGCATGGCCACGCCGACCGTCGCACCGGGTTCGGGGGCGATCGTGTTCAGCAGCATCGGCGGGCCGGAGGGGCGCGTGGGTGACGGATGCGCACTCCCATTCGCCGCCGAGGACGATGAATTCGCAGCGGAGGCAGACGCCGACGCGTCGCCACCACACGCGCTGGCGGTCGCGATCACCGCGCCCGCCATCAGTGCGATCCCGATATTGCCCTTGATCCGCCCCACGATCATGCTCCACTCACGCCACTCCGTCGGATTATCCACCATCCCCGAAGACGCGGAATCTGCACAAGCGGTTGCGGGGCTTACAGCCTTGTCGTTATCGAGCGAAGATCAGGAATCAGTTCGTCGGCCAGGCTCAGTGGTGCACGGATCGTGACCATCAGTCAAGATCCTTTCACAGTATGTGATCACTCCGCTGGCAGCAGACCTTAGCAGCTCCTCACGCCGCGCAACTGTCGCTCCCGTCGGCGCAAGTCGGGGCGCGCAGGCCGTGACTCTCCTACGATTGCTGATCACAGCATCGTGTGCAGCGCCGTGTGCAGAAAGGGGAGTTGTCAACCCTCGTGGGTCCAGGCCTCGTTCGCGTAATTAACCGCTCGTCTCCCGCCATTGCCAGGTTTTCAGCAGGCGCTTGAGATCCGACTGCGCCTGCGACCACTCGGCGGTGTCGGGCCGGGCCTGGAGGATCACGGACAGATGGGTGCTGCCGTCGGCAACGAGCACGCCGTAGCCCTGAAATCCGGCCAGGACGCTCAGCGTGAGGGCAGCGGCCGGATGGCCGGCAATCGTCATACTGTGCCCGCCGCGCCGAAGCATCGAGTTGCGTTCCGCATCAAAGGACGGGGTGGACTCGCGGATGACGTCGATCTCCGCATCCTCCAGCACCGGTTCAGGTCGCAAAATCAGCTCCGAACCCGCCGAATTCCCCCTCACCGGGAGGTTGAACCAGCCGGGAATGAGGCGCAAACGGTAATCCCTCGCGCCGATCCAGCCACCGTTGCCGATGGACGCTCCGGCCAGCGAGGGCCGTTTGAGCGTGCTCACGGCGACGGCACGTCCTGCAAAGAAGACCATCCCCAAGGCGATCAGCGAGGCGGTCCAGGCGCGCCACGCGCTCTGCGAACGGCGGACCGGCTTCCCCGCTCTCCTCCAGGGCCACCGCGCCCACCGCCGCAATGCCAGCGCATGCGGAATCATCACCACGCACAGGGTCAGACTCGCCCCCAGGACCCAGACGGTCGTCGTATTGAGGTATCCGGCCGTGGGATAGGTCGAAAAGCACGCAGGCGAATCGGGACGTACCGCGATACGCGGCAGGCAATCGGCGGCGAATGGTTGAAGGAGCACCGCAGTCGTCGCGACGACGCCGGACACGAGCGCCGCGACGCCTCCACGGACCAGTGCCCCCCGGGGACGGCCGGCTGCGAGCAACGCGACCAGCAGTACGCCCACGTCGCAGCAGGCCATGAGCATGCAGCTGAATCGGAGGTACGACACGTTGCTCCACCGGTAGAGCAACGGCTGCCGCTGCCCCTCCCACGACGCCAGCATCACGAACAACAGCACCGCAGCCCCTCCGGTCAGCCCCCACAGCGCGCCTCGCACGGTGTCGGACTGCCGCACACCTCCCTGACGCGTCCTGTACAGCACTACCGTGCCGATCAGCACTGCCACCGCCACACAGACGAGCAGCGCCGGTATTGCCTCTGCTTCCAGAAGCAAGCCCCAAAGGGTGAGCGGGGAGAGGAGCCGGGAAGCCACCGCACCAGCCCGTTCCCCCTCGTAGGGCAAGGTGACCTGAAAGCCGGTCTCGATGGCCCGGACGACGACGCCGTACGCGGCGCACGCCGCCCCAGCGATGACGGTCCGTACCGCCCACTCGGTCCTCGCGCCGATCCCTCCGCGCCGCATCTGCGCACAGGCAGCACCGGTCCCCCGGATGATCCACACCGTCACCGGTCCGGTTGGCAAAACGGTGAGCGGGACCCACAGCACCAGCCACATGAGCAGGGCCGCCACGCCGGTGCTGTAAACCCCCAGCCACAGCAAGGGCCCCAGCGCCAGTCCGGCCGACAGACCGGTGCCGAACCACCAGTCGGATCGCCGGCGTCCGGCGCCCGGACTCCCCGTGGCAGGAGCGGTACGCAGACGCCCTGCCACCACTGCCACTCCCAGCAATGCGCCCGTGGCAGTGCTCACCCAGTTCGCCGCCGTTGTGTCGGTCAGCGCGGCGAACCCCACCTGGCTCAGACCGAATCCGCCGACACCGGCGACCAGCCCGAGACCGATGCCACCTGCAAGGTTGTCGCCGAAGAGCGGGATCGCGCCTGCGAGCGCCGCGAGCCGGGCCGCCGGCGAAGGATGGACGCGAGAAAGACGAAGACGGGCGGGCACCGGCATGGCGGCAAGGACCCGGTGAAGGGCTGATCCGGGCTCGCCCCAATCCAGTACACGGGCGTCGGCATGGAATTCACGGGCGCGGACAAGAACCGCGGTGAGGACCAGGACAGTCACGAGCAGCCCGGCTACCCGGAGGGGCAAGGCGGCGATCTCACTGCCGGGAGCACCGCCGTTGACGATCCCGTCAACGCCGAACGTGACCGCCATCCCCCCGGCCACCAGGGCGAACGAACTGGTCAGAGCGAGTGCCCCATATGTGAAGTCGATATCGCGATTGCGCAGATGGGACAGCTCATGAAGGACAACCGCCCGGAATGCGGGTGGATCGGTGACCAAACGGACCACCAAACCACCGCTCAACACCAGACACCGTTTGCCGGGCAACCCGAGGACGAACGCGGAGGGTACCGCGTCGAAGGGCCGCAGTCGGTACGAGAGCGGTCTGACACCGGCCAGGACGCGCAGCCGCTCCAACTCCGCCAGCAAAAACGCCGAATCCTCGGGGTGCGGTGGACGCAGCCGGTAGAGCCTGGCCAGCAAGGCCAGGTGCAATAGGTAAAAAACGAGAGCCATCAGCAAGACTGCGCCGATGCCGCCGAGCAGCCAGGAGAACTCTTCGTGTTCGACTACTGCGGCGCACGTCTGTAACGCGCTCAGCGCCGTCTTCGACCGGGCGCCGAGATTGTTGAGCGCGGGCAGACCGGTCAGCCCGGCAGCCGGAGCGTCGATACGGACCGTGCCCATGCACTGGACGGACTGCCGCCAGATGATCCTGCCGTGAGTGGTGAGGACGAGGGCGGAGCCGAACACCGTCGCCGTCGACAGCGTGACCGTGAGCGCCAGCAGTACGAAGACGATTGTCGTCGTGAGACGGCGATCGCCGCGCGGAGCGAGAGCTCTCACCATGTCATTTCGCTGCAGCGGGCCGGTCGGGCAAGATCAGTGATCCGACGATCGCATCGGCCAGCAGGCGCCGCCGGTCCTCCGACAGGCCGAGTCCAGCACTGGCGTCCAAAGCTGTGGACCGGATCAACTCCAGCTCGGCGGGGCTGAATCCGTCAGCGGTGGCGAGCTGAGATATCTGCCGACCCAGGCGGCGCCGCAGCCGGTGCAGTAAAGTTCCCACACTCTCCAGTGTGGCTTCGGCAGCCTTCTGGCTCAGCGCGTCCCACAGCTTCTGGCAGACCATGAGCAGTGCCGGCGTGGCCAAAGCCACGGCTGCGTCCACTCCGAACCCCAGCAGCGCATCCCGGTCCGGGGAGTCCATCGTGATCCCCCCACCGAAATGCGCGCGGCTCAGCTCGGCCATCAACGGAAGCTCGCCAGGCGCCACTTCTGCCACGACGATCCGGCACCACTGCACCACCGTCTGCTCGTCATCCGGTTCCACAAATCCCCCTCACGCATATGATGGACTGTCATCCAATACACAAAGCCATCATCACGCAACCCCCTTCTTCCCCGACCCTTCTTCACGCCCACGATGCGGCTCTGCAGGGAATGCGGCGTCAGCCGACCAGATCGACAACGTGGGTCGTGGCGGCCAAGTCGATGGTGTGGTGGGTGTGCTGCGCCTTGGCGTGCAGGTAGCGCAGGTTACTGTCGGTGGCGAAGACCCCAGTGGGCCGGGTGTCGCGCACCACGAGGCCGAGGTCGCGCAACTGGCTGGCCTTGTCCGGGTTGTTCGTCAGCAAGTCCAGCTCGGTGACGTTCAAGGCGGCGAGCATCTGAGCGGCCGCCGCGTAGTCGCGGCCGTCTTCGGGCAGGCCGAGCGCGATGTTGGCCTGGTAGGTGTCCAAGCCGGCGTCCTGAAGGGCGTAGGCGTCGAGCTTGTTGTACAGGCCGATGCCGCGGCCCTCCTGGCGCAGGTAGAGCAGTACCCCACCGGTGGCGGCGATTCGCTCGACGCCCTCGCGCAGCTGAGGTCCACAGTCGCAGCGGGCGGAGCCGAAGACGTCTCCGGTCAGGCATTCCGAGTGCAGCCGCACCAGCGGCGTCCCGGCGGCCAGATCACCAACGATGAGCGCCACGTGCTCCTTGCCATCAGTCAGACCGTGGAAAGTGACTGCTTCGACGGTGACCGAGTAACCATCGTTGAAGCGCAGCGGGATGGTGACCCGGGTGCGCACCGAGGGGGCAGCGAGTGCGGCGTGACCGGTGACAGGGTGGGCGTGCATGTCAGCTCCCGTGATCAGATGCCTCAAGGGCATCAAGTGAGATTCAAATTTGAACTTCCGGCCCGACCATACCTGGCGGTTTGGATTTCAACAATGGGTGTGGCGCGCGGTGCGGCGTTCGCCACACCACAGGGCCCGGACGCCGCACAGCCCAGGCATCGCACAGCCCAGGCACCGCACAGCCAGACATGGAGAAGGGTGCGTTTCTCCTTGAGGGACCGGTTGCCGCCTACATCTACATCGCGTTGCAGCCCCTCGCCCTGGGACCACCCACGAGGCCGACCGAATCGACCTCGCTGCGCAGACGTTCGTGCTGGTCACCGCCGTGGTCACTCAGGAAGAAACGCACCCTGGAGAAGAGACGCAGTCCTCCGGAGCGGGCCGCCACTCGCCATTGGGCGAGAAGGTCACGTCAGCCCGGTGTTCAAATTTGAACACCGGGCTGTACTGTTGACCCGTGAGTCAACCGAAGTGGCTGAACGAGGAAGAGATGCGCGCCTGGCTCGCCTTCATCTCCGCCAGCGCGCTACTGAACCGATGTCTGGACCAGCAGCTCAAGGAGGATGCAGGGATCTCCCACCTTCAGTACGAGATCCTCGTCCGACTCGGCGCGGCCCCGGGTCGCGAGATGCGCATGACCGCACTCGCCGATGCGCTGTACAACTCCAAGAGCGGTCTGACCTACCAGGTCACTCAGATGGAGAAGGCCGGACTGGTACGCCGCCGTTCCTGCCCCAGCGACGTCCGCGCGGTCTACGCCTGCCTTACCGAGGCAGGCCAAGCCCTTGTGGAGCGAGCAGCTCCAGGACATGTCGCTCTAGTCCGCGAGCTGCTCATCGACGCTCTTTCCCTCGAGCAGCTCAACACCCTCGCCGACGGCCTCGGCAAAGTGGTGCGTCGCATGCTCGGCCAAGAGACCGCTGCAGCAGGCGGCTGACCCACACCCCGGCCGGCACTCCACCCATGGCGTTCCGGGAGGTCGCCCACCGATCTCTTACAGACCTGGCGCTTCTCTTCCAGACCTGGCGCTGTCCGCCAGTACGGTCCGCCTGACCGGCGCGGTGCACGACACGGGCAGCAAAGTGGTGGCTGATGCCCAGGTGGTGGCCACCGACCAGCGTGGTGAGGTGACGACTTCCGCCATCATCGGGACCGACGGCGGCTACCGGATCGCCGACTTGCTGCCGGGTGCCGAACACGATCGCCGTCAGCGCTCCGGGTCACCACTCGGCGGTCGGGCTGGCGACCATATCCGGCAAGGGCGCCCCCTCGGCCCCCGCCCGCTGCCGAAGGCGGCAGGCGGGGGCCGAGGCAGACAGCGACCGGAGTCATCCCCACCAGGCCACGGTGGCCCAACAGTCGCTACCAGCTGCTCTTACGGACACCGGGCAACTCACCGGCGTGGGCCATCTCGCGCACGCGAATGCGGGAGAGTCCAAAAGCGCGCAGGTGACCGCGGGGTCGACCGTCGACGGAATCGCGGTTGCGGAGGCGGGTCGCACTGGCGTCCCGCGGCTGACGCCGCAACTCCCGCCGCGCCGCCTCCCGCTCGCCATCAGGGGTGTGCGGGCTGGCAATCAGCGCTTTGAGCTCGGCGCGGCGCTCGGCGTAACGAGCGACGATCACGCGCCGCTTCTCATTCTTCGCGATCTTGCTCTTCTTCGCCATCAGACCTTTCCTCCTCGGGCCCGGATACGCGCCACAGCGGCCTCGATACCGATCATGTCGACGGTCTTGATCCCCTTGGTGCTGAGCGCGAGGCGCACGTAGCGGCCCTCGCTCGGCAGCCAGTAGCACTTGGACTGGATATTGGGGTCGAAGCGGCGACTGGTGCGACGGTGGGAGTGGGAAATGTTGTGACCGAAGCCGGGCTGTCGGCCGGTGAGTTGGCAGTGTGCAGACACGGGATTTCCTTCCGTGAGCGTGATCTGTGACCTCAACAGTACCGCTTAGATGAAAACGAAAACCAATTTCGTGTATCCTTGCGTGCATGGCCCGTAACGAACTGCGCCCGATCATCAAGCTCAGGTCCACCGCCGGGACCGGCTACACCTACGTCACCCGCAAGAACCGCCGCAACGACCCCGACCGGCTCACCTTGCGCAAGTACGACCCCGTCGCCCGCCGTCACGTCGACTTCCGAGAGGAGCGCTGACCACCCGTGAGGCCCGACATCCACCCCGAATACCGTCCGGTCGTCTTCCGCGACCGCGCCGCCGACTTCGCCTTCCTCACCCGCTCCACCGCGACCAGCGACAAGACCATCGTGTGGGGGGACGGCAACACCTACCCCGTCATCGACGTAGAGATCTCCTCCGCCAGCCACCCCTTCTACACCGGCACTCAGCGCGTCCTGGACACCGCAGGTCGCGTCGAGCGCTTCGAGCGCCGTTACGGACGGAGGAAGCCTTGAGCGGGAAAGCGGCACGGCTGCCTGTGGTGATCGTCGCCGGACTGTGCGAAGGTGCTCGCCGCGCGGCGGTCGGCGACATCCTGCACGCTGTGCCCGGCACCGTCGTCCTGCACCACGACCTGTCCGCCGCGCCCAACGGCTCGGTGCATCGCACGATCCGCGATCTCGGCGGCCCGGTCGGCAGCAGCCACACACCGCTGGTCAATGACTGCGCGTGCTGCGCTCTGCGCGAGGACCTGCTCCCAGAACTGCGGCGGCTCGCCCAGACGGGAACGTACCAACTGGCCGTGGTCGAACTGTGGAACTCCGTCGAACCGCAGGCCATGGCCACCGTCATCGCCGCCGAGGATGAAGCGCTGGAACTGACCGGGGTGGCTACTGCGGTGGACCCGGCACTCGTTCTGCCGTATCTGACCAACAGCGACGACCTGGCCGAGGTGGGCCTCGCCGCGGCCCCCACCGACCAGCGCACCGTCGCCGACACCTTCGCCCGGCAGATCGAATACCCCACCGTCATCGCCCTCGCCGAAGGCGACGATCCCGCAAACGACACCGACTACGCGCTGCTCGCCCAACTCGCCCCGACAGCACGGAGATTGAGGATCGGCGAGGGCACCCTTGGCCCCACCCTGCCGGCCGGATTCGACCTCTCGGCGGCTGCCGCACGGCAACATCCGTCCTGCGCGCTCCTGCCTCAGGAGGCCGACGAGCACGGCGTGACCACTCTCGCCTGGCGCCGGGATCGCCCGTTCCACCCGCAGCGGCTCTACGCGGCCTTGGAGGATCTGGCTTGCGCCGCCGTCCGCAGCCGGGGCCGCTTCTGGCTCGCCGACCGCCCTGACACCCTGCTGGCCTGGGACGCGGCGGGCGGCGCGCTATGCCTGGAGTCGGCAGGGCCCTGGCTCGCCGCACTGCCGGACGCCGCCTGGGAGATGGTCCCGCCCGAACGCCAGGCCGCGGCTTCGCTGGATTGGCACCCCGAACACGGCGACCGCTGCCAGCACCTGACGTTCACCTCACCCGACCTCGACCGCGGCGGCCTGCTGGAACTGCTCGACTCCTGCTTGCTCACCGATGCCGAATACGCGGCCGGGCCGATCGCGTGGCAGCACCTGCCGCACGCTTTCGACGAGTTCCTCGACCCCGTGCCCTGACCCGTAAGGAAAGAACCCGATCATGTCCCGCCGTACGTATACCAATGCCAATACCAATACCAAGGCCAACGACCGCAAGCGCAAGCCGCGCATCAACCTCCTGGAGGCCGCGGGCATCACGTATATCGACTACAAGGACACCGATTTGCTGCGGAAGTTCATCTCCGACCGCGGTAAGATCCGCAGCCGCCGCGTCACCGGCGTCACGCTGCGGCAGCAACGCCGACTCGCTCAGGCCGTCAAGAACGCCCGCGAGATGGCCCTGCTGCCGTACGCCTCCCGTTGAACCCGGTGAACAACGCCGTCTCGGCATGAACATCCCGCCCGACGCCCCCTCACCCCGTAAGGACTGTTTGACCCAGGAGACCAAGCGACCGGGAGCGGGAAGGCACTCATCTCCAGGCCGATCTCTGTCAAAATCACCGGCACGGTGGCCAGTCCCACGCCATACGCCTCAGCGCCCCCAGCGGAGCGTCGAGTCCATCCGCCGCGGTGGTGCGTATCACGGCGATGGCCTGAAGTGAACTTTCCGTGAGTGAAACCTCGTCCCTGTAGTGGCTGCCAGACAAGTGGGCAGTCCCACGCCGTGCGGCGGCGTCACTTCGGAGAGTTTCGGTGTCCACTGCTCCTGCTTCTGGTTCCACCCCCCGTGCTACGAGCCCGCCAGGACAGGAGAAGGAGTACGTGAAGCAACTGGTGATGGAAACCACGTTCCAGACGATGCAAAAACTCACCGCCAGAGGCGGGACTTCATGCTAAAGCAAGTGTTGGCCCGTGGCTGACTCTGGTGGCGAAGTGTTGGTCAGGCGGCGGCTTTGGTCGTCAGGCCGAGGTCGCGGCAGAGTTGATGGACGCGGGTGGGTGGCCGACAGGGCCGTTTCATCCCTTCTGTGTCTGTTTCCTGATCGCCTGTGGTGAAGTGGGCTCCGAGGCGGGTGATGTTCAATGCCATGCCGGTCAGGACGTTTTGGACGTGGGCCTTGGCCAGGCCGCGGTAGCGGGAGTGCCGCAGGTCGGGGCCGCGGACGGCTTGGGAGACGGTGCTCTCCGCGCCCGCCCGTAGCCGGTAGACCTTGGCCCGGTCTTCACCTGCTTCGCCGTGCTGGGCCCGGTGGGCGGCAAGACGGGCCTCGTGGACGGGCTCGGGGTGGATGGTGATGGTGCGGGCCTTGTCGGGGTCGGTGGCCCGGGTGCACTTGGCGCGCAGCGGGCAGGGGCGGCAGTCGCGGACCCGGAAACGGAAGGTGACCAGGCCGCGGGCGTCGGGACGCATCGAGCGGCTGACTGCCCCGGCGGGGCACCGGGCCTGCCCGTTCTCCCAGTCGACGGTGAAGTCCAGGGGTGTGAAGGTGCCCTTCTTGGCGTTGCGGCCGGTGGCGGCGATGACCGGGGCGATCAGGGTGATGCCGCGCTTCGCGGAGGCGGCGAAGCCCTCCGCGCTGGGGTAGCCGGCGTCCATCAGGTGCTCGCCGGGAGCCAGGTCGCGGCCGATGAGTCTGTCCTGGATGTCGGTGGTCGCACTGACGTCGGGGTCGGTGGCCGGCGTGGTGTGCACATCCGTGATCAGATTCGGAACGTCGGGATCGCAAGACTCGCTCAGGTGGCACTTGGTGCCCACCCATTGCAGGTCCGGCTCGTCGCCGGGGCTGGTCTTGGTGCTGTAGCGGGCGTCAACATCGTGGGGTGAGTGGATACGTGCCGCGGCCGGTGGCAGATCCTCGACGTCCTTCAGGCGCGGACGCCCGGTACGCAGGCGGTCGTACTGCTGGTCCCACACCGTGCGCAGGCAGGCGACCTTGGGCAGCTCGTTCATCCAGGCCGCGACCGGGTCGGCGTCGATGGCGTCCAGGAGTTCCTGGCCGTCGGCACCGATCTGCTCGGCCAGTGCCTGGGCTGAGCCGTTCTTGCGGCCAAGCAGGCGGGAGGTCTCCACTTTGCGGCCGTAGCGCTCGTCCCAGCCGGCCTTGAGCAGCGGGACGACGAAGCCGGGGCTGACGGCGGCGATCTCCTCCAACGCAGCGCGCAGGCTCTCCCCGCACGTCTCGATCCGGTTCAGCCTGCGCACGCAGGCGATTACGTAGCTGGAATCGGTGCGCTGCCGCCCACCGGCCCTCACCAGGCCCGCGTCCTTCAGCCGGGCCAACATCAGATCCAGCACGGCATCTGCCCGGCTCTCTTCGGCCAGCCGGGCGCGGAATTCCGACAGCACAGTGTGATCGAAGCCAGGATCGCTCAACTCCCGGCTCAACGCGTATTTCCACGAGATCCGGTCGGCCACCGCCTCGACGGCCTGACGGTCGGAGAGGTTGTGCCGGAACTGCAAGATCACCACCATCAGCAACAGAGCCGGGGACAGCCCCGGCTGCCCCAGCCCGGAGTACATCCCGGTCAGCGGGCCAGTGGTGAAGTCGGCATCGGTGAACAGCGGCCCCAGCGCATCACGGACCCGCATCTCATCCGTCCCACGCGGATGCACCTGCCACGCCAGCGCGGCCGTGGCCTCAGGAACCGGCGGAACATCGACCGGACGCAGCACGTGAAACTCCCAACACCGTTGATGATCACCGCACTTCAGCGGCCACGCACCACTGTCCCACGCATCCGCCGCCCCACTTCGCCACCAGAGTCAGTTCACTACGACCGGCAGGTAAACGAGACGATCCTCAGCAGGAGGTACGAACTCCTCGGCGAGAACAAATCCACCGACCAGCTCACGCACAGACTCGTCGACCCGTTCACGATCCACCAGCCTCCTCATGCCCTGCGACAAAGCCACCAAGCGGAGTTCACGGTTCGGGAGAACAAGAACGGCTTGGTGCTGCACTTCCTCGCCGATGGCAGGGTGACCGTCAAGGACCAGCCGGTGGCGGACGGCTTCGCCTATCTGCGCTCCGACATGTTCAGGCCGGGCGGCGAGCCACGCCTGCTGGACTCCGTGTTCGTGCCGACGACACTGTTCCGCATGGAGCAGTTGGACGGAGGCCGACTGCTGCTGGTGCCGGTCTGGGACACGGCCCGGCCGCGGGAACGGTTCGTCGTCGACTCCGACAGCGGGCGCCTGCTGGAGGAGATCGTCGCGGTGCGAAGCCGGTACGGGCCGATCCGCTACTGGCAGATCGACTACCAGGCGGGCACCGCCGTACGTACCGACTCACAGGGTCTTGCGCTGACCGGCCGAACGGATCAGGCGATCGTGACGACCCACCCGGACGGCACCGTCCAACTGTTCCAGAACGGCACCGGCACTCCGCTGTTCGAGCGGCTCTCGCTGAAGAGCCGACTCCGCGCGCTGCGCCAGACACAGCACGTCCCGCTCCCGGAGAATCTGGGCGGAATCGCCGAGGAGCCGGAGGAGTCGGAAGACTGCATCGAATTCCATGATGCTCAGGAGTCCTGGGACGGCGAGAGCGCTGACGACGGCGTGGGGTTGCTGGGCGGGGGGCTTTTGGAGGAGCACGTCGACGATGTCGGCCAAGAAACCTGGCACGACGCGCGGACAGAAGGCACCGACGGCGACCTACCGGGCCGCGTCCTGCCCGCTACGCCGGAAGCCGGATTCCTCCCTGGCTTGAAATGAAAGCCGGGGAGGAATCCGGGAGGCAAGGCGAAGCCGACAGCGGTCAGAGCGGCCTGTTCCGCCCTCCGTGCCTCAGTTGGGCTGGGCGAACTGACCGCTGCCCGACTGAACGACACCGGGATTGAGCGCAATCCCGGAGTCGGTAAGCACTTGGCCGTAGATGTCGGTGATCCGGATCTGCGAACCGCAGCCTGTGCCCGACGGGGAGACGAAGTAGTTGTAATCGGCACGCTGAAGTTGCAGCCAACCGGACGGAGTCAGGACTTCGAGCTTGGCCACCGGGTTGCGGTGATTGCGTACCTGTATTGCGCACCACCAGCGCGTCGAGCCCTCCTTGTAGCGGTAGGAGACCGGACCGGAGATGGCGGGGCTGACGAGCGTCCAGCTGATCGGGATCTGGCCGAGCACCGGGTTCCCGGCGATGCGGGTGAAAGCGCCCTCGCTGAGATCGAGTTGCCCGGGGTGGCATGGGGCAGGGCAGTTGTCGACGACCTTCACCGTGATCTCGCCCTGCGGTCCCTTCACGTGGAGGTAGGCGCCGCACATCGCCGAGCCGTTGTAGTCGGTGACATTAATGGCCGCGATGGCGATGTCGCTTGTCGGGTCGTAGAGGCAGTTGCCGCCGCCGTTGGCCTGCGCATACCAGGTGGCGATGCCCGTATGAACGGCTCCGAGCTGGCCGGAGATTCGCACCTCTGTCGCGGTGGAGGCAGGCGTTTCCAAGGAACTCGCCAGCTGCACGGTCTTTTCATGTCTGGAATGTGACCGTCTATCAGTTGATTTGCTGAGGATGTGCGTTCCGGACTGCAAGGTCGCTGAGACGGTGGCCCCGTTGGCGCTGCTGCTTACCCAGATACCACTGCCGACCACTGCTACGGAAATTGCGACCAAAATGCCCGCGATCTTCTTGCGTCCGAACCTGCCGTACGCTCGATGTCCCGTTTTGCCCAGCATATCAATCATTCCTGCCTGAATGCGCCGCACCGGACCCGTAAATGTAGGGATGCAAGAAGACTGGGTGATCTCAAGGATGTGCCGCAAGTAGGAACACCGGTGTTCCGAAGGTACTTCCGAGTTACCGATGATGCGCCGAGTTGAAGGGATGTCAAGGTCTCCGCAATAGGTCAAGAACGCGCAGGACCAGGGTGCCGACAGTGACGCCGCCCACATCTGCAAGAAAGAGGCGATAGGTGGTGATCGGTATGAACCTTTCCCGGTGCTCCGGCGTCTATGCTGTCAGTCCCAACTCGGCCAGTGGGGGGGCGGGAAACCATGCCCTGCTCGCCTGGCCCGGTTCGGGTTTCCTTCTTATTTCGGTGGCGGGGTGCCGTGCGCAACAGCCGGACCTACGCCACCGTGGGCAGATCGGGGAGTATCTCAATGCAATTGTCACGTAAGCGAAGAGGCATCGCAGTCGCGAGTTTGAGCGTCGTCGCGGCGACGGCAGCGATATCGGTCGCAGGCACCGGTAGCGCGCTGGCGTCGGAGCTCGCTGGGAGCGGCCAGTGCGGCAGCGTCAGCATCGCGTACTCCCTGGACGGCGGGAGCACTTGGCCGATCGATGGCCGAATCAACGGTTCGGCGCCCGCCCGGATCACCGTCCGACTGACCGGCGATGTCCAGCAGGGCTGCCTCTACCCCGTCTCGCTCGCCTCCTACAGCGCCGAGGGCCCGACCTGGCAGATCTCGGGCAAGCAGACCTTCCTCGGATGGGACACCACCGTATTGAACAGCACTCAGCAGCAGGCCACGCTCGACGTCAGCGCGCATCTGCCTTCCTGCTTCGGCCAGATCGACCTCTACGGCAACGCCACCAAATACGACGGGATCACCGGGGCGCTCCCGCATTTCCCGGACTCCTGGACCCCGAACAATCTGATCGCAGCCTGGAACGGCAGCGCACCGTGCACCCAGGCAAGCCCCACACCAACACCGTCGCCGACGCCCTCAGCACCGCCGAGCCCCTCCCCGTCGCCGTCGCCGTCGCATCCCACCTCACACAGCCCCTCCGACACCAAGCCTCAGCCGACACCGGTGCACACCGCACCCCCGGTCGGCTCGCCGCAGGTGCCGCCGGCCAACCAGACACCGACCGGCAGCCTCGCCCACACCGGTAGCGACGGCACGATGACGGCAGCCCTCGCCGCATCCGGCGTCGCGCTGACGGCCCTCGGTGCGGGCGCGGTCGTCCTGGCACGCCGCCGCCGCAGCAGCACCGTGGAACGCTGACGCCCGGTGGCGGGCCACCGACGGGTGGCACGCCACCGACAACCCGTTGTCGTCCGAACGGCATACCGGGACGGAGTAGGGCAGGACAACGATCGTGAATCCTACGTCTGTGCTCACAAGTTCAACCGTCCCGGACCTGCCCGGCCTGCTCACCGGGCCCGAACTCGAAGACAAGCTGCTGCTACTCGATCCGCACCCGTCCGCCACAGCAAGACGATGGTGTCGCGTACTTCGTCAGCGGAGCGGGCGCCGGTGACGTCGGTGCGGAACAGTTCGAAAAGCGAACCACCTGCGTTATTGGAGTTGGCGGCGCACCAATTCGTGGAAGATGCCGCCCGGGTCGGCGAGGAGTTCGGCAAGTGGCCCCTGCTGGACGATCCGGCCGTCCGCCATGACGATGACCCGATCCGCGTCCATGATGGTGGACAGTCGGTGGGCGATCACAATGCGCGTCGCCTGCAGCTTGCGAGTGCTCTCGATCACTACGCGCTGGGTCTCGTTGTCCAGTGCGCTGGTGGCCTCGTCGAAGAAAAGAAGGCGCGGGCGCCTGATGAGCGCCTGGGCGATCATCAGGCGTTGCCGCTGCCCGCCCGAGATGCTGCCGCCGCTGTCGGAAAGGATGGTGTGCATGCCCATCGGCATACGTTTGATGTCCTCGGCGAGACCTGCCATCTCGGCGGCTTCCCACGCCTCTTCCAGGGAATACAGCTCCGAGCCGCAGATACTGTCCAGGATCGAACCGGAGCGCGGCTGCGCGTTTTGCAGGACGACTCCGCACTGGCGGCGCACTGCCGTCTGGTCAAGCGCCGCCAGGTCCTGGCCGTCGTAGAGGACACTGCCCGAGGTGGGCTTGTCGAAGCCGATGAGCAACCGCAGCAGGGTCGACTTGCCGCAGCCACTGTTGCCGGTGATCGCGACGAACTCCCCCGGGCGCACAGCGAACGAGACGTCGTCGAGGACCAGCGGTGCTTCCTCGGCATACCGGTACGACAGGTGCCTGGCCTCGATCGCCCCGATGAGGATGCCCGGCGCCACATTGCCCTGCGGCACCTCCGGGATCTCGTCGAGCACCGGCTTGAGCTGTTCAAACAGCGGCAGGATCGATGCGGCTGAGATGAGCGCTCCGGTGAGCTGTGTCACCGAGGTGAGCATCATAGTCACAGCGGTGTTGAAGGTGAGAAAGCCACTTGCGGACAGTGCGCCGCGGGCCGGCCCTGCGAGCAGTACGAACATCAGCAGGGTGCACAACGGCAGGTAGACCGCGTTGAAGACGGTGTTGAGGTTTTTGATCCGGTCAACCCGCTGTTGCAGTTCGCGGCTGTCGGCGAACTCGCGTGCCCAGGCCGCGTAGGCGAAGCTCTCCGCCGCCGCCACCCGTAGCTTCGGCAGTCCGCGCAGCGTCTGGAACGCCTGGTTGCTGAGCTTGTTACCGAGCGCGATCAGCCGTCGTTGGTACCGCAGTTGCCATAGCCCCATGCCGAGGAAAACCGCCGCACTGACGAGCAGCACGCCCATTGCCACCAAGGTCAGCAACGGGCTATAGACCACCAGCAGCGCGAAGTTGACCGTACCGACCATGCATGCCTGTGCCGTCACCGAGCTGATGCCGGACAGCACCCGGCGGATCGCGCTGATACCCATCGCCGCGCTTGCCAACTCTCCGGTGGAGCGGCCGGCGAAGAACTTCGTCGGCAGGCGTAGCAGCCGGTCCCAGACGGCTGGTTGCAGTGTGGCCTCGATGCGGCCTTCCATGCGCAAGATGGCGACGTTCTCCAACAGCATGAAGGCGGCAGAGACCACGGTGGTGGCGACGATCGCCAGTGATGCCTGGACGATGAGATCGTGTTCGGCATTGGGCACGTAGACGCCGAGCACCTGGCCGGTCGCAATCGGTACCAGCGCGCCGAGGAGGACGGCGACGACGGCGCCGAGCATGAGGTTGCGTACGTCTTTGCCGGTGCCGCGCAGACTGAAGCGGAGCAGTCCCCAGGCGGACAGCGGTCGTTCAGGAAGCGGGCGGTAGAACATCACGGCATGGGGCTCGAACTCGCCGGCGTTCGCCGTGCCGATCCTCGTCCGCCTGCCGGTGGTGGGGTGCACTGCCTGGTAGCCGCCGCGGCGCCACAGCAACGCGACCGGCGTCCCGGTACCGATGCGGTGGCCGAGCAGTGGTCCGCTGTTCTCCCGCCACCAGCGTCCGCTGAGCCGGACCATCCGGGTGCGGAACCGCGAGGCGAGCGCGATTCGTTCGACGGGGGTGGTGCGGTCGCCAGGCGAACCGCCGTGCGCGGGCGCGGTGACGGTGACGCCGGCCGCCTCGGCGACCAGGCGACAGGCGGCGAGGGTGATGTCGTCGGCCCCCTCGGCGGTCCCGACAATCCCGACGGTCCCGGCGGCGAGCTTGCCCGGTTTGTCGATGGAGGCGAGCAGCGCCTGGTCGGCCTGGGCGCGGACGGTCTCGCCGGCCTTGATGCCGGCCGCCGTGCGGTCCTCATAGGCGCGTTCGAGACGGTCGATCCAGCTGTCGAGGGCGTGCAGCAGGCGTGCTTGCTGATCGACCATCTGCTGCCACAATGCACCGTCGACCAGCAAGTCACCGGCGGCCTGCGGGTCGACGGCGGCACCGTACTGCAGGCTGCCGGGGGCGACCGGCATCCGCCAGATGGTGTCGTCGGCCGCGTCGTACCGGCCGGATGCCGACTGCCCGTACCCCTGCCCATACCCCTGTCCGTAGCCACCGTTCGATGGTGCCTCGGACAGCACGTGCAGGCTGCGCCCGATGCCGCGGGCGAATGCATCCTCCAGCGGACTGAGCCTCGCTTCCGGACCGTTGTACGACCATGTGTCGCCGTATTGGGCGTACTGGGCGAATTGGGCGGACTGGGCGCGCTCGGGGTATTCGTGGTATGTGGGCCGGTACAGCTCCCGCAGCTGTATCCGGTGCAGCACACACCCTTGCAAAGGCCTGCCCAGCAAGGTGTGCTGCGGTCCTTCGACCGGTCCGAGCAGCAAGGCTCCTGCTCTGAGCCGACCGAGGAAGTGCCAGCGCCCCTGCCGTGCCGCGTCGACCGCGAACAAATCCATCGCTCCGTCGGCGATCAGCCACAGCACCTGCGGCCCTTCGAGCGGCAGACTGCGCACGCTCGCGCAGTCGACAGGTGTTCCCAGGCCCTCCAGGGCGGCGACCACCACATCGTCGGACGCCTCGCCGGTGGCCGTTGGGGGTTGAGCGAATGCCACCTCAGTGCTCCTTGACCAACTCGGCGTAGCGTCCCTTGGCGGCGATCAGCGTCTCGTGGCGCCCACGCTCGACGACCGATCCGTGGTCGAGGACGACGATCTCGTCACTGTCACGCACAGTGCTCAACCGGTGTGCGATCATGACGCAGGCGCAGCCGCGCCGCCGCAGGTTGTCGATGATCACTTGCTCGGTCCCGGCATCGAGGGCACTGGTCACCTCATCGAGGACGAGCACGCTGGGCTGGCGGACCAGCGCCCGGGCGATCTCCAGGCGTTGTCGCTGGCCGCCGGAGAAGTTTCGGCCGTCCTGCGCCACCGGGCTGTGGATGCCGCCGGGCCGTCGAGAGATCACATCGAGGACGGCGGCGTCCTTGAGCGCGGCGATGACGGCCTCGTCCGGTATGGACGGATCCCACAGCGCCACGTTGTCGCGCACAGTGCCCTCGAAGAGGAAAATGTCCTGATCGACGAAAGCGACCGAGGCGGAGAGCGAGCTGCGGGGGATCTCCTCGATGCGTTGCCCGTCGATGCGGATCTCGCCCTCCCATGGCTGGTACAACCCGGCGACCAGCCGGGACACCGTGGACTTGCCACTGCCGGAGCCGCCGACGAGCGCCACCTGACGGCCTGGCCCGACCGACAGCGAGAAGTCGGTGAGCAGTGGCGCGTCGAGCGGGTTGTAGCCGAAGGTGATGGATTCCAGCGTCACATGTCCACTCAGTCTGCGGACGCGCGCGTCGCTTGGCGGCCCCGCGTAGCGGGCGTCGACCGGGAAGTTCTCGACATCCCTCAGCCGGGCGACATCGGCGGCAAAACCCTGGATCCGGCCGGCTACACCGTTGAGTCGGGTGACTGGGGCGGTAAAACTGGTCACCAGCGCCTGGAAAGCGACGAGCAGACCGATCGAGGCATGCCCTTCCCCCGCCCGTAGGCCGCCGATCAGCAAAATCAGGGCGCTGTTGAGCGCGGCCAGGGTGGGCGCGACGACAGCCAGCACAGCGCTTGGCACACCGAGCCGCTGCTCCAGGTCGAGGATGATGGCGTGCTGGCCTGCCCAGCGGCGGAAGTACCCGTTCTCACCGCCGGTGGCCTTCATCGTCTCGATCAGCTGCAGCCCGCTGTAGGAGGTGTTGATCAGCCGGGCGGAGTCGGCGCGCAGCTTTTGGGCGCCGGTGGAACGGATCCGGACGACCAGCCGCAGGGCGGCCACGTTGAATAGGGTGAGCAGCACCCCGATAACAGTCAGCTGGGGATCGTACGTCCACAGCAGTACCGCGTAGAGCACGACGACCACGGCGTCCACGCCCGCCGCGGTGAGGTCTCTCGCCAATGTCTCGGCCACGGTGTCGTTGGACTGCAGACGCTGGACCAGATCGGCCGGGCTGCGGCCGCCGAAGAATGTGACGGGCAGCTTGAGCAGGTGGCGCAGGAACCGCGCACTGCTCAGTGTGGAGGAGATGATGCGACCGCGCAGCAAGTTGGCCTGCTGCAGGGCGGTCAGTACGGCGGTGAGCACCACCATGGCGGTCATCGAAGCGAAGAGCACTGGCAGCAGTGATCTCTGGTTGCCGAACAGGAATATATCGATGTATGTGCGACTCAGCGCGGGCATCGTCGCGCCGACGACGACAAGGAGGAGGCTGGCGATCAGCGCAGCGAGGATGGTGCCGGTGGTGCCGCGCAGCCGCGCGGACAGGGCGCCCATGATCCCCGGTCTGCGGCCACCCCTGCGGAAAGTCTCGCCGGGCTCGAAGGTGAGCACAATGCCGGTGAAGCCGGAGTCGAACTCCTCCATCGACACAAACCGGCGTCCCCGGCCAGGGTCGTTGATGTGGACACCAGGCCGGCCCAGGCGCCGCTTCATCCCGTCATAGACGACGAAGTGGTTGAACTCCCAGAACAAAATGGCGGGCGCCCGCACACCGGCGAGCGCGACCGGTTCCATCTGCATGCCTTTGGCAGTCAGGCCGTAGCTGCGGGCCGCCTTGAGAACGTTGCTGGCCCTGGAGCCGTCGCGGGAGACACCGCAGGCGATGCGCAACTCTTCAAGCGGCACATACCGGCCATAGTGGGCAAGCACCATAGCCAAGGAGGCGGCACCGCACTCGACCGCTTCCATCTGCAAGACGGTGGGAGTACGGACAGTCTTCTGCTTGCCAGTCTTCTGCCTGCCAGTCTCCTGTTTACCGGCCCTGCCCGGTGCGGGCCCGGATGACGTGGGCGGCGGGCCGGCATGCGACCGGGCCGGACGGTGACGCCGTCGCTGCCCGGTCACGGCAGGATCCAGTCGATGGGATGCTGCGTGGCGAGCCGGATCGCGCCGCTGACCAGCGTCGTGGATTCGATCGTGTGCGGCGGGCCGTGCGCCGTCGACCACACGTATCCGGAGGGGGTGTCGGCCGACTGGTCGAGCCGGACCACGACCGCCACCGGCTGGCCCTGCGCCGAGAACTCTTCGGCCAGCTGGCTGTTGCCGAGGAAGCTGGTGATCTGGTCCGGTGTCTCGGGGGCTTGGCCGACCGCCTCGACTTGGCCGCGCAGCACGCCGTACTTCTGCGTGGGCACCGACTGCACGGTCAGATCCACCGCCGAACCGACGGGGATGGCCGATCCGCTGTTGCCCGGCACGTACAACATCGCG
>JAFAUH010000142.1 GCA_019243445.1 Streptomycetaceae bacterium | reverse complement strand
TTCGCCCGATCGCGCCCCGGTCCGGAGTCCGGAACGAAAACCGAAGCCGGACCCGGGCAACACGTCGGGCAACAGCCCGGCAAGCGATTCGAGGAGCAGCCCGGGGAGCAACCCGGTGCCGGACCAGTGGCCGGGCCGCATGCGCTGGTTCTGCCCGCGCAGCAGGCGCGGCTGGTTGCCGATGTGCCGTTGCCGGGGCGGGAATTGGCGGGTCTGCGGCTGCGAGTGGTCGAAACCGGGGAGGGGCCGGAGGCGGTCCGGCGGCTGGAGCTGCTGGACTTCGGCGACCCGGCGCATCCGCTCCGGTGGACTGTTCACGAGCGGCATGACGGTGATGGTGGTTTCCGCATCATCGACGAGCACGGTGACCGCCGTTGGTATCTCACGCCGGACTACGAGATGGAGTTCCGCGAGGTGCGCCTGACACGAACCCCACGTTTCGTGCGGTTCTCCGCCGATGGCAGCAGCGCGTCGATCGTGAGCCCGCTCGGCGGGGCCGTGACGGACGAGTATGTGCTGGAGCCGGTGATCGACGGCAGTACGGGTCGGGAGATCGGGCTGAGGGTGCAGCTAGCGGAGGGGGCTGGGCCGCAGCCGGGCGCTCCGGTGGCCTGGTGCATGGATGACGAGGGATTGTCCCAGGTCAGCGAGGTGCACCGGGAGATATCGACCTCGGTGCGGCTGATGCGGAGGGAACAGTCCGCCCCACCGGCACAGACGCACACGATCGACCCACGGCGGCAGCCCGCTGCCACCGGACGGTTGGAGGTGTTCGAGGCCGACGGCAAGCCTGCACGGGACCAGCCGGTGGCGGCCCTGGGCGCGGACAGCGGGGCGGGCCAGATGGCCGGGCCGACTGATCCGCGCCGTGTGTTGGACCTGTTGCAGTCGGTCACGACGGAACGGCTCGACGAATCCGGGGACACCGAGGCGTTCGAGGACGCCCGCGACTCCTTATAAGGTTCACGCGGCACAATCCGGGATGTCTTGCTCGGTCCAGATGCATTTGCCGTCGCGGAGGTAGCGGGCGCCCCAGCGTTTGGCGAGGGCGGCAACGAGTTGCAGGCCGCGGCCGCCTTCGTCGGTGTAGGCGGCATGGCGGATACGGGGAGTGCTGAGGCTGCCGTCGTAGACTTCGCAGGTCAGGGAGCGGCTGCGCAGCAGGCGCAGGCGGATGGGGCCCTTGGCGTGCCGGATCACGTTACCAACCAGCTCGCTGGCCAGCAGTTCGGTGGTGATCGCTAGGCTGTCCAGCCCCCAGGCGGCCAGTTGTTCGCGGACGTATTCGCGGGCCTGTCCGGCTGCGCGGGGATCATCCGGCAGGAGACAGGAGGCGACATCACCGGCATCGATGGCCCGTGTGTGAGCGATCAGCAGCGCTGCGTCATCGTTCGTCTGGCCATGGTCGGGTAGCAGGGCCGAGACGATCGTGTCGCACAGGTCGTCCAGGCGCCGGACGTCATCGTCCTCGTCCTGCGCTGTGAAGGTGGGCATCGCGTGCCGGGCGAGGGTCTGTTGGAGACGGGTCAGCCCTTGATCGATGCCCTGAGCAGCGGATTCAACGAGCCCATCGGTGCACAGGACCAGCAGGCTCTCCTCAGGGAGGAGCAACTGGTGCGTTTCAAACGGTGGCTCGGCGGCCCCCAGCGGGGGGTCAGCGGCCAGGTCGGGCCTGTGGGCGGTGCCATCAGGATGGACGATGACCGGTGGGGGATGACCGGCCAGGGAGAACGAGCATATCCGGGTGATCGGGTCGAAGACGGCGTACAGGCAGGTGGCGTAGCAGTCCTCGCCCAGGTCGCTGACCACGTCGTTGAGGCGGCTGAGCAGCTCGTCAGGGGGCATGTCCAGATCGGCGAGGGTGCGCACCGCAGTGCGCAGCTGGCCCATGGTGGCCGCTTCGGGAATGCCGTGTCCCATGACGTCGCCGATCACCAGGGCGACCCTGTCGGCGGACAGCGGGATCACGTCGTACCAGTCGCCACCGACTTGTTCGCCCCTGCCCGCAGGCAGGTAGCGTGCGGCGGCGCAGGCGGCAGGCAGGCGGGGCAGCGTCCGGGGAAGCAAACTACGCTGCAGTCCCTGTGCCCGGGCGTGCTCTATGTCGTACAACCGGGCCCGCTCCAGCGACTGGCCGACCAGACCGCTCAAAGCAGTCAGCAGCGTGCGCTCCTCGTCGGTGAAGGAACGTGAGTGGGCGAAAGACACCAAACACATGCCGATGGCGTGCCCGGAGGCGATCATGGGCAGGAACGCCCACGCGTTCTTGCGGGCCGCTGACGGGATATGGTTCAACGTTGGATAGCGCTGGCAGTACTCTGCGGCCGATTCGATGAACCGGGGACTACGAGTCCCCAGCACGTCGGTGGCCACGGGATAGTCGGTTACCGGGATCCCGTCGAGCAGGCTGAGGAATTCCTGTGAATATCCGGCGGCGCCAACCACACGCTGTCGGCTGCCTTCAAATACCCAGAATATGAGCCCGTCGGCGCCGAATGGGGGCAGGACGTGCGCCGCGACGGCCTGCACGACCTCTCCGGAGGTGAGGGCCTCGGCGAGCGCTGCGGTCAGCTTGCTCATCCGGACCGTCTGCTCAGGGCCAGCCGCCGAACCATGGACGGGCGACGTGTCGGGCAAGTCTTCCAGGCGTGCAGCAGCCCATCCTGCCATCAAGCGCAGAAAGGATCGTTGGATCTCATCCGGCTCGCCAACCCCTGCCATGAGCACGGACAGCACCCCCAGCGGCCCATCGGTACCGAGGAGGGGCACCGCTGCCGTGACACTGTTGGCGAATTCCACGGCGAGGTTCGGTCTGCGTTGATCAGTAGGGGGTGGAATGCTGGTTTCAGATGGTTTGGGGGGTTCTGCCATGAG
>JAFAUH010000039.1 GCA_019243445.1 Streptomycetaceae bacterium | reverse complement strand
CATTGGCTGCTTCCTCTGTCAGTCAAATGCGACGCCGTGGAGGGCAACTCCCCACCATGACAACGTAAGTGACCTTCGAGTTCTGACTGGTCGCGGTGGTCGCCGCGGGCACGGTCATGCCGCGTCCCAGGTGTTCGCCGAAGGTGCGGTTTCATGACAGTGGCGAGGAGCAGGTCGCGATCAGGTCACCGACGCCGGGCGCGGGCTGTGCGGGCCGCAGGATGCGGAGCATAGTCGCGTACATCGGGGCGTCCGGGAACGGCTGCTGGTCGCCGGTGTTCTCATACCCCCAAGACTCGTAGAGTTCCTTGACCTTCGGGTGGGTCGGCTCGACGAGGAGCGTCACGCGCTCCTCTGCGCGACCGGCCAGAAGCTCTTCGTGGATGCGGTGGGCGGTGCCGGTCTTCCGCCACGGTTGCCGGACCATCAGCTCGAACAGGGCCATGGTCCGCTGGCCGTTTTCTCAGGTCATCTCCTCCGGGAGGAGTTCGAGCATCCCGGCCCACCAGCGGGAGCGATGTGGGAGGGGGGAGCCGTAGGCGTAGCCGACCGGCTCTGTGCCGTCCCAGCCGATGACGACCTCCCAGGGGTCACGGGAGACGTGGCCCTCTAGATGAATGAGTCCAAGGGATCGCCTGCGGACATGACGCGAGGGCGTCCATGATCGCTGTGTGAAGAACAAGCTGGACACCCTCGCAACTGCACTCTACGTCAAGGTCGATGACGCGCTGAAGGCATCGCCGGAACTCGCGCCGTGGCGCCCGGAAGTCGGGATCGTGCCTACTCTCAGTGACGCCGAGTTGGTCACCCTCGCGGTAATGTCAGCCCTGCTCGGCTATACCTCCGAGCGGCGCTGGCTGCGCCGCGCTGACCGGGACTTTCGACACCTGTTCCCCTATCTGCCCCAGCAGTCCGGTTACAACAAGCGTCTGCGCGCCGCGTGTTCCCTGATCACACACATGACCAGGCTGCTCGCGCAGGACACCTCGCTGTGGAGCGATGACGTGTGGGTGGTTGACTCCACCCCGGTCGAGTGCGGCTGCTCGCGCGAGACCGCCAAGCGCTCCGACCTCGCTGGGTGGGCCGAGTACGGCTACTGCGCGTCACACTCACGGTACTTCTGGGGCCTGCGCCTGCACCTGGTGTGCACCTTGGGCGGACTGCCGATCCTGTTCGCGCTCACCGGCGCGAAGGCCGACGAGCGCGAGACGTTGCGCGACATGCTGGACACCGCGCCCGAGGTCGTCGCCACCCACCCGAAGCAAACGATCATCGGCGACAAGAACTACTTCGGTACCGAGTTCGAGTGCGACCTCACCGAGCGTGAGCTGGTGCTGCTACGTCCTGCCCGCAAGGGAGAACCTGAGCGGGCCGGCGCGCACCTGTTCAAGCCGCTGCGGCAGGTCATCGAATCGATCAACCAGACCTTCAAGGGCCAGCTTGACCTGGAACGACACGGTGGCAAGAGCCCGGCGGGCGTAGCCGTCCGGGTCCTGGCCCGCATCCTGGCCCTGACAGCGGCGATCTGGCTCAACGACAAGACCGGACAACCCGTCAAGCGATCGCTGATCGCCTACGATCACTGAGCGCGACGACAGCCCTTGGACTCATTCATCTAGTAGGGCTTCGTTAGGTTCTGTGGTGGGGTTCGGGTGTAGGGGCTGGTTGGCCGCATATCGAGCAGGCGCCGGTCCAGGTGGCCAGGATCTTCTGTAACTCGCGGAGGACCGCGTAGAGGGTCAGGCCGGCGCAGGGACTTTTGGGTCGAGTCGCAGCAGGGTGCAGAATGCCTGGGCGAGGGCGGCGAGGGTGACGTGGCGGTGCCAGCCGCGGTACGTGCGGCCTTCGAAGTGGTCCAGGCCCAGGCCGTCCTTCAATTCCCGGTAGTCGTGCTCGATGCGCCATCTGATCTTGGCGATACGGACCAGTTCGCGCAGTGGGGTGTCGGCGGGCAGGGTGGACAGCCAGTAGTCGGTGGGCTCGGCGGCGTTGGGTGGCCATTCGGCCAGCAGCCAGCACTCGGGCAGACTGCCGTCGGCGGCGCGGGGGATGTCGCGGTTGGCGGGGCGTACGCGCAGGGCGATGAAGCGTGAGCGCATGTCGGCGCGTGGGTTGCGCGGGCCGGTCTTGGTGCCCTGGCGCCAGGTGACGGTGCGGGCGGCGTTTGGCCCGGCGGCCAGCACGAGGGCGCGCAGGGTGCTGTGCGGCGTGGGGTAGGTGGGCCGGGGAGGGCGGCCGCGGCCGCTGTAGGGCGGGCGTTCGGGCTGCGCGTCGCCGGGGTAGGCGGTGGTGGTGCCTTTGACGGCGACCGCGTAGGCCAGGCCGCGTTCGGTCAAGCCCAGGCGGAAGCCGGTGGCGTCGCCGTAACCGGCATCGGCGACCACGGGAAGATCCGGCAGTTCCCAGTCATCGCGTACCTCGTCGAGCATCTCAAGTGCTTGACGCCACTTCTCGGTGTGGCGTACCTGGTCGGGGATGCCTGCTCGCTGGCGGCGTCGGCGGATCGCCTCGGCCAGCAGCTTGTCGTCTGCGGCGGTGGTGTCGTCCCAGCTGTCGGGGATGAACAGCCGCCAGTCCACGGCCGCCGAGGCGTAATCGCTGACCAGGTTCAGGCTCACGCCTATCTGGCAGTTGCCGCGCTTGCCCAAGGCGCCGCAGTACATCCGGGCCACCCCGGGGGAGTCGTAGCCGTCCTTGGGGAAGCCGGTGTCGTCGATCGCATACGCTTCCGGCGTGATGTGCGCTGCCGCCCACCGGGCCACCCGCCGCCGCACTTCAACAAAGTCCCAGGTGGAGGAGGAGATGAACTGCTGCAGCTGCTGATGGTCCACGCCCAGTCGCTCGCCCATCGGCTGCATCGACTTGCGTTTACCGTCCAGCATCAGCCCGCGCACGTACAGCTCGCCCTTGGCCTGCTGGTCCCGCCGCGCGAGCGAGCCGAGCATCTCGGCTGCGAACGCCTCCAAGCGCGGACGGACTTCGTCCATCTCCTCAGGTGTCACACCCGATACAAGATCACACACTACCCGTTAAACGACAGTTGGGGTACCTAACGAAGCCCTA
>JAFAUH010000406.1 GCA_019243445.1 Streptomycetaceae bacterium | reverse complement strand
CGGGCGCGATAGATCTTGACGAAGTACCGACGGCCCGTCTGGTCAACGATGGCGTAGTTGTCTGTCGAGGTGCCCTCCGGGATTCGCGTTATTGCTGCCGGGTGCAGTCCGTACGCGAGCACCAGCGTGTCGGCGACCGCCATGATCTGCTCCCCCTCCGCGGTGCGGCCGGGTGTGGAAGGCGTGGCGACAGGCTTGGTGGCGGGCTGGTGAGATGCAGTGGACATGGTCTCCTCGTCGAAGCGCACAGCGATAGTGGTCAGATGATGAGCGGGCGGCAGATGGTCGGGTCGATCAGGACGCGGGCACGGGGGTGCCGATGAGGTGTTCGGCCCGGCGGGCGATGTGCGGGGTGAGCGTGGGGTGGACACCTCTGCTGCAGGCCTGCAGCAGCTGGCCGAGCGCGACCAGTTCCCCCGGCCCGGTCGGCCGCCGTGTTGAGGATGTGGCTGAACTCGTGGTGGATGCGGGCGGCAGTCGCGGGCGCGGTCAGGGAGGAGGCCCCCAGGAGTCCAATGCCGTAGCCGACCGGGAGTCGGCCCCAGTTCTCCCAGTCGAGCAGCACCAGGGGTTGCCCGGTGAGGTTGGCCCAGTGCAGGTCACCGTGGCCGGTGACGTACTCGTGGATCTGGATCGGGTCGATGCCGAGGAATCGGCGGAAGGTGTTGTCGATCCACCGCTGCCGCACCGACTCGCGGTCGGTGGGCACCGCGGCGAGGGTCTCCAGCGCGGTGCGCAGATTCGTCCACCAGGCGTCGGACAGGGCGACATCCGCGGGGAGCACGGGCACGTACTCGGTGAGCTCGGCCCGATAGGAGTGTCCGTTGCTGCTCCAGTCGAGCAGGCCCTGCAGCCGTGCCGGGGCACGGAGAGGGGGACGGGGATGTCCGCGAGCGCGGTGCCCTCCCACAACCGTCCGCCGGCCTTGTCCTTGGGGGCGGAGAGCACCCGCAGCCAGCAGGCCTCGGCGCGGCGCCCGAGTGTGCGGGCCCTGCCACCCCCACACCTCCGGCCCTGACACGGCGATCTGGAAGTTCCGCGCAGCGTTCTCGTGCGCGCTGCGCATCCGCTGTCTGTCGTTCTGCTCGGTTGGCGCGGCGAACACCGGCTCGCGAACCGCTGGTTCCACGCGTCACACCCCTTCCGGCACCGCGTCGGTCTCACGCTGTGCAACGGCGCCTTCCCGCTGGGCGTCACGTCCGGGCCACCGGATCACCAGGCGGCAGTGTTCCTTGTCCAGGATGTCGCCTGGAGGCACCTGATCGTCGGGCGTGTCGGCCGGATGGACCGTCAGGATCGGATCGACGTGCTGGCGGTTGTCCTCGGCGCGCACGTGACGGTCCCAGGCCCGGACCGTGGCCGCCAGGTGCTCAGCGAGCTGCGGCGGGCCGCGCCGGGTGCAGCGGGGCCGCAAGATCGCCGACGGACAACGCTCCATCAATGCGGTCATCTGAATTGCGCCTCCCTCGTTCGGGTTGTGGCAGTACCCGAGCCCGACCCGGCACCGCCACCAGCTGCCGGCAGGGGACCGGCCGACCAAGCCGACACCGCGGCGCCCTGCCGCGTGAATCGGCTGATCGAGGCGGTGAACGCGGTAACCGACACCGGCTTTTCGTGGCGAGGGTGACCAGTTCGGCATCGCACAGGCGGGGCGTAGGGCCGACCGGCGGGTGCCGCGGCAGCAGGTAGGGATGCTCGTCGCATAGAGTGCGGGCGCGAGGGTGTCCGCGTCGTTCACCAAAAGATGATCTTGGACACCTTCGTTCTCGTCTCCGCAGGCATCCCTCGGGCCGCACCACCAGGAGGAACCAGTGTCATCCCCGCAAGTGATCACCCCTGCGGAGAAGCTCACCGAGGCGAAGAAGCAGCTGAGTTTCCCGCGTATTGTTGTGATTTGCGGCTCCACTCGTTTCATGGCCGAGATGACTGAGGCCGATCTGCGGGAGACCAAAGCCGGAAAGATTGTCGTCAAGCCGGGTTGCGACCTGAAGTCGCCGCACGAACTTTGGTCCGATCCTGTCGAGGCTCAGGCCCTGAAGGTTCGACTCGACGAACTGCACCGGGCGAAGATCCTGCTCGCTGATGAGGTGCTCGTAGTCGGCGACTACATCGGAGACAGCACCCGAGCCGAAATCGCCTACGCCCGGTCGCTGGGCAAACCTGTGCGGTTCACGCACCCCGAAGTCGACCCCGACGCCTGAGGGCCCACCCCCACCCCCTCCGCGGGCTTCCCTTGGAATTGATCATCAGTGGGTGGCGTGGTGGTGGAAGCGAGCTCAAGCAGCGCGGAACGCATCGCGGCCGTTATGGCGGCAGCGAGAGGCCGCCGGTGGTTCATCACATAGAAGTGGTCGCCCTCGTACATCTCGAGTCCGCGGAAGTGCGTGGTGAACGCTTGCCAGGAGAGCAGACGGTCCTCGCCGATCAGCCTGTCGCGGCGGCCCCCGAATACCGAGAGCGGAACGGGCAGCGGTTCGGGGTCGCGGGGAGGAGCCCAGGTGTCCAGGAGTTTGAAGTCGTTACGGAACACCGGGGCGAACTTGTGCCAGACGGCGTCGTTGTCGAGGAGCTGCGGTGTGCTGCCGCCGACGTTCCGCAGCCAGCCGCGCAGTTCGTCGTCGGACATCAGGTGAGGGCGGTCGTCGGCGTCGGCCTCGACTCGCGGGGCGCCGTAGGCGGACACACCCAGCCAGTCCGGGAGCGGGTCCCCCTCGTGGTGAAGTCGGCGGGTGAGCTGGTAGGCGATGAGTGAGCCCATGCTGTGGCCGAAGAACCCGAAGGGCCGGTCGAGCAAGGGAGCGATAGCGGTGTGGAAGTAGTCGACCAGCCGGTCGCAGTCGTCGATCAGCGACAATGTCTGCAGCTGGCCTCGGCCGGGGGCCTCCAGGAGGCAGAGTTCCCAGTCCTGGGGGAAGTGCTCCGCCCAGCCCCGGTAGAGCAGGTGTGAGCCGCCGGCGTGGTGGAACAGGAACAGGCGCGCCGCTGGGTCGCTCAGCGGCCTCGGGCGGATGACCGGGCAAGCAGACGTCTCGCCGACGAGCTTCGAGATGACGAAGGCGTGCAGCTCGGCGAGGGTCTTGGCACCGCTGATGACCACGGTGTTCTCCGGGACGCCGAACGCAGTCTCCACACGGGTTGAGATCTCGAGCATCAGCAGCGAGTCGATCTCGAGCTCGTCGGTGAAGTGCGCCTCGTCGGTGACCTCCTCGGGTTCGATCTCCAGTACGCTGGCTATCAGAGCGCGGAGCTCCTCGATGTTCACGGGCACAGTGGTCATTGGTATTCCCCTCGTTTTTACGTGGATTGACGAGTGGTCGGTCAAGGGGTCAGTAGCAGAGCGGCTGCCGCGTCGTGGCGAGGGCCTCCAGCCGTGGCGAGCACGTTCCCGGTGGCGTCGCTCTCCAGATGGGCAGTCGCGGCAGCGCACTGCAGGACGCCCAGTGCCCCAGACAGCGGGCCCAGCTGGGCTTCCAGGTCGATCCGGCGAGTGGCTGCGAGCAGCTGGCCCGCTCCGGCACCCGCCTCGCCCACGAGCCACAGTCCGACGGATTTCTCCTCCGTCACACCGGCGGAGGTCAGCGCCGCGGCGAGATCCCGGGCCCGTGCGTATCCGGCGATCGTGGCGCGCGGCCGTGTGCCACGGGAAGCGGCTGCGTTCGCTGGTTCGAGTACGATCGCGACCGCCGCGTCGGTGGACTGCTCGCCGAGCAGCTTCGTCGCTACGTCATTGGCTGGTTCGACGCCGACGACGACGGCTGCTTCGGTGCGCCCGGCCACGATGAGGTTTCGGGCCCAGGCGAGGGCGTCCAGACCGCTCGTGACGCCGTTGCAGACGGTGAGGTTGGGGCCGCGCAGCCCGTAGCGGATGGCCACCCAGCCGGCGATGACATTGCTTGATGTCTGTGGCAGGCCCAACGGGCTGAGGCCCCTGACGCCTGCCCTGGCGATGGTGTCGGTGGCTTCGCAGACGCTGTCCGCGTTGCCCAGGTTGGTGCTGACCACGACGGCGGTCGAGTCAGCCACGCCCGTGAACGTCGCGTTGGCGTCGGTTAGGCCCGCGTCGTGGAGGGCGGACTCGGCAGCCCGCAGGGCGAGCCGGGACGCGCGGTCTTTGTGGCGCATCTCGCGTCCGCGGAGTCCGGTTGCGGGGTCGAAGCCGCCCTCGTCGGGCAGCGGTCCGAGAAGGTCGCCGTACGTTGCGACACCTGGGAGCGCCAGTCCGATGCCCGTGACGACGACCTCCCGGGCGCTCTGGTTACTCATCCGTGCGGTACTCGTCCCGCTCATCGGGCTGCCTCCACGATCGCGACGGCGTTGATCCCTCCGAAGCCGAAGGCATCGATCTGCGCGATGGTCAGGTCGGCGGCTGCGGGGGCGCCTTGCACCAGGCC